>CAZVZZ010000008.1:0-34121 GCA_964631505.1 uncultured Cytophagia bacterium
CCGCAAAAAATTTGGCGAGATAGTCCGTCATGATGTTGCCGTTGTCGAGATCGAAGATCGCGCGCGCCAGCAGCACGAAAATTTTCCCCAGCCACACCGCCCAGATGCGATACGTCGCCAGCCCAATCGCCGTGAACACGACGAAAAAAATGCGATACGTCGTGTCATCGCCGTCTTTCGTGCTCAGCCGGAACACCATGCCGATGAAATACACCACCACGCCCAGCGTCAAAAAAATCGTCGCAATGCGGATGATCTCGTTCACCGTTTGGTGCACGGAGCTGAAGAAGGTTGGGCTGAAGAATACTTCTAACATGGATTTGATCCTTGATCCTTGATGCTGGACGCTTGATCCTTCTAACACGAGAATCCAGCATCAGGCATCCAGCATCTATTCAATCACCGCCGGCGTAATATCAAAAAAACCGTAGCGTACTTTCGAGGTGCGGTTGACCTGATTCTTCATCGCTTTCCAATTCGTTTTCGAGCGCAACAGATCGAGCTTTTGGTCGAACATGTTCAGCTCGGTGTTGTGCGCCTCCTGCGCGAACTTGAGATATTTTTCGTAATAAGAATTGGAAAGCTCGCGCAACTTGACGCTTTCGATTAAAAACTGCGTGCGTTCGGCTTCGGTAAATTTGTTACGCCGGTCTTTCACCTGCCGGTATAATTCCACCGCCATCGAGTCGTACGTTTTCGCCATTTGTTGATTGCGCAGCGATTGCTCGAACAGTGCTTTGGAAAATGCTTCCTGTCCGATGATCGCATTGGCGCGGCGCGTCTCCGCATCTTGCGGCGCATCGGCGTCCTGCGTGGACAGCGCGAAACTTTCATACGTCCGCCGCAGTTCGTCGGCATTGTTCAGCAATGCCTGCGTGTCCATCGCCGTGCGGCTGACATCCTGCGACATACCGGGGAGCCAATAATTCAATCGGTCGGCATTTAAAATAAAATTGGAAACCGCAAACGTGTTATTCAACCGCATGTTGTCAATCGCCTTGAAATCGCGATATAAGCTTTGCGTAAATTCCGCGTCTTGTCGCAGCAACGTGTAGGTGTCATAAAATTGCTTGAGTTGCTGCACCATTTTCGCCGTCTGTATGCGCTGCTCTTCCAAACCCAACTGATGCTTCAGCGAAATCTCACGCAGCACACTGATGATCACGCCGTTTTGCGGATCGAGGAACTGCGCCCTTGTGGGAAGAGCAAAGAGCAAAAAGCAAAAGGCAAAGAGCAAATGGCGCGCCGGAAGTTGCAGGCGTAAAATTGCTTTTTGCTTTTTGCTGTTTGCTGTTTTCTTAAAGGAGGTACGGTGACAACTCATGCTCACTCTCCTTTTCGCGGGCGATCTCGGTGATGGCTTTCAACAGATCGCCTTTGTTTTTGTCCAGCTTCGCTTCCAACCAATTGTTCTCCTGCCGATTCGTCGTAAACAGATAATGATCGAACACGCTCATATCGACTTTGAGCACGGTCATGCGGCCGTCGCGGTCGAGAAAGAATTCGCCTCGTTGTAAGCTGGAAATCAGCGAAAGTTCCCGCTCGCCATAACCGAAGGCGCGGCTGAGCGAGTCCATCTGCTTCGGTTTGTGCGCGAGAATGAAATGATTCAGCGCATTGTCTTTGATCGGCGAGGAGAAGCTCACCTTTTCGATGTCTTCAATCGACTGCGAAATCGCGAAGATGCCGGCGCCCATTTTGCGCGCGGTGCGGAACAGCTCGACCACCAGATGGCCGATGGTGCTGTTGTCGCCGAGCACTTTCCACAGCTCGTCGGCGAAAATCACTTTATGGTCGGCGATGTGGCGCTCCATCAATTCCCACAGCAGGCCGGTGATGATGATCGCGATGATGCCCTGCAAATCCGGGTGTGACTCGAGGCCCTTCAAATCGAAGCACACGAGATCCTCGCGAATATCGATCATGTCGTCGGCGCACAGAAAACGGCTGTACTCGCCGTGGGTGTACATGTACATTTTGCGCGCCAGCAGTTTTACGTCAACGTAACCTTCGGGATCGCTCAATTGCGCGAAGAAATCGACGAACGTTTTGAGATTGCGCCGGCCGCGGAATTCGGCGACGTATTTCTCCAGAGCTTTGCTGATGAAAGCCTGTTCGACTTTCGAAATCGAGGTTTGCTCGCGCTCTAAAATCAGTTTCTCGATAAAAGCGCGGAGAAAAAGCTGCTTCTTGGTGTCAAAATTCTGCCCGATCAGCGCGAACGGATTGAGCGGAATCGGGTGGTCGATGTTCAACTCGACATAACGGCCTTTCAACAGCGTGATCATTTTTTTATACGAGCCGCCGGTGTCGCCGACGCCGCCGACGTCGAGGCCGAAAATTTTCACGCCCTGTTCGAGCATTTGCAGCAACAGCGCCTGCATCAAATAACTTTTGCCGGTGCCGGTCGGCCCGATGATGATGCTGTTCCACGAATTGAGCTGCGGCTCGAAGTAATCGAACAGAATCGGCTCGCTGTTGCGATTCTTCAGCACGATGCCGTGATGATAACCGCGATTAAAATTCGTCAAATTGACGAACTGCGCCGCGTTGGAGGTTTTGACGATCAGCCGGTGATAATTCTCCGAAGAATTGCCGGGCAAGCAACTGACGAAAATCGGCAACACGTCGAGCGTTTCCAGAACCGCCTGCGCTTTATCCACCGCGCTGAACGCGAGATTGGCGTGATTGATTTTTTGATTGAGCCGCTCGAGATCGGTGTCGTAAATGATCACGTTCAAGCTGAGGCTCGCGAGCTTTTTGTGCTGATGATAAATTTCGTCGAGCAGATCGTTGAGCTGGCGATAGCGCACTTCGCTCTTGCGGCCTTCGCGATTGCGCGAGAAGCCCATGATGAAGCGGGTGAAATTCAACTGCCGCGACAGCCACGCGGTTTCTTTTTCCATGTTCAAATTTTGCGTGGACAGCGCGACGCGATGCGGGAACGGCAGATTGTGCAGCAGCGGAAAAATATACGGCAGCGGAATGCCGTTAAAGCTCGAATGCGGCCGCGTCATCTCCGGCAGCAGGCTGAGCGACAGGCAGGCGACATACTGCGAGCCGATTTTCAAATAACCTTTTTCAATTTGATAATCGCGATGGGCCAATTCGTTGTTGATCGCCCGCCCCGACAGTTGGCCGGTGAAATCTTCCGCGGTCAAATTCAACGCTTTGTGCAATACGTTCGCCAGCTCGGCATTTTTCAGGCGCTTCAAGCCGATGCCGGTGTTCTCGATATTGGTTTTGAGCGTTTTGAGATCCTGATTTTTTTCGAGAACCAGCTTGGCATGCTCCTGCTGCAAACGTTGCGCGGCGGTGGTTGCATTCATTAAAATATTGTAGGGCATGCGCAACGCGTGACCGGCGTCGAAATCCACGAACAGATGCATCCGGCAGGTGAGGTATTTGTAAAACGAAAAATACTGGTGCCGCCGGAATTTAAAAAAATCCAGCACGTGATCGTCGGTGTAAACGAAATCGTTTTTATATGGATAATAATTGAAGTCGTACAGGAATTGCAGGTTGATGCCTTCTGCCACCTGATTCAACACGTTTTCCAGCCGCGTGCCGAGCGTGAGGTAATCATCGGCGGACATGCCCATGTTATCGAGCGGCAAAATCTCAAAGCCGGCGACGAAGTTGCCGTTTTTCTTGATCACAAAATCGTCCAGCAGATCGAGATACGGCAGTGCCTTTGCCAGCGCCGGCCGCTCCGGCGGAAGATGACGTTCGGTTAGTTTGATGTAAGCCATAAAATTAGCGTGTCAACAACATGAGCATCGGGAGAAGTCAACGGCAATGCAATTCGGTCAACTCGTAATGAAATACAATTTTTGAAAGCGTTTGATTTTCCCGCGGATTGAAGAAGCCCGCTGATGAAATTTTTTATCCGCGGGCTTCTTCAATCCGCGGGGACTCGTTTTTACAAATTTGCCAAGGAAAAATTTCCTTGTCAATCGCTAACTCTTTTGCTTCTGCTGCACCAAATACTCCCGCTCCTCCAAACGATACGCCGACAGTTTGCGCGGCCAGATGAAATTGTAATACACATACGATAACAGGCCGTGCTCGAACGGTGAAACGCGATTTCCCTGCCGGAACACGAAAAACAACATCAACTCCAAAAGCAGAATATAAAAAAAGCTCACATTCAACAACGTAAAGATCGGAAAGAGCACAATCGGCACGGCGAGCAGCGCAAACAGGGCAAACAGGCCGACGCCGGCAATCTCGCCGCGGCTCTGCAAGTCACGGTAACATTTTTCTTCCATGAATGTTCGTAGTAACCCCTTCAGGGGTTGATGTTTAGAAATTCAGAGATTCAGCGCATAAGGGCGCAACTACGAGCTTAAAACGCCACGCCGGTCGCACCGGGAACGAGGTTGATGATCGCCGGCACGATGAACTTCGCGCCGAAAATCAAAATGGCGGCGATGACGATGCCGATGATTTGTTTTTTTGCTTTCTCCTGCCGGCCGCCGTCCGCACTGGCCATGTTGAGGCCGGCGTTAATCAACGCCACGACGAGAACCAACGAGGCAATGAGCACCACCGCGTTGATGATGTTGTTCAGAGCTTGAAAAATCGTCTGCATATTTTCCTCCGTGAAGTATGAAGGGATTTTGGGATTATGATTTTAAAAAATTAATTGTACGGCTCGCGCTGCATGACCAAGACTAAAAAAGGCCGGGTTGCTGCTGCCACGGACCTTTTGGTAACTTGATAAAACTTGCAAGCACGATGCCATTACTGCAGCACCTTGAAGCATGCGTAAGTTGATCATTCTCATAATTCAAACCAGTTAACACCCAAGCTCGACCGGAATTTTTGCTCAAAATCAAACTTCATTGTTCAAAAATGAGCAAAATGAGTTTCGTCGCAACGTCTTGAGACGCAAACCCTGAAGGGTCGGCGGCAAAAGTTATCTTTTCAAGGTCTTGGCCTCGCCATCGCGCCGCACGTACGGCAGCAGTTTGTCAAATTTAAAATAGCCGGTTTTTAAAACGCCCAGGACACGCGGCTGGCGCACGAAGGCGACGCAACGGCCGACTTCGAGATGCCGCAGAAATTTCGGATCGATGACGATTTCCTTGGGCGCGGTTGGCGGCGCTTCTTTTTTATCTTTTTTGCCGGTTTTATCCGGCGGCGGGCTGGCGGCTTCGATTTTGCGTTCCGGCCCGATACGATTCAAAATCGCCTCGATGCTCTCGGGGCTGCCGAGATGAAAACAAAACATGGCGTTGGTGTGATCGGCGAGCTGATCGACAAACGCGCGCGTAAGATGCAGCTCCGGATTTTCCATTTCCGCGAGCGATTGATTGGTGTAACAAACGCTGACGCCGAGGTTCCGGCTCGCGCGCAGCAAGTCGATAAATTGCGGATTGAGAAACTTCACGACTTCGTCGATCACGAGCAAGCCGTCGCCGGTTTTAATGTGGGCGTGATTGCCCTGCAGGCCGAGTTGGTGAAACGTGGCGAGAATATCGCCGAGGATAAGCTGGCCGAGAAAACTCATGGCCGTGTTGCCGGGCCCGATCGGAAGAGAGAAATAGCAATCTTTGCGTTTCTGATAAACGTCGAGAATATCCAAATCCGGCTCCGCGACGTCGAGCAGCCACGCATATTCGGATTGATCGATCTCGCGCAGCAACTCGGCGAAGAGCGCGGTTTCGGTTTGAAACGTCGAATAATTTTTCAGCCAGTCCGACACGCCGTCGTGCACGTAGCGATCGTTGAGACGGCGCAGTTGATCGTGCACGTGCGTCTTGGAGAGAAAATATTGCGCCAATTCGTGCAGCGTCAGCACCGCGCCGGTTTCTTTGATGGCGCGCAGCGCAAGGTTGAGGTAATAATCCAGCCGCTCACGCGTGGCCGCGGAAATATTCGTCGCGCTTAAACTCGCCAGCAGGCGGTTTTTGATTTCCGCGATATTGCCGCGGCGCAGCGGATTGTAAGTTGCCGAGCGTTCCGGATCAGCAGGGTTGAAATAAATAATTTCATGGCCCTGCGCCAGCGAGCTGGCAATCGTATAAAGCCGGTCGATGTTTTGCCCGGCGGCTTTGCCGTCGAGCACAATCGTCGGCACGTTGCGCCGCACGGCTTGAAACCACAGCGGCTGAATAATGCTCTCGGTTTTGCCGCTGCCCGGCGCACCGATGACTTGTATATGTCCCTGCAGCCATTTGGTTTTGGCAAAGAACGGCGCGCCCTGCCGGTTGATGTCGATGCCGAAAAAAATCTCGTCGTCTTTTGCCAGCTCCGCAAAGCGCACGATGTTGACGTCGCGGATCGCCTGATTGCGCAGCTTGACCGCCTGTTTCAACGAACGCGTCGTGGCAAACCAGCGAAAGCCGAGGTTGCCGACAAACAATACCGGCAGAAATAAAACGTAAAACGAAAAGAGCAATAATGTCCAGCCCACCTCGCCGCCCTGCCGGTAAATAAGAACGGTGTTGAGCGGCAGCAGCAATTTGGCGAGCAGCCGCACCGCGTCGTTATAAACCGTGATGAGCAAATCGACGCCGTGCAACGCGGCAAGCTGCAGCGAGCCTTTGCTCAAGTAAAAAGCGTAGGAAGTTTTAACCAAATAAAAGGCGAGCAAAATCAGCGGCAGCAGCACAAGCGACCACGCGACGAGCTTTTTGCGCTTGCCGACCTCGAGGCGATATTGGCGGAACACCAGCGGCTGCACGAGGTATTCAAAAATTTTTTCCGACAGGTACCACGGCAGCAACAGCGGCAGCACCGCGAGACTGAGGAAGAATTGAATGAGTTTCTTCACGCTTCCATCCTTAAACTGAAACGATCAACGCATCCAAAACAACGCACGCGGAATGACAATAGGATCACGTTGGAGCACAGAACACCTACCCGTTCACAGCCCATCAACCACGAGCAAGACAAAATACCATTGCCGGAAAACTGGCGCCGGCAAAACCGCGCGCAAGCCTACACGCGCGACCATACAACGCCATGAGGTGAGATTGCTTAAGCTCCGGCCAAAGCCAAAACCCAGCAATTAAAAAAGGATGGAGAGCTGAGTTCTCCTCCGCTCTTTCGCGCTGCATTTTCTCCGAGGTTTACTCGCGAACCTACCCGGTTCTTCCACGCGAGGGAGAAAATACAAGAGTAGTCGAATATACAAAGCTAATTCTAAATAGTCAATAGCAATTTGTAACTAAAATGTGACGACGTGGCCTGCTTTTTGATACGACGCGAGTTCGCGGAGACATGCGCGATTGTCACATCGAAAATGGTTGACTTACCAGAAGATCATAAATGAATCCTGAAAGTGCTTCTAAGTCCGGAGTTGATACATAACTAAATTAGGTAAAATACAAATATCGCCTTCTTTTTTTATTTAAAACAAAATTATTCTTGCTTTTTAGAATATTTATTTTATATTTTACACCTATCGGTTTTGATGCAAACCCGAAAAAATATAATCCATCTGTCTCAAATCGGCTGCGCCTGAGGAGCGGTGAACGGATGACGGCGACCGGATTTGACGTGCTTACTTACCTAAATTTAGGAGGATTTGCCCATGTCTAAAAATAATCGGCGTTACGACGTGATTGCGGCGGCAAAAAGCTGGTCGTTGCACGACACCCCGGCACAGCAGTTGACGGCCGACATCAACGCGATTTTCGGCGAGCACACGTTCAACATGGAAGTGATGCGCGAGAAACTGCCGAAAGAAGTTTTGCAATCCCTGCTCGACACCATCGACAAAGGCAAGCAGCTCGATCCGAAACTCGCGGATGTGGTGGCGCTGGCAATGAAAGAATGGGCGGTGGAGCACGGCGCGACGCATTTCACGCACTGGTTTCAGCCGTTGACCGGGCTGACCGCCGAGAAACACGACAGTTTCGTAACGCCGAACGTGGGCGGCGGCGCCGTCGCCAAATTTTCCGGCAAAGATTTGATTCAGGGCGAGCCGGACGCATCGTCGTTTCCGAGCGGCGGCATTCGCGCGACGTTCGAAGCGCGCGGCTACACGGCATGGGATCCCACCTCGCCGGCATTCATCATGAAAAATCATCACGGCGCGACGCTGTGCATTCCCACGGCGTTTGCTTCGTGGACCGGCGAAGCGCTGGACAACAAAACGCCGCTGCTGCGCTCGATGGAAGCATTGAACAAGCAGGCGTTGCGGGCGCTGGCGTTGTTCGACGTGAAGAATGTTCACAAAGTTTATACGACCGTCGGCTCCGAGCAGGAATATTTTTTGATCGACGAAGAATTTTTCTTCCGCCGGCCGGATTTGGTGACCACGGGCCGCACGCTGTTTGGCGCGAAGCCGCCGCGCGGCCAGGAGCTGGAAGATCATTATTTCGGCTCGATTCCGGAGCGCGTGCTGGCATACATGACCGACGTCGAGTATCAGCTTTATCGTCTCGGCGTGCCGATCAAAACGCGGCACAACGAAGTGGCGCCGGGCCAATACGAGTTTGCGCCGATTTTTGAAAACAGCAATCTCGCCGCGGATCATCAGCAAATCATGATGCAGATCATGAAAAACACGGCCCGCAAATACGGGTTGGTTTGCATGCTGCACGAAAAGCCCTTCGCCGGCATTAACGGCAGCGGCAAACACAACAACTGGTCGATGTCCACCGACACCGGCATGAATTTGCTGGAGCCGGGCGAAACGCCGCACGACAACATGCAGTTTCTCTTTTTCTGCGCGGCGGTGATCAAAGCCGTGGATGAATATCAGGATTTGCTGCGCGCCAGCGTCGCCGCGGCGCCGAACGATCATCGCCTCGGCGCCAACGAAGCGCCGCCGGCGATCATGTCGATTTTCCTCGGTGATCAGCTCACGGATATTTTCGAGCAAATCGAAAAAGGCAAACCGGAAAGCAGCAAGTCGAAGGATTTGCTCGGCCTCGGCTCGCCGGTGCTGCCGCATCTGCCGCGCCACGCCGGTGACCGCAATCGCACCTCGCCGTTCGCGTTCACCGGCAACAAATTCGAATTTCGCGCCGTCGGCTCCAGCCAATCGATCTCATTTCCGAACGTCGTGCTCAACACCATTGTCGCCGCGGCCATCGACGAACTGACGGCAACGGTGGAAACGCATCTCAACAACAAAGTGCCCTTCGAGCAGGCGCTGCACGCCGTGTTGAAAGAGACCATCGGCAAACACAAACGCATCATTTTCAACGGCGACGGCTACACGGCGGAATGGCATCAAGAGGCGGAAAAGCGCGGCCTGTTCAATTTGCGCAACACACTGGACGCCATCGAGCGTTTGCACGACGCGAAAAACCAAAAGCTGCTGGAGAAATATCACGTGCTCAACGAGCGCGAATTGGAAGCGCGCGCGGAGATCATGTTCGATCAGTATTTCAAAACCGTGAACATCGAAGCCGAAACTTCGGCGATGATGGCGCAGACGATGATTCTGCCGGCGGCGGTGCGCTATCTGCACGAGCTGGCAACCACGGTGAATGCGGTGAAACAAGGCGGCGTGAATCCGGCTGGCGTGACCAAAACGTTGAATGAAGTGAACGGCTTCGTCGACGAATTCAAAACCGCGCTGGATAAATTGCTGGCGGTCAATGCCGATCTCGGCGGCGACACCGTGCATCAAAAAGCCTATCACATGCGCGACAAAGTGCTGCCCGCGATGAACGCGGTGCGCGCCGTTGCCGCGAAATTGGAAAAGGCGCTGCCGGACGATTATTGGCCGCTGCCGGTTTATAATGAAATGCTGTTTGTCAAATAGAGGTCGGGTGGTCCGGGTGTAAGGCCGAGGCCATTTGATTCGCTTTGAAAGCAAAGCCTGAAGTTTTGTGAAACGCCGCTTGTGGAGTCAGAACAAGCGGCGTTTTGCTTTGAGAAATACAGTTTTTACTTTTCGTTCCTCATTCCGCCACGGCGGATTTTCTATCCCTGCAAAGTTTTGAGCAGCGGCAGCAGAACCTTCCAAACATTATTTGCCACGATCCGATGCCCGGCTGCAGTCGGATGAATGCCGTCGGGCAAATTCAATTTCGGATCGCCGCCCACGCCTTCCAGCAAAAACGGAATCAAGCGCGCATTGTTCTTTTTGGCCAGCTCCGCATACAACGCGCGAAATTGCGAGGTATAGTCTTGCCCAAGATTGGGCGGCACTTGCATGCCGGCAATCACAATTTTCACATCGGGATATTTCGCTTTCACGCGATCGATAATGGCCTGCAAATTTTTTTTCGTCAAATCCAGGGTGATGCCGCGCAAGCCGTCGTTGCCGCCCAATTCGAGCACAAAAACTTCAAGGCGATTTTTCAGCAGCCAATCGACGCGGCGCAGGCCGCCCGACGAGGTCTCGCCGCTCAACCCCGCATTGACGACGCGAAAGTTCCATTGGAGCGAGTCGATTTTTTTCTGCACCAACGCCGGAAACGCCTGCTCCGGATCGAGGCCGTAACCGGCGGACAGGCTATTGCCTAAAAACAGAATCGTCTTCATCGTCGCCGTTTTCTTGTTACCGGTTGGAATCGTAGTTTGGGCGAAACTATTTCCGCCAACCGCCGTCAAAAGCATAACTTCAAAAATGCAAATCAACCGTCGCATTTTATCTCCGATTTTTGTACATTGTATCTTGTAGATTTGACCTGTAGAAGTTTTTGTATTTTAATTTTCAACCACTCTTCACTTTCTATGCCTGCTTCCCCGGTTTTATCCGTTCTGAATTTGAGCAAAAGCTACAATAGCGGCGAGCGCACGCTCATCGTACTCAACGAAGTTTCCTTTTCATTGCACGAAGCCGCAACCTGCGCCATCGTCGGGCCTTCGGGCAGCGGCAAAACCACGCTGCTCGGTTTGTGCGCCGGTTTGGATCGGCCGAGCACCGGCTCCGTGGCCATCAACGGCATCGCGCTTGACCAATTAAACGAAGACGAGCGCGCTAAAGTTCGCAATGAGCACGTCGGCTTTGTGTTTCAAAATTTCCAGCTCCTGCCGACTTTGACGGCGCTGGAAAACGTCATGGTGCCGCTCGAATTGCGCGGTGAAAACAATATCAAAGCCCGCGCGACGGATTTGTTGCAGCGCGTCGGCCTGGAAAAACGCCTGCAGCATTATCCCGCACAACTTTCCGGCGGCGAGCAGCAACGCGTGGCCCTGGCGCGCGCCTTCATCAATCGTCCGAAAATTCTTTTTGCCGACGAGCCCACCGGCAATCTCGACGCCGAAACCAGCGAGAAAGTCGTCCACCTGCTTTTTGACTTGAACCGCGAAGCCCGCACCACGCTGGTGCTGGTGACGCACAATCTGGAATTGGCGCAGCGGACCCAACGCCTCATTCGCTTGAAAGGCGGCAGCGTCATTGCGGATGAAAATACTGCTCACCAATATACCGATAAAATGCCGGCAGAAGCAATTTAAAAATTTCGTCATTTTTATTTTACGTTTTACAATTACGTTTCACACCTCATGACCACCAAACCTTCTCTCTTCGATCCCTGGATTTGGCGCATGGCCGCGCGCGACAGCCGGAACCATCGCCGCCGTCTGTTGCTGTTCATGTCGTCCATCGCGCTAGGAATTGCCGCGCTCGTCGCCATCAGCTCACTGGGCGAAAATCTCGACGACGCCGTTAATGAGCAGGCCAAGTCGCTGTTGGGCGCGGATTTGTTCATTCGCAGCCGGCAGCCTTTTGCGGCGGCAACCGAAGCGCTGTTCGACTCGCTCGGGGGCGAGCAATCGCGCGAGGTTGGTTTTTCGTCCATGGTTTATTTTCCCAAAAGCAACGGCACGCGGCTCGCGCGCATCCGCGCGCTGGCCGGTGAGTTTCCGTTTTATGGTGATATCGAAACGGTGCCCGAGGAAGCGACGCGCGGGTTTCGAACCGGACAAAACGCGCTGGTCGAAGATGCCCTCATGTTGCAATACGGCGCGGAGATCGGCGACTCCATTAAAGTCGGGGCGGTGCAATTTCGCATCGTCGGCCGTCTCAAAAAAATGCCCGGCGAGTCTGCCGCAAGCGCCTTTATCGGGCCGCGCGTGTATTTTCCGCTGAGCTATCTGGAGCAGACGAATTTGGTGCAACGCGGCAGCCAAATTTCTTACGGTATTTATTTCAAATTCGCTCGCGGCGTCGATACGAAAAAATTGGTCGAAGCCATCAAGCCGCATCTCGATCAATATCGTTTGGGCTATGAAACCGTGGAGAGCAGAAAAGAAGCCTTGGGCCGCGCCATGCAAAACCTGACGAATTTTCTCAACCTCGTCGGCTTCATCGCGTTGTTGCTCGGCGGCGTCGGTGTCGCCAGCGCCGTGCATGTTTACATCAAACAAAAATTGGGCGCGATTGCCGTGTTGCGCTGTCTCGGCGCCGCAACGCGACAGACGTTCAACATTTTCTTGATTCAAGCGCTGGCGCTGGGTGTGATCGGCTCGCTTGCCGGCGCCTTGATCGGCGTTTACATCCAAACACTGTTGCCGCGCGTGCTCAGCGATTTTTTGCCCGTCACTCTCGAAACTTCGATTTCATGGCTCGCCCTCGGCGAAGGCATGTTGGTCGGCTTGACGATGGCCCTGCTCTTCGCGCTGCTGCCCTTGGTTGCCATTCGCAATATTTCGCCGCTGCTGACGCTGCGCTCGGATTATGAAAGCTCCGCGCGGCATCGTGATTCCTGGCAATGGGTTTTGTATGCGCTCATCGCTGCGGCAATCAGCGGTTTCGCGATGCGGCAAATGCGCGGTTGGCTGCAAGGCATCATTTTCGCACTCGCGGTCGGTGCGGCCTTCGGTTTGCTCAGCGCCGCGGCAAAACTACTGACCAATTTGACGCGAAAGTTTTTCCCGGAAAGCTGGAGTTACACGTGGCGGCAGGGCTTGGCGAATCTCTTTCGTCCGCACAATCAAACGCTGATGATGATGCTCGCCGTCGGCTTCGGCGCCTTCTTGATCTCGACGCTTTATCTCACGCAACACACGCTGCTGCGGCAGGTGTCGTTAACCGGCGCCGATCAGCAACCCAATCTCGTTTTTTATGACATCCAATCCGATCAACAGGAAGACGTGGCGGCGCTCATCCGCGCGGAAGGTTTACCCGTGCTGCAACAAGTTCCGATCGTTACGATGCGTCTCGGGGCGATCAACGGCAGAGACGTGCGGGAGCTGCAAAACGATTCGACCACGGGAATTTCCCGCTGGGCTTTGCGCCGCGAGTATCGTTCGTCATATCGCGATAGCTTGAATGACAACGAGACGATCATCGCCGGAAAATTTCAACCGCGCGTCGCGCCCCCACAGGACACGATTTATGTTTCGGTGGAAAAAGACATTGCCGAGGAATTGAAAATCAAGGTCGGAGATGAATTGGTTTTCGATGTGCAAGGCGTGCCGATGACGACGCGCCTTGGCAGCGTGCGCGCAGTCAATTGGCAGCGGATGATGCCGAGTTTTTACGTGCTGTTTCCGCAGGGAACGCTGGAAAGTGCGCCGCAATTTCACGTGATGGTGACGCGCGCCGCCTCAAACGAGCAATCGGCGCGCTTGCAGCGGGCGATGGTGCAGCGCTTCCCCAATGTTTCCGGCATCGATCTCGCGCTGATCTTGAGCACGGTGGACGCGGTGTTGAACAAAGTGTCGTTTGTGATTCGTTTCATGGCGCTGTTCAGCATCATGACCGGCCTGCTGGTGCTCGCCGGCGCGGTCATTACGAGCCGCTATCAACGCATTCAGGAAAGCGTGCTGCTGCGCACGCTCGGCGCCAATCGCCGGCAAGTGTTTCGCATCATGGCCGTGGAATATTTTTTCCTCGGCGGCTTCGCCGCGCTCACCGGCCTGCTGCTCGCGACCACTGCGAGCTGGGCACTGGCCGTGTTCGTTTTCAAAACGAGCTTCGTACCGGCCATGCTGCCGCTGTCGATCATTTTATTTCTCGTCATGGCAGTGACGATGCTGATTGGTCTGTTGAACAGCCGCGGCATTATCGACCGCCCGCCGCTGGAAGTTTTGCGCGCCGAAGCTTGATTCGACAAAAGCAAAGTCCGGCGGGCGCGCAAAAGTTTCTTCTCGACAACTTTGGCTGCGCCGACCGGACTTCATTTTTCCACAACAGTGTTTTATATTTTCACAAACTCGACGCGGCGGTTGTTGGCTTTGCCGGTCGGCGTGGCGTTCGAATCTACCGGTTTGGTTTCGCCCAGCCCTTTGCAAGTCAAGCGCGCGGCTTCGATTCCCATCAGCGCCAATTGCGCTTTCACCGCTTCGGCGCGGGCTTGTGACAATTTCAGATTGGCCGCATCGTCGCCATCGCTGTCGGTGTGACCTTCGATGCTGAACTTCAATTCCGGATGCTCGCGCAAAACCTTCGCGACTTCATTCAACGTGCCCATTGACTCCGGTTTGATGATAGCTTTGTTCACATCGAATTTAATGCCGCGCGTGACGTATTTGCCGTCGGTCATCACCCGCTTGTAAAGATCAGCCCCGCCCGCGGCCAAACGAATATTCTTGATAAATTTTTCATTCCCCTCATACGCCGTCGTCGTCAGTGTAATGCCGACCGGCTTGCCTTCGGTGACAGGTGCGTTCAGCACGCGATGCTGATTGATATACGCTTTCAGCGAGCGCACGTTGAAAGCAATCGCCACGTGATACCAGCGGCTGAGCAGCTCGGCTTCATTCGGATACGTGCCCACGGCGTCGCCGAAGCGCGTGCCATTTTCGCCTAAACCCACCATCAACTCCGGCATCGCCGTCTCGGTGTCTTTGCCGTGAAATTTGACGATGATGAAATTGTACTCCGTATCTTTCGCGTAAACGTCAAATTCCAGAGTAAACACGTCGGGGGTGTAATTCGGCGTCGACATCAACGGCGTAATGCCTGCGTTTCCATCGAGTAGGGCAATCACATTTTCGCCGTTCACCTTGCGAACTTCGACGCGTCCGCCAGCCAAATCCCATTTTGAAGGAAACTCATCGGATTGCTCGCCGACGAGATCGTCTTCAAAAATAATTTTGTCGCCCGGCACAAAGTCGAACTTGGCATAAGTTTTCATATTGTCTTGCGCCAAAGCAAAGACGCCGCTTGCCAGCAGGGTGAGCAACACCGTGGCCGATCTGTTCATGTTCAATCCTTTCGGGTGGGTAAAAATTGAATTAAAAAAGTGCGATGCGATATCGACAAATTATCATTGCAGCAAATATACGATGTAAATTCAATGATTGCGGAAGGGCAGGGCATAAAAGAAAAAGCCCGGCGCTTTTAACTCCGGGCGACAATCAGCAGCAGGATTTGCGGATGCAACAACTTGTTAATTCACCTTCAGCACCAACAACGTCAGGTCATCGCGCGGCGCTTTGCCGTTTGCCCACGCTTCGCCAACACGCACCAGGTGTTCGATGATTTGCCGCGGCGATTGCGGCGCTATTTCGGCAAACGCCCCTTTCACCCGTTCCTCATCAAAAGTTTCACTGGCCGGATTGAATCGTTCGGGAAACCCATCGCTCATCAGCAGAATCACATCGCCAGCCGCGATTTTAAGCTCGCGTTTCTGATACGAAAAATCCGCCACACTGCCGAGTGGCAAGGCTTTGAGATTAATCTCTTCCACGGTTTGCGTGGCAGCGCGGTAAAGCAACAGCGGCGGCATGCCGGCGGAGCAGACTTCGAGCCGCTCGCCTTGCAGCTTGATCATTTGCAACGCCATATAATGCCGGTGCAGATTGACGTGTTTCAAGGCCTCGTTCGCACGCTTGAAAACTTTCACCAAATCCGGCTCGTCACGCAGCGCCGCCAAAATACTTTTGGTGGCGGTAACCATCATGCCGGCGTTGAGGCCGTGCCCGGTCGCATCGCCGATCATGACCGACAACGCGCCGTCCGGTCCGGTTTGAAAATCATAATAATCGCCGCCGACTTCGGTGGCGGTTTTCATATAGGTTTCAATTTCAAAATGCGACGATTGTGGAAATTTTTTGGGCAGCATGGCAAGCTGCAGGCGCCGCGCTTTTTCCAGCTCTCTGGTTTTACGTTGATTTTCGGTCTCGAGCCGCATGCGCGCCTTTTCCAAGGCGACTTGAGTTTTTTGCAAATCGGCCAAAACTTTTTCCAGTTGAAAATTTCTTTCGCGCAAAGCCGACTCGACGCGCAGGCGCTGCAACTCCGCGGCGGCACGGGCGGCAAAAATCTGAAGAATGGCAACCGCGCGCAGTTCTTTCGGCATGTGCCGCGTATCGACAATCGCCAAATGGCCGAGCACGTTGTCATCGCTGTCCAACAGCGGCACGCCCATGTAACTCACGATCCCGGCATTTTTCATTTCGGGCGCATAGTCCTCGGGGAATAACTCAAAAACGTTGTCGGCATAATGCACCAACCGGCGCTCGTCAATGACGAACGCGCACGCCGTTCCATCGATGGCATGCTCAAATACCGGCATCAGTTCCCCGCCCAACCAGAAGGCGAAGGCGCGCAGCCGTCGCGATTCTGGAATATACTCGGTCACCCACGCCCCCCAGGTGTTCGTAACCGTCGCCAGACTTTTCACCAACGCCGCAAAAAAGGATTGGCCGGTTTTCGGCGCCGTTCCTTCCAGAATCGCGCGCAGAGCCGCATCTTCATTGAAGCCTTCCAAGGGCAAACGCAGCTTCGGCGCCGGTCCCGTTTTGACATTTTGAGGCAGTAAATTAAATAACATTGTTTTATTTTAACATTATTTTTTATAACCACGCACGACAACAAATTCACCCGGAATACTATAACTCTCGCCGCGGCGATAGGGCGCGAGGGAAGATAAATACTCGGCATGCGCGGCTGCTCGCGTGTGTTCATCGAACCGTGAATACGCCAGCGCCACCGGCCCGCCGGCGAAGGCAGCGCCCAGTGCCGCCGCGGCGGAATCGTAATGCAAAATCGTCGCAATCCGCTGGTTTGCCACTTCCTCAAATCCGACGCGAGCAAATGTTTGTTGCAGGCAATCGCCCGTGCCGAGTTGAAAGAAAAGCGGGCACACTTCCGATTCAACCCGCGCGTCCACAATGGGAAAAATTTCCGCCCACCCGCAGCGCCGGCGTTCTCCCCAAACCGCGGCCACCGCGCGGCCGCGTGGTTTTAAAGCTTGCAACATTTGCGCAAGCGCTAGTTCCGGATGGGGAACATACATCAAGCCCAGCGCGCAAAGCGCGGCATCAAAATAATTCGCCGGCAGCGCCAATGCTTCGGCGTCCAGGCGAAAAAATTTTGCCTGCGGCAGCATTTTCTCACCGGCGATTTGCCGCGCGCTTTCAATCATCTTTTCGGAAATATCCGTGCCGATGACTTCACCCTCACGACCAACTAATGCCGCGGCATGCAGAGAAACCAGTCCGGTGCCGCAGGCCACATCCAACACGCGCTCACCGCGCCGCAAGCCGGCCATCACCAGCAAACGCGCTTGCGCGGGTTCGAGTTGTTGCAGCCAGTAGCGTTCATAAAAAGGCACGGCTTTGTCCCAGCCGTAGCGTTGAATGCGGCGTTGTAATTTCGGATCCATAAAAACTCTTTCAGATTGATCAGTAAAAGCCGCGTTGACAAAATGACGGTTTATGACGGCGGCAGCGCCGATGCTGCCGGCCGTGTGATCGCAACGGAACGCAGAAGCTTTTGCTCACGCGCGAAGACATCGAAATACGAACTGTGGCGATCGGCGAGATCGAGCACACGAATAATCGCTTCTGGCGGCGCGGTGCTGGTCACGGCCACATGATAACGGATTTCCAAATATCCGGGCGGTACTTCTTCCGCCACGCCAAATTCACCGCGCGCGTCAAAATCTGCATACACGGTGACTTCGAGACTGGAAATCGTGACGCCGAGCTTGGCGGCCCACATCATGTAGCCCATCGCGAGACAACTTCCCAGCGCGCCACGGCCAAGCACGCCGGGATTCGGACCGGTGCTGTTGCCGCCGCGATTCTCGCCGAGATCGGCGACGATTTTCCAATTCCCTTCGACAATTTCACACTGCAAACCCTCGACGACCCGTACGGAAGTCATCGCCGTTTTTTTTCCGAGCGCCGGCCGCAGTTGTAAAGCTTGCACATTGCGCTCAAAAGCGGTTTTGATGCGCTGCACAGTTTCCATTTACTCTCCAAAAAGTTAGTTGTGCTTAGAACAATTTTCGGGCGAGAAAATAAGGAATAATCAGATACAGCGTTGTGTCGCGCACGAGATAATATCCGATAATGATATAGAAAAACTTCGCGCCGCGCTGCCGCAGCAACTCTTTAAAGCCGCCCGCTTTAGCAATACGAATGCTGTCGACGAGGTAATATTTGTACAACTTGAAAATAAAATTCTCTTGCAGCGTTTTGCCAACGACAGTGATTACGCTCATTTTATTTCTCGAAACAAGTTCAATACTGATTGAAAAGCCGGCATAACACAAGCCATTCAAGCTTTTAATAGTCGCTCAGCCATTGCAAAACCTCGGCGAGCTGCTCGCGCGTCAGCGCACCGGACTTTTCGGTGATTGGTGGCGTGCGCGAGGCAAATGAGTTTCGCTGTTTTTTGCTGTTACCAGCGGCGGCAAAAAATCGAAACAACTTTTTGAGAAGTTCCATTTTCTTTTTGCGTATTCGTCGGACTTGTGTTAACAACAACACAAGCCCGACGCATGAACACGAAATTCATGATTCTTGCAGCGTCATTTGTTTGCGTCCGGCCGGAATGAGCATCGGCACTTGACGGCGATAGGTTTTGTAAGCTTCGCCGTGAACTTCAATCAAGTCGCGCTCTTCCAATTTGATGGCGATCAAGATGTAAACCGTCGTGGCAATCGCAAACACGAGATGCGCGCTCGTCATTGTCGGCGTGGCCCAAAAGGCGAACAACCAGCCGACATAAAGCGGATGCCGCACATATTTGTACGGCCCCGGCGTCACGAAGCCCAGTGGCCGGTACTCTTTGCCGCGCAAATAAAGCCACACTTGCCGCAAGCCGAAAAGATCGAAATGGTTGATCAAGAACGTCGTCACCAAAACCAGTAGCCAGCCGAAGGCGAAAAGCCCGTAAAGCAGCGCGCGGCCCGTGGCGTCTTGCACATCCCAAATCACGCCGCCGATGGGCTGCCAATAAGCGAACAGCAGAATCAGGCACAGGCTGGAGAGCAAAACATACGTGCTGCGCTCCGCTGACGGTGGAATGATTTTCGTCAGCATCGTCTTGAATCCTTTGCGCGCCATCACGCTGTGCTGGAGCGCGAACAACCCGAGCAGCGCGGAGTTGAGAAGCAACGCGGTCCACAGCGGCACGGTCGGGCCGGAATCAATCGACTTGGGCACGAAGAGGTTGCCGATAAAACCCGCGGCATAAAGAAACGTGCCGAAAAACAGCGCATAGCAAATCACGCCATACGTGAAGACGAGAATTCGTTTCATGGGAGTTTCCTTTCTTGAAATTAAAAATTTAATGATGCTTGAATATAAGTTTTTGCAAAGCCGTTTTCACTATCGCTCAAGATGGTTTCGGAAAAACTCTTTACGCTCGCGTCGCCACCACTTCGAGATATTCGGATTCAACTTCCGTCTTGCCGTTGTTGGAGCGGTTGTGTTGCGTCCACAAATTTTCCAAATCGCGGCGCAGTGCAACCTGGCCTTCTTCCGGCAACGAAGCAAAGGCGCGATTGGTCGGGCCGTAATACACGCGGAAAAACTCCACCACCGCCGCGGGCGAGAAAGGATAGTCAAAGAGGTACGTGCGTTTGGTTGTGTGCAGCTCCGCCACGCCGTCGCGCAAACGTTCGCGCACAATTGTTTCATCGCCCCATTGCACCGGCGGCGCCATAATTGCCGGCGGCGGCGCGTACTTGCCGATGGTTTTAAACATTTGGCCGACAAAGCCGCTCGGCGTCCAATTGCCCATGACGATGCGGCCATTCGGCTTGCACACGCGCACCAGCTCCGCGGCAACGCGCTCCGGCTGCGGCGCGAACATCGCACCGATGAGAGAAGTGACCAAATCAAAAGAAGCATCGTCATACGGCAGCGCTTCCGCGTCGCCCTCGTCGAAGCGGGCATCGAGCAGCTCGGCTTGTGCGCGCACACGCGCTTGTTCGACCAAATTCGTCGCGAGATCAATGCCGGTCACTTGCGCTCCGGCGCGCGCCGCGGGAATCGCAATTTGCCCGGCGCCGCATGCCACATCAAGCATGCGTGTTCCCGGTTTGAGCGGCAAGCGCTGCAAAAATTCCAATGCGCTCGGCTCCATGTATTTGGCAAAATGGCCGTAATCACCGGCCATCCACACGGTTTTAAGCCGCGCTTTCAAAGCTTGCATTTCTGCGGTCATCTTCTTCTCCTGGTTGATTCACTTCTTCGCACACTGCGAGTGCGTTTGTTTTGCTGATACAAGATACGCGATTCGCCTCGCGATTTCTGCTATCGCAAGGGATGGTTTTGCGCTCGCGTTGGTTTGATTGAGTGAAGTGTACGAGGCCAGGAAGGGGTTTCACCTATCGCGAAGGATAGTTTTGGGCGGGATTAAAAAACAAAACCCCGTGATCGATTCTTTGGGTATGAATCAATCACGAGGTTTGCGCGGTTGCTGCAAAGTTTCGCAATGCTTTCAGTTGTCGAGAAATCCTTGACAACTGCTTACTCGGTTAACTCGTCCCATGGGGCATCGATCCAACACGCGATTTCATTGACTCTTCATCCGCCCACTAGGGGCGGGGGCTACATTAACCGAAATAAATTCACGCCAGCTTTTCCTGCATCGCCTTAATCACCGCCTCGGTGCGCGAGGTGACGTGCAATTTGGCGTAGATGTTTTTGAGATGAAAGCGCACGGTGGGCAGGCTCACGAAAAGCTGCGCGGCGATTTCCTTATTGCTCAAACCCTCGGTGAGCGCGCGCAGCACTTCCAGCTCGCGCTCCGAAAGCTCGGCGGTGTATTTCACGGTTTTCTTCTGCCCTTGAAAATAGGCCAACACTTTTTGCGCCACCTCGCCGGACATCGGCGCGCCGCCGTGATGCGCTTCCTTGATCAGCTCCGACAGTTTTTCGATGGAAGAATTTTTGAGCAGATACCCGACGGCGCCCGCGCGCAAGGAATCAAAAATGCGTTCGTCGTCGCTGTAATTGGTGAGCATGAGAATTTTCAAATCGGGAATTTCCATGCGCAGCGCTTCCACGCATTCGATGCCCGAGCGCTCCGGCATGTTGATGTCCATCAGCAGCACGTCGGGAATGTCGTCGATCATGCGTTCCAATACGTCGGCACAACTGGAATACGCGCCGACAAATTGAAATCCCGGTGCACTGGTGATCAACGCTTGAATCATGTCGCGCACGTTGGCGTCGTCGTCCACAATAGCGACGGTGATGATTGAGTTTTGGTTTTCCATTTTGTTTTCGCGACTCATTGTAAAAATCTTTTTACGCCACATGCCTTTGTGGTAAAGCTTAATTCGGTTTTTCTTGCTTATGCTTTTATCGGCACATGAACTTGAATTCGCGTGCCTTTGCCGGCTTCAGAAAGGATCTCCAATTTGCCGCCGAGTTTTTCCGCACGCAGGCGCATGTTGGAGAGGCCGTTGCCGCTCTTTGCCGAAGCGAGTGCGAAGCCTTTGCCGGCATCAACAATCTCCATGAAAATATTTTTATCGTGCCACGCAAATTTAACGGAGATACTGGCGCTGCCGGAATATTTCACGGCGTTGTGCAATGCTTCTTTGGCGATCAGCAACAGGTTGCGGCGGACTTCGGGATCGAGTTTCATCAACGTTAGCGGCGCGGCAATCTCGAGGTGCAGCGCGATGCCTTTGGCCTCGCAGATTTCATGCGCAAACGTGCGCAAGCGGCGTTGCAGCGCGCTCATGGAATCATGCTGCGGATTGACCGACCACACCACGTCGCTCATGGCCGCGGAAAGCTCGCGCGCGATGTGGCCGACGCGCGCCATCGCATGACCTAACTCGCTCGGCGTTTCCTCCGTCGCCAATGCGCCGTTGCCGTTTTGTGGCACGCCGGCTTTTTGCAGGGCGACTTGCGAGAGCAAGCCGATGTGCGTCAAACCCGCGCCGATGTCGTCGTGCAAATCCGTGGCGATACGCGAGCGAATTTTTTCTATCGCCAGCAGCCGATCCAAACGCGCCACGTGAATCGCATAAGCAACGCTGCCGATAACCAAAACGCAAAACGCGATAAACCACCAGCGCAGCCAGAACGGCGGCAAAATTTTAAAACGCCAGGCGGCCGGGGCCGCGCTTTCAATGCCCTCCGCGGCAATCGCACTCACTTCAAAGGTGTAATTGCCGGCGCGCAACGAAGCGAAATTCACGGCGCGCTCACTTGTGGTCTCCTGCCAGCGCTCATCCCAGCCGCGCAATCTATATTTGTAGCGCAGCGCACTTTCATCCTTAAAGCTCAACCCGGTGAATTCGATGCGGCAGGAATTTTCCGCGTGCGAAAATTCGGCGCCGTCTTGCAGCGGGCGTTCCTTGCCGTTCACGCGCAAGCCGGTGATATAAATCAACGGCTGCGGATGCACCGCGCTTTGATGGCCGTATTCATAAATCGCCAGTTCCTCGCTGCTCACGCACCAAATCGTTTGGGTGCCTGGAATCATTCCAATCCCGCCGATGTGCTTGCCGAATAATTTTTGCGGCGTCAAAAGGCGGCGCGAGTTTTCCGCTGCCGTGTGTTGCAAGCCGACCGAAGTGCCGATCCACATCCGGCCCTCTTCATCTTCACTCATCGCCCAAACGGCATTGTTGAGCAAGCCGTCCTTCCTCGTCAACGTCTCGAATTTTCCCTCGCGATAAATCGCAATGCCATTGAAGCGCGTGCCGATCCAGATCTCGCCGTTGCGGCGATGCACGAGCGAACGGATTTGTTCGCTCGGCAGGCCGTCGCTCTTGGTCAAGCGGCGGCGCAAATGGTACTCGCCGTTTTCACGCGCCAAGATCGAGATGCCGCCGTTGAACATGCCGACCCATAAATTACCTTCGGCATCATGACAGAGCGCACGCACCGTATTCCCCTCGAGCAGAGGAAACGGCCGCCGCTTCATTTCGCCAAGCTGCAACTGGACCAGCGGGCCGCTCCAGACGTCATACCAAAGTTGATTCTCGCGGTCAATCGTAATGCCCACCGGCGTGCCCGAGGGAAGCTCGACGCCGGGTTGCAAAGTTTGAACGCGCGTCAAAAGCGAAGCTTGATTCACGCGCGGCGTGATTTTATACCCGAACAATCCGCCGCTGCTAACGGTCAGCCATAATAAGCCGCCCCGCGCCATATCAACAGAGACCAGGCGTTGCGACAGCGCTCTTTGGTTGTCTTGCCGATAAATCGTGGGAATACGATGCAGAAATCTTTGCCAGCCGGCGTCAGGCTGCTTCCAAATTTCCCAAAGCCCCTCGCCGGAGATCACGAACAAATGTCCGATGGTGTCCGCCACCGCGGCGCGATTCAAAACATCCGGCAATAAATTCAGCATGGGAAAAGTGACGACGCGCGGCTCGGAGAGTTTGACCAGTCCGCGGTTTCTCATGGAGAACCAAAGATTGTTTTCGCGATCGCGCAGGCCAAAATGAAAATTAAGCTCAGGCAGGCCGTGCGCCGTGGTGTAGTGCGCCATCTCACCGGCGACAAAATTCTTTTTGGAAATTTTGAAAAGGCCGGCGCCGGTCGCAAGCCAGAGATTGCCGGTGCCGTCGTCGATCATGCCGTTGACCACGCCGAGCTGCGGCGTGTGCCGTGCAGCGATGACGCGGTCGTCGCGCACTTGATAAATCGCGCCGCTGTCCGCGCCAAACCACAGCGTGCCGTCTTCGTCTTCGATCATGCAGGATAAAAGCGTCGGCGCGATATTAAGCTCGACGCGCGCGGTGGTTTGCGTCGCGGGCGAATAGCGATACAAACCTTTGCCGAGGCTCATCAAAATCCGGCCATCGCGCATTTCTCGTAAAATGGGGACATGCCCCGAGTCGGTTCCAGTTGAAAAGAAAGAAGCGCTGTCATTTTGCACGCGATAAACGCCCCAACTCGTTCCGCACCAAATCACGCCGTCACGCGCTTCGCAGATTCGAAACACGATGTTGGAGGCGGGCACTTTGCCCATTAACAGGGAGCTGATCTTGCCGTCGCGAAGTTTGCTGAGGCCGCCGCCGTGCGTGCCGATGAGCATCGTGCCCGGCGCGATGCGGCTCTCTTGAATATGCCACACTTGGCCGGCGGGAAGTCCGTCATCGGTGCTAAAACTTTTGAAGTGCACGCCGTCATAAACCGCCATGCCGCCGTCACCGCCGACCCACAAATACCCGCGTGAATCCTGAAAAATCGTGGTGATCCAATTCGACGGCAGGCCGTCTTTGATGGAGTAATGTTCAAAGGGGAGAATTTGGGCGTACAACGCCGTTTGGCAGATCAGCAGAAGCAACATTCGCTGCAGCAAACCCATTCGGTGAATTGGAGTGACTTGGATCATAGACCGAGGTTTGAAATTTGAACATGGATGCATGATGGCATTTATGCGGCACGCTGCAATATAATAAAATCTTGCTCCGGTATCAACAAAAAAACACGGTCGCAACGGCGAGAAAGGGTGAGCTGCGCCCAACAATAACCAGCGCAAATCATGCACGTTTTCTGAGCACGCGAACGCCATTTGCGTCAATGCGCCGCGTCCAACGCCAAAACTTAGGCTTGACATTTAGCGTTCTTTGCGTTATCTTTAATGCGTTGCTCCTATTTGGCGAACAGACAGGAACAAACGCGTCTTCACGAAAAAAATCATTTCAGCAATAAATAGGTGCTGCCGGTATAATGGAGACGTTAATGGTTGTGTAAATTTTTTGACCCAACAATAATAAGACACCAATGGCTTTGTATCCCAGTGAGATTCAACTCTTGCTCGTTCCGCAAGAGCGTTTCGATGTGATTAACGTTGCTGAAACGATTCGGGAAAAATTTGGCGACTTGGTAACGCAGTATCGAAAGACGCTCTATTGCTCCCTGCACACGACGGCGGGCTATCTCGACCAGACGATTTGTGCGCGGCTGCGCAACAGCAGGACGCACCTCGAGCCGTTTTTTCGCGCTTTCCAACGGCTGTTCCCGCCCGACGCCGGCTACTATCATGATCAGATGCAACTGCGCACGGAACTCAGCGAAGCCCAGCGCCTCTGCGAGCCGCAAAACGCTGATTCGCATTTGACGTTTATCGGCGCCGGCTTGAAAAACTGCGTGACCTACACCAACCGCCCCGGCATGCCGGTATATTTCATCGAACTTGACGGCAAATATCAAGATATCCGGCGCCAGCGCCAGACGACGGTTCTCGCTTACAACGACGAAACCGTGGTTCATACCGGCCGCCTCGCCATTCCGGTGTCGCATCATTCCATCGATTCCATCAATCTTAAAGATCCGCGTCTGGGTTTTTACGATCAACTGCAAGCGTTGCTCGAAAAGCATGACATTGATAAAGGCCGCGTCGATATTGCGTTGCCGCGCAAAGAGTTTCACGCCGGATTGACCGTCAACGAGTTTGAGAATCTGCTGATTCAGAAAGATCTCGCCGAAGTATTGAAGGATCCGCTCCGCTACGTCGCGCGCAAAGGCCGGAGTTTTTTCAGCGAGCCGTCGTTGATCCCCGAAAAAGTGAAATATTACGCCACCACCGATCTCGTCCATATTTTCAACGAGCTGATGGACGCTTTGCAGGTCGGCCGCACGGTGATCGAGAAAATCGTTTCGCGCGTGCTCTCGGTGCCGGCTTCGCGTTTTCTCGGCATGAAACGCAACATCAGCCTGCTCGTTTCCAACGGCGAAGCAAACGGCAAAGGCCGCCTCGTGCAGGGGACTTATCAAAGCCCGATTCTGGTGCAATGGCGCCAAGCCCCGCTCCGCACGCGCTATCTCGACGTCACGCTGACGCGGTTCAAATAGTGCTTGTGGCGCAACATTTATGTTGCGCATAGGGTTTTTCTCAACATAAATGTTGCGCCACCGAATATGCCCAAATACATTGCATTCCTGCGCGCCATCAACGTCGGCGGCCACACGGTCAAAATGGATCGCCTCCGCCAGTTATTTGAAGCGTTGGGGCATGCCAACGTTGAAACCATAATTGCCAGCGGCAACGTGATTTTTGACTCAACCTCCAAAAGTCCGACGTCGCTGGAAAAGAAAATTGCCGCGCATCTGCAGGAGTCGCTGGGTTACGAAGTCGCCACGTTTATCCGCACGCCGTCAGAGCTGGCGGCGATTGCGCAATACAAGCCGTTTAGCACCGCGGATTTGAATGCCGCGCACGCTTTATACATCGGCTTCCTCACCGGTCCGCCAGGCACCGCCGCGATAAAAAAATTGCACTCCTTCGCCAACGAGTTTTATGACTTCCATGTGCAAGGCCGTGAAGTCTATTGGCTCTGCCGAAAGAAGTTCAGCGCCTCCGAATTTACCGGCAAGGATCTCGAAAAAACGCTCGGCATGGCGACGACGCTGCGCAACGCCACCACGGTTAAAAAAATTGTTGGCCGGTTTTCCGGTTAGCCGATTAAACATGAACGGGCCAACGCTTTTCCTAAATCAACGAGCGCGACTGGCAGCCATCGACGTTGACGCACGCACCGGTGACCAGGCTCGCGCGTTCCGAGGCTAAAAATACCGCGACGTTCGCCACTTCTTCCACGGTGCCAAATCTTCCCAACGGCATTTCTCGCGCCACAAATGCTTTCATACCCTCCGGATCCTCCAGACAACGCTTATCCCAACTGCCGCCCGGAAATCGAATCGACCCCGGCGCAATGCTGTTGACCCGAATGTTGTGCGGCGCCAATTCCACCGCCATCACTTTCGCGAGGCTGATCAGCGCCGATTTCGTCGTGTTATAAATCGAAAGATTTGCGCCACCGGATTCGCGGCCAAAGATTGAAGAAATAAATAAAATCACGCCGCTTTTTTGCTCGCGCATGTGGGGAATCACCGCGCGGCTGACGCGCACGTGCGCGGTCAAATTGAGATTGATCACCGCCTCCCAATCCGCATCAGTGGTTTTCTCAAACAGGTTGCGGCGATTGCCGCCGACGTTGTTGACGAGAATATCGATTTTGCCGAATTTTTCTTTGGTTTGCTGGACGAGCTGCTCGACATGATCGGGCCGCGTCACATCCAGCGGCAGCGCCAATACTTCGACATTTTTCGCACGCATTTCTTTTGCGGCGGCTTCAAGCTGCTCCGGATTTCGCGCGCAGATTGCGAGATGGCATCCTTCCGCCGCCAAGCCGAGCGCGATGCCTTTGCCAATGCCGCGGCTCGCGCCGGTGATGAGGGCGATTTTATTTGTTAGAGTCAAATCCATGGTTTCATTCGCTCCATTTTCGGATTTATTTTAATTTATCGTTTGTAGAGACGTTCCGGCGTTGGAAATGTTTCAAACGTAGAGACGTTTCGCCGGAACGTCTCTACGGCGTTGTTGTTATATTCGATAATTTCAATATGACGTTGCTACGTCGCAATCGCAAGGGCTATTTTAAAATAAATTGCCTTGCAATTTTTTAAATACATCTTTATTTTAACCAAACACAATCGATAAACAGCCGATCAAAATAACCGACTCTAATTCTGCCATGATACTTTCCTGCCGCCTCATCCGCCTTCAGCTCAAACACCGGTGGACGATCTCGCGCGCTTCGGTGGATGACCACGAAAATATTTTTGTCGATCTGGAACACCAAGGTCTTAACGGCATCGGCGAGGCCTCATTCAGCCGGCGCTACGGCGAAACGCCGGAGAGCTTGCAGGAATTTATCGAGACGGCCAAGCCGCTTTTGGCCAAAGCCAATCCGCTGCACTTTGTTGAAATGGCCGAAAACGTGCAAAAGCTTCATGCCGGGCAAAGCTCGGCGAAAGCCGCCATCGACATGGCGCTGCTGGATTGGATTGGAAAAAAGTTCGGCGTGCCGTTGTTCAGATGGTGGGGACTCAATCCGGCGAAAACGCCGCTTTCATCCTTCACCATCGGCATCGACACGCCGGAAATGATGCAGCGCAAAATTCGTGAAGCAGAAGAATTTCCGATTTTGAAAATTAAAGTCGGCACGCAGCAGGACGAAGAAATCATGCGGGCGGTGCGTGAGGCGACGGACAAGCCGTTGCGCGTCGATGCGAATGAAGGCTGGAAGAGCAAAGAAGAAGCGCTCGAAAAAATTTGTTGGCTCGCGCAATTCAACGTTGAATTTGTTGAGCAACCCATGCCGGCCGGCCGGCTCGACGACGTGCGCTGGCTGCGCCAACAATTGCAGCAACGGAATATCGCGATGCCATTATTTGCCGACGAAGATTCCAAAACTTCGCACGATCTGCCGGCGCTGGCCGGGGTTTATGACGGCATCAACATCAAGCTGATGAAATCCGGTAGTTTGCAGGAGGCGCTGCGCATGATTCATCTCGCGCGCGCCCTCGATCTGAAAATCATGCTCGGCTGTATGATCGAAAGCTCGGTGGCCATCACCGCCGCCGCGCATCTCGCGCCGCTGGTGGATCACGCCGATCTCGACGGGCATTTGCTCATCAACAACGATCCGTTTGCCGGCGTGCAAATGCAAAACGGGAGACTGACGCTGCCGGAAGCACCGGGATTGGGGGTAATTCACAAAACGTAAATTGTAAAACGTAATTCGTGAAAAATTACGAATCACGACTTACGTTTTAAGCCTCGCTCTCCATCACCCGCAAATACTCGCGATCAAACGCGGCCGGAATGCTCTCGCGCGGCGAAAACGGGCCGGGCTGATACGCGCGCGAGGCAATGCCCTGCTGGCTCAATTCGCAGACGTGCCAATCCTGTTTGTTGGTGATGTCCCAAAACTCGATTGCGTCCTGCGGATTGAAATCGGCGCGGCCGAAGGCCTCAGGATGAAAATACCAGTCACTGCAAACCAGCGCGCGATCGGGCGCGAGCGGCCACACCAAATGCGTCAACACGTATTCCGGATGCATGTTCAACAACAGATTCGGAAAAATCGAATAATAAAACGCCAGCCGATGATCCGCCGACGCCGGATCGCCCAGCGGCGCGGCGCAAATATTTCCGCTCATGGTGACGCTGCCGGCTTTCGGAATCGGCATGAAGCCGCCGAGAAATGGGCCTTCATACAAATCGTTTTCCGCGGAATCATACGGAACCAGCTTCGCGAGCAGCGGATGCACCGGTGGGCAGTGATAACACTCCGAAAAATTTTCAAAAATCAGCTTCCAATTGGCGCGAACTTCGTATTCAATGCGTTTCGCCGGTTTGAGATTCGGCAGATTCCAATACGCGAATTTTTCCAGCAGCGGCGCAAAAGCCTTTGCAAATGGCTCCGGTTCCGGCAGGAGATTGACAAAAATAAAACCTTTCCAAATCGCCACCTTGACCGCGTGCAACGGGAAATCGGCTTTGTCAAAACCTTCGACTTGATTCATGTGCGGCGCGCCGATCAAGCGTCCGTCAAAGCCGTACGTCCACGCATGATACGGACAGCGGATTGACTCGTGGAATTGCCCGTGGCGGTCTTCGCAAAGGCGCGTGCCGCGATGGCGGCAGACGTTATAAAACCCCCGAATATTCTGGCTGCGATCCCGCACGATGATGAGGCTCTCACCGATAACATTTTGCACAAAATAATCGCCGGCGTTGGCGATTTGGCTCTGGTGGCCGACGCAAATCCACTGCCGGGAGAAAATGCGTTCCAATTCTTCCGCGAAAATATCCGGCGAAGTGAAATAGCGCTGCGGTAGCGTTTTCGTGCCGGGAATGAACGTTTCCGCAGTTTTATGAAAAGTTGACATGCTGAAGACTCCATTTTTCGTGTAACGTGAAACGTGTAACGTTCTTAGGGCGTTACACGTTTCACGTTACACGGTTCGTTTTAAAAGACGCAAAATGCCTTCGTTAAAAATTTCAGCCGGGGGCAAAAGACTGACGATCAAAAAGCCTTCAACGATAAAATCGAAAAAATATCCGGGATGCACCAAAACGTTGTCTTTTTCAAGCAGCGCCAAAATCAAATCTTCTTCGGGAATGAACGCCTCATTCTGTAAAATCGCATACCAGCCGCCCTCGGCGCGGAGCAGCCGGCACGCGGGATGAGCGTCAACTTGCGTTTGCAGAAAAAGCAGATTGCCGAGCACGCGGCGTTGAATTTGCTCTTGCAGCGGCGCGGCCAATTTAAGCCAATGCGGTGCGGCGTGTTGAATCGGCGTACTGACGGAGAGATACGTGTCCGCGATCAACTCGAGATATTCCTGCGCCGGCTGCCGCAATTTTTCCGGACCGTTGACGACGATCCAGCCCAGCTTCATTTGCGGCAAACCGAGAATTTTCGAGAGGCCGCTCATCGCGAACGTCAACACCTCCGAAACATTGACGAGAGAACCCACCCGATTCGGATCGGCGGCGAAAGCGTAATCGGAGAAAACTTCATCCACGATCAACGCCAGTTGCTGTTCGGCACAGATTTGCGTCAATTGCGCCAATTCATTTTTTTTGATAAATGAGCCGGTGGGATTGTTGGGATTGACCCAGATGATCGCACGCGTTTGCGCCGAGATCGTGTCAGCAAGCGCGTCGAAATCAATCCGCCATTCATCCTGATAAACCAAACGATAGGGCCGCAAGTCAATGCCTTCCAAACCGGCGAGAAAATCGAACAACGGATAACTCGGCTGCGGCACGAGAATATTCTGGCCGGCATCGGCGAGCAATTTGAAGAGAAACGCGTACGCCTCGCTGGTGCTGGCGGTGAGATGAATCTGCTCAGGCTCGACAGGCGCGCCGCGACGCCGATAGTATTCAGCCACCGCTTGCCGGGTCGCGAGCAAGCCGCGCGGATGCGGTTCGTATTGCAAGCTTTGCGGTTGTGTCAACGCACGCAAAATATCGCCGGCAGGGTAATCCAAGCCGATGGTCGTCGGATTGGAAGCGGTGAGGTCGAGAATTTTTACGTTTTGCCGTTTTTTTGCTTCGAGCAAAAGACTGAGGCGATTCGTCTCGAGATTCCATTGATTGAAACGCGAGGAGAAATTAATTGGTTGCGCGCGCATTATCGGTGTGATGGGTTCATTACGCCGCGCTCAACAAACACGCGGATTTTTTGATAATACTCATTGCCGCCGGCTATGAATGTGTCATTGTGATCGGCTTCGGGTAAAACCACGAACTCTTTCGGCGGCGCGGCGGCGGCAAAGAGTTTTTTGCCGAGGCGCAGCGGGATAATCGAATCGTGTTCGCCATGTAAAAATAATTTTGGAACAGCGACATGAGCCAGCTTCTCGTCGCTGGCCCATTTCATACTGGTCAGCCAATGCGCCGGAATCGGCCCGAACATCAAACGCGCCATGTCCGCGGCATTGGTGAAAGGAGATTCGAGAATGAGGCCGGTGATTTGATCCGGCCGGCGCCGCGCCAATTCAACGGCAACGGCGCTGCCGAGCGAATGGCCGTGAACGAGGATCGGCAATTCATTCTTTTGCTCGGTTAGCCAATTCAGCGCCGCTTCGGCGTCGCGATAACATCCTTCCTCGGTTGGCTCGCCGGCGCTGCGGCCAAAACCGCGATAATCAAAAATAAAAAGATTCACCGGCACCCGCTGGTGCAACATTTCCAGCCATTCATAGCGATCGCTGATATTGCCGGCGTTGCCGTGACACATCAACAACATTGCAACCGGCGCTGGATGCGGCACGAACCAGCCGTGCAACTTGACGCCGTCTTCAGCGCTGAACCACGCGTCGGAAATATTCAGCCGTCCGGCGGTTTTGATACGATTAAAACCAGCGGGGTACTTGCTCGGAAAGAAAACCATGTGTTTTTCAAACCGGCGCACCAGCAACAAGGCAACAACGACAACGAGCAGAATGGCGAGCGCAAAACGCAGCATGGCCGTATTTTCGATCTTGCATTTACGGAGAAAATCGTTACTTTAAAATAAGATCAAATGATACTGGCCGGTCACTTTCAGAAGCAGTATCTCCATCTTGGTGTGACCGGGCAGTTAAGCTGATCGGAAACAAGGTAAAAAAAGAGGCTGGCTTTTGCAAGTTTTTCCTTTATCTTTTTTTAAAAAGCGACAACCCCGCTTCGGGGTATTTTCTCATCAACTTCATCAAATACCAGGGAAGGCATGAAGATCGTATTTTACATTTTTATTTCCGCCGTGTTCATCGGTTGCGCCGCCAAACCGCGTTTCCAAACCGAGGATCAAGGGGAATTGCCGTCGGACAAGATCGAAGCCGTCTCCAAAGATATCGACGTCGATCCCGAGCCGGTCGGCGGCATGGAAGCGATTCAAGGGGTACTGCGCCAACCCGAAGAAGTGATCAAGGGCAGCAAAGAAGGTTGGGTGATCGTTGAAGTGATGGTCAGCGCGAGCGGACGCGTGATGTCAACCAAAATCGCGCAAAGCTCCGGTTTTCCCGGAATGGACTCCGAAGCGCTGCTGGCCGTGGCGCGCGTGCCGTGGAAACCGGCGCGCAAACGCGGCACCCCAGTCATCGCCACGGTGCGCGTGCCGGTGAAGTTTTCGAAAAACTAATTTGCATGGAAAAAACTTGAACGGGACATGGCCGCTTATCATTTCGATCGAATCGATGATCTCGGCATTCTGCGCCTGCGGGCCGGCAATGCCAATGCGATGAACACGCGCGTTCTCACCGGGCTGGCCGCCGGTTTAAATGAAGCGCGCGCGGCAAATCTCAAAGGCTTGATTTTGACCGGCGACAATGGCTTCTTTTCCGCCGGTTTGGATTTGATCGAGGTTTACGCCTTTGACCGCGAGCAGATGCGGCGCTTCATTGCGCATTGGGAGAACACGATGATCGAGCTGTTTGCTTTCCCGCTGCCGGTGGTGGCGGCGATCAACGGCGCGGCCGCGGCCGGCGGGTGCTTGATGGCGCTGGCGTGCGATTATCGCGTGATGGCGGAAGATGCGGCGATCGGCATGACGGGTATCCGGCTCGGCATTTCGTTGCCCGCGGCGGCGTTGGAAATTGCGCGCGACGGCATACCCGCACCGAATTTGACGCATGTGCTTTATAGCGGCAAACTTTTCAAATCGGATAAAGCGCGCGAGTTGGGTTTAGTCAATGCAGTGGTTCGGAAAGAAGAGTTGATGGACGTTGCACTCAAAATGCTGCGAGAATTTACGCAACACCACGGAAATCCGATCAACCCGATAAAAACAGCGCTGCGACAAAGCACGCTCACACGGATCAGGCAAAGCGCAGAGGCGCTGCAGGAAAAGTTTCTCGATTTTTGGTTCAGCCCTGTGGCACAAAAAGGAATTGCAGAAATGCGGAATGAGCTGTTGTCCCGAAAAAATAGCAAAAGTGAGGCTTGATTTTCATTTAAAAGCTGCTTATTTTGATAGCACGAAATTTCGCGAGGAGGGAATGGTATGACACCGGAAAAACGACTCAAATCCGTCCGTAACTGGATAGCCGGCGCAGAGTACGATCTGGAAACGGCCAAGCACATGCTGAAAACCAAGCGGTATATCTATGTGGTGTTCATGTGCCACTTGTCGTTGGAAAAAATGCTGAAGGCGCACGTGGAAATGGAAGAGAATAAATTTCCACCCAAAATCCATAATTTGGTAAAGCTAGCCGAAAGAGCAAAGCTTAAAATTCCCGCTGCCTTCAACAACGTTATTGTCGAGTTAAATGAAGCAAGTATTCCAACGCGTTATCCTGACGATCTTCAGCGCAGTCTGAATGTCTTCACGAAACAATTCAGCGAAAGAGTGTTACGAGAAACGCAGGAGACTTTAAAATGGTTGAGAGCGCATCGACAATTAGCCGCGCTGTAAAAAAGTACGTTCGCGGACTTGAGGGCATTGGTGTGCAAGTAAGCCAGGTATTGTTGTATGGATCGCATGCCAAAAACACCGCTCACGCTGACAGTGATATAGATATTATTATTATATCCGATAATTTCACCGGCAAGAATCTGCTCGAACGTTTGCAGCTTTTGGCGAAGGGCTTGCGCAACATTTCGGATCCGATTGAAGCCTACGGCTTTACACCGGAGGAAGTTGAAAATCGCGAGCGCGATCTTTCCGCTTTTTGGGAGGAGATTATCGACACCGAGGCGATTCCGATCACAGACAAAGTGCTGGCAACAGGAAAGAAGAAAAAAGCACGGAAAGCCTCACGCC
>CAZVZZ010000009.1:0-34053 GCA_964631505.1 uncultured Cytophagia bacterium
CCAGCGTGGAATGGCTTTCGAGTCCCGCCATTTCCAAAAATTCCGATTCAGAAATAATCCGAATCTGTCCGCCAGCCGCATTGATCTCCTCGGCGCGCTTGAGTTTGTTGCTCTTGGAAATTTCTTTGAGATAGCCTTCGTCGCCAATGACGAGCAGGGTGACGTTTTTGTTGATGCCCTCCGGCGCCGTTCCGCCAAGCTTCCGAACCAGCTCCTGCGCTTGTCGGCGTTGAAAAGATGCGAGTTTGCCGGTGAAAACGACGGTTTGGTTGGCAAAGTGGGAAGGTTTATCGGAAGCAGTTTCGGCCGATTGTGTGGTTGCGGCAGACATGGTTGCAAATGAAGTTGCAGGTTAAATTTTAGGAATTGTGAGGCGAGAATTTTTTTATTAACCCGCTGAAGCCGTTGCAGCATTCAACGCGGCCTGATCCATAGACGTCGTATTCAATTCATTTTTTTCTTTTGCTTATAAGGCAATTTTAGCTGTTTAATTTCATTTTCTATTTGTTCGTATTCAGGATCTTTATGAACGAGAGTTGCCTCTTTGAACTTCGCCAGCCCCGCAATACAACAATCGGCAAATGACATCGTTCGCGTTGCCTTGAGGTCCCCAATAGTTTTGGTCAATTGGCTATCCACTGGTTCTTGTATGACCGTCAAATCGTCGATCAATTGCAAGCGTTCGGACGCCACTTCCGCGCCTTGCTCTTGCGACGTAATATAAAAAACCTCGATGCAACTGACTATCGAAATGTAAAGCACCACCTCATCATCAAGTGCTTTTTGCAACAAGGCTTCGATATCGGCGGCGCCTTCTTCATTTTCAATATAGGCCAATAGAGCCGAGGTGTCAAAAACATATTGCGTCATAACAGGGCTTCTTTTTCCCGTTCGGTTAATAACGCGGAAACCAGATTGCCGTTGCCTGATCCCTTGAGCTTTTTCATGGCTTCAATAGCTTTTTGCCGTTTAACGGCTTTTAGCACAGCTTGTGCATCCTCAAATTCTACGGTGAGACGAGTATCGGGCGGCAACTGCAAAGATTGCAAAAGATTTTGTAACTCTGAAAGCGTGACGTTTTCAAACGTTGACATATCAAATCTCCTATTCACTATAAGCAAGCATGAATTGCACTCATTAAAATAGGGAAAGATTTTATCATGTGCAATTTCAATTTTTTTGCGTTTGCATGGTGCCTGCTCTAAAAGTTTTTTACCGCAAAATAAAACCCTGCCGTAGCGGATCAGCCGGATCAATCAACCACTCATTTCGCCCCGTAATGTGCGCGGTGCCGGTAACTTTCGGAATGACGGCGTCATACGGCCCGAACTTCGTGGTTTCCACCGCTTCGCCGGTGAAGCACGTGCCGAGAATACTTTCAATCACAATCGGCTGATTCATTTTTATTTCGCCGCGAGCGTGATGCAAGGCAACACGCGCGCTGACGCCGGTGCCGGTCGGGCTGCGATCAACCTCGCCGTCGGCAAAAATGCAAACGTTGCGGCTGTGATGCTGCGGATCATGCGGGGGGCCGACAATGATGACGCCGTAAAGAAATTCTAAATCTTTTTCAAAAGGATGCTTGATCGCCAAATCCGTCATCACCGCGCGTTTGATGCGCATGCCGGCGTCGATGAGCTGGCGAAAATCATTTGCGCCCAAACCGATGCCAATTTCTTCGGCGCGACAGAAAGCATAGAAAGCGCCACCGAACGCCACGTCGTAGCGCAGCCAGCCAATGCCGGGAACATGAACGATTTTATCGAGCGCATATACAAATGCGGGGACGTTGTGAAAAGAAACTTCCACAACACGGCCATTTTCGCGCCGCGCCCAAGCGGTGACGCGGCCAGCGGGCGTGTCCATACGAATGACGGGAGGCTCGACATCGGTTTGAATCATTCCCGTGTCCAGCGCGACTTTCGTCAACGCGATAACGCCGTGGCCGCACATGGTGCTGAAACCTTCGTTGTGCAAAAAGAGCACGCCGAGCGTGCCGTCGGGCGTCACCGGCTCGGTGACAATGCAGCCGTACATATCGGCATGGCCGCGCGGCTCCCACATCAGCGCCGTGCGCAGATGCTCCAGATGCTCGCGCGCGTAACGGCGTTTTTCCAAAATCGTTGCGCCGGGAATAGGAGGGAGGCCGCGCGTAATCACGCGTAACGGTTCGCCGCCGGTGTGCGCGTCAATCGCGGTAATCTTGAGCCAATCGTCCGGGGGATTCCAGTTTGATGACATACAGGGACTTCATCGTTGGAGTGAGGCTAACGGAGTGCGAAGCTTAAGCTTCGCCAAAACCGGGCGGGGCAAAACTAAAGTTTTGCACTCCGTTTTCAGAGCATTAATCCTTGAGTACGAACGTAACCTTCATGGTAACGCGATACTCGACGATTTTGCCGTCGTCGACAACCACTTTCTGCTCTTTGATCCACGCACCTTTGACGTTTTGTAAAGTCTTATTGGCGCGTTCGATGCCGGTTTTGGTGGCATCTTCAAAGCTTTTTGTGGATGACGAGGTAATCTCGGTAACACGTGCGACTGACATGACTTCCTCCTTGAAGCTTGGGTTAAAAAACGATCGGTCCTTGAGTGGCCGGTCGAGACGATTAAATCAAGAAGCGATTGGCTGGTTGAACGAGAACCTGGAGGCGGCCGCGACTTTTGTCGCTTTGATTCTCGCTGCAGCTTTTGGGAAAAAGAAAAAACATAACGATGAGAATCAAAATGAAAATCAAAACCGTTGCGCTTTTTTTGTTCATTTTGTGCTCCTTGCGTGATAGCGCAGTCCGGCTAACGCTCGGAAATGTTGCTAACTCCGGAAATTTTTGAGCGCCAGTCGGACCGCACCAGCGTCAGCGTTGAGTGATCGGCACGTATGCCACATTTTTCTCGCCCGGATAAATGGCGCGCGGGCGGAACAGGCGATTGTTTTGCAGTTGCTCCAACACGTGCGCCGTCCAGCCAGCAATGCGGCTCACCGCAAAAATCGGCGTAAACAAATCCTGATCGAGTCCCATGTAATAATACACCGTGGCCGAGTAAAAATCGACGTTCGGATAAATGCCCTTGTCGCCGACTTCGCGAATCATGATTTCTTCAACCTTCTTCGACATATCGAACCACTTCGCGTTGCCGGTCATTTGCGCGAGCTTTTGCGAGTATTGGCCGAGAATGCGCGCGCGCGGATCATAGGTGTGATAAACGCGATGGCCGAAGCCCATGACTTTTTGTTTGTTTTTCAGGCGCTCCAAAACATAAGGCTCGACTTTGTCGAGGCTGCCGATCTTCAGCAGCGTCGTCATGACTTCGCTATTGGCGCCGCCGTGCAAGGGGCCTTTCAAGCTGCCGACTGCGGCGGTGATGGCGGCGTACATATCGGAAAGCGAAGAAATGACAACCCGCGCGGTGAAGGTTGAAGCATTGAAACCGTGATCGGCGTGCAAAATCAGCGCGACATCCAACACCCGGGCGGCATATTCGGTCGGCGTCCCGCCGTTCACCATATAAAGAAAGTTCGCCGCATGGTTGAGATCGGGGCGCGGCGCGACAAAGTCTTTGCCGTTCTGCCGGCGTTGAATGGCGGCGACGATCGTCGGAAACGCCGCCATCAAATCAATGGCGCGGTCGAGATTTTTTTCCGGAGAGTTATTGGCGGGATCGGAGTCGTAAAGTCCCAATGCGGAAACGCTGGTGCGCAACAAGTCCATGGCATTCGCCGTTGCTGGAAACGAGCGAATCAAATCCAGAATGGCCGGTTGCACTTGCCGGCGGCTTTTCAGCTTGTGTTCAAATTCGTTTAGCTCCTGCTGCTTCGGCAACCGGCCGTAGAGCAAAAAGTAACTGGTTTCTTCAAACGTCGAATGCTCGGCTAATTTTTCGATCGGGATGCCGCGATAAAGCAAAATCCCATTTTCACCGTCAATCGAGCTGATCATGGAAAGCGCAGCAACCACACCTTCCAAGCCTTCGCGAAATTCCGCCGGACGCCCAAACTCATCAATGACTTCACGGACCTTGTCGGCCATAATTTAATAGCTCCTTTCTCTCCAGAGGTGTATGGTCATGTTGTGAGATAAAATACAGAACATGTGGGACTGCTACTGACAGGTTTTTTTAGCTTATGCAGCGACCTCCTGCAAGACCGCCGCCGGTTGTGAGAGCTTTATAGAAGCGGATGATGACTTCAATACACTTTCTACAATTTCACCGCGCGCAACCACGCGACGCCCTTCATATAACTCAAATTGACTGCCCGGTTGGAGAAGGTCGGCAGGCGCATCCGCTGAAAGAAACCGAATCTCGGCTTCACGACAAAACAAATCATCGCGCACCTCCGTAAACTCGGCGACAAGGCTCCACGCTTCTTGCGGCCATTTATCTGCTTGGTTAGCAAAACGCGCTACCGTTGAATAGTGCGGCCCTTGTGGTGGATGCTTTCGGCCACCTTCTGCCGCAGAAAGCCAATGGATTTTTGCAAAAACCTTGCGAGGCTTGTTCGCTATCTTGTTCATACTAAAACCTCCACAAAATTTGTGATTCCCAATTGATCAATTTCGGCAAATGCAGCAGGGCCGATATTATCAAGCCGTTCCAGCTTAAAAAATTGATCGGCAGTTTCTTCTGAAACCTCTACTTCAATAATACGATAATTCCCGACACCATGCAAGATATTTCCCCACTGCTTGGCATCTTCAGGGCGCAATGCAAACCACTTTCCTTCTAAAGAGCCGGGAGTTGAGCGAAACTTACCGATACCGATTAAATCATGAAATTCGGCGTCGCTGATAGCACGATAAAGTTTTATGGTTAGCACTTTTACCCCTATTGCTTCTAAAACAGTTCGTGCGTCATATTACAAAATCACCTGCTTAAAAGCAAGGCGTAACTCGCTTTTGTTTGCCAAAATTTTTTGCCAGAAAAACGAGTCATTTCCGCTGCGCCAGTAAATTTTTCGCCGCTTCGCTTTCATAAACCAATTTTCCTCCCACCATCGTCATCAGCACTTTGATGTTAAACAACTCATTTTCCGGCGCGGTCATGAGGTCGCGGTCGAGCACGACAAGATCGGCGAGCTTGCCGGGCGTCAGTGAGCCTTTCAAATCTTCTTCGAACGCGGCCATCGCGCCCCAGATCGTTAGTGACTTCAATGCCTCTTCGCGCGTCATTATTAATTCCTGATGCCAGCCGTCGGTGGAAAATCCCGTGGTGTCGCGGCGCGTTACTGAAGCATAAAACTCCAGCAACGGATTGCCTTCTTCCACCGGCGCGTCGGAACCGCCGGCGATATAATTGCCTTGATCGATGAACGTGCGCCAGGCATACGCGCCGCTCAAACGATTCAATCCCAATCGGCGAATCGCAAAGTGCAAATCGCCAATCGCATGACTGGCTTCCATCGAGGGGATCACGCCGAGTTTTTTGAAACGCGGAATGTCGGCGGGATCGACGATTTGCGCGTGCTCAATGCGAAAGCGCGGTTCGGCAATTTGGCGTTTTTCCACCGGCACCTCGTTGAACGCACGTTCGTAAAGATCGAGCACTTTGCGATTGGCGGCATCGCCAATCGCATGAATCGCCATTTGCAAGCCTTGGGCAGTGGCGGCTTTGATCGTCGGATAAACCTGTTCATCCTGCCAGAGAAATAAACCGGCGGTGTTTTCATCGGAATAATTCTCCAGCAACGCCGCGCCGCGCGAGCCGAGCGCGCCGTCGATGGAAATTTTGACGCCCCGAATCGTGAGATGGTTCTCGAACAAACCGATTTCTGCACCCCTTTGCAAAAGCGTGTCAACCTCTTCGCCGGGGCCGCGCACAAATTCGTAAATACGAATTTGCATTTTCCCTTCATGGAATAATCGTTTCCACAAATTGATCGTGTCCCAACCGCTGCCGGCGTCGTGAATCGTCGTCAAACCGTAAGCGAGCGCAACCGCGTTGGCTTTCAGCGCAAACTTTTCTTGCATTTCCGGCGCATTCGAAGGAATATGGCGCGTAACCAGGCTCATCGCTTTGTCCACCAACAGGCCGTTGAGCTTGCCGCGGCTATCTTTTAAAATTTCGCCGCCTGGCGGGTTCGGCGTGGCTTCGTTGATTCCCGCCAATTCCAGCGCTTTAGAATTAACCAGCGCCATGTGGCCGTCGGCGCGATTGAGATAAACCGGCAGTTCCGGCACGATGCGATCGAGATCGGTGCGCGTTGGAAATTTCTTATCCGGCCAATCTTCTTCCATCCAGCCGCGGCCGGTGATCCATTCGCCGGGCTGCTTGCCCGTCGTCCAATTTTGGATGCGGGACAAAAATTCTTCCAGCGTTTTGCAGCCGTCGAGATTCAGATCAAACGCTCTCTTGCCGACGCCCTGAAAATGATAATGACTGTCGATAAGGCCGGGCACGACGGTTTTGCCGCCGAGATCGATGACCCGTGTTTTTTCATTGATCCATTTTTGCGCTTCGGCATTCGAACCGACAAAAACAATGCGATCACCGATCATCGCCACGGCTTGCGCCGAAGGATTTTTTTCATCGACGGTGTGAATGACGCCGTTGGTGAGCACAAGATCGGCAGGCCGTTGCTGATTTTGACAGGCCATCCAACTTACTCCCAGAAACGTTATGATGAGCATTGCCGAATATTTCATGGGCAACCATCCTTTGTAGGGTTTTTCTTTTTTGCCTTGTCGCGGGCAAGGCGGATTTGGCGGCTTCTAAGATAATAAAATTTCGCCCCGATGTCCACAACATTTTTTGAAGGCGACATCTTCTTTTTTAAATTATTGAATAACCACCAGTTTTTGCACGGCGCTAAAATTTCCGGCGGCGAGTTTGTAAAAATAAACGCCGGTGGCGAGCCGGCGCACGTCAAATTGGAGACGGTGGTATCCGGCCTCCTTTTGGGCGTTGATCAACACGGCGATTTCGCGGCCGGTCAGGTCGTAAACCTTCAACGTGACTTCTTGCGCCCGGGGCAAAGAGAAGCCGATGGTGCTAAACGGCTCAGAAAGCTGAATGGGATTCGGATAACCGGGCGACAGGCTGAAATCGGCGACCGGCAGATTTCTCTCTCGCGCGACGAGCGTCGGCGGATCGTTGATGACGGTGCTCCAGATACTTAAGATGGTGCCGTCGAGCCGCATCCAAATCGGATAGACTTTGCCGTTGTGTGCCGCGATGTTGGTATAATCGCCGAAAAAAATATTGGCCGTCGGCGTGAAGGGCGTTTCGCTCACTTTGAAATTTACGAATGACTCGCCGCCGTCCGCGGATTTGGCGACGTAAACTTCCGTGGCGTTGCCCGCGGTGAGGCGACGATCGTAAAAAATAAAATAAATATTGCCGGTGATTTGATCGACCGTCATCCAAACAAAAAACTGTTGCCGGTTTCCCGCATCATCGTTGACCCGCTTCACCGGCCCCCAACTCTGTCCGCCGTCCGTGGATTTGATGAAAAAAATATCGGTATTGTCGCTGCCCTGGCGTTGATCCGACCACGCAACGTAAACGTTGCCGCGATGTTTTGACGCGCCGGCGTCGCAGGCGGTGATCGGCAAACCGTTAGAGCGATAGATTCCGGCTACATTGAAATCCCAGCCGCCGGGTTGCGCCGCCACCAAGCGATCTTGGCCGAAAGTCAATCCGCCGTCGAGAGATTTATCGAACACAATGCCGAGTGGTCCGGACCACGCGATGTAAATTTCGCCGTTCGGCCCGATCGCCGGCACGGCCCCTTCAACGGTGTTGTCGCTATCGATGCAATCGCCGCTCACATCGCTGACCTTTACCGGCTTTGACCATGTGATCCCAAAATCCGTGGATCGGGAAAAAAGTATGCGCGAGCTGTCGGCGCGATTGGCGCTGCCGTATCGATCAAATTCTGTCCACGCGATATAAAGGTTGTTTCTGAACGGCGAAGTGGTTTGATCGACGGCGAGCCATTCTTTGTCTTGATCTTTCGGCGGATTCAAGCCAATGCTCGCGCCGTCGTTCCACGAGGCGCCGCCGTTGACCGATTTTTGCACGACAATGCGGTCAAGGAAATCGCCGATTGTCGCCGGCGGCCTGGAAAGATGGCCATAATAAAGATTCCCCGGCGCGTCGAAGATAACGCACGGATCGCCCCAAACGCCGAATGTCGAGGTCAAGCGCTTTTCCACCCAGCTTGCGCCGCCGTCGTTGGAAAGATAGTAGTAATCAATATTGGCGGCGGCCGCGAGTTGTTGCGGGTTGGCCGGATTAATCGCGATGGTGACTTCCTCCGGACGCGTGCTCTCCGGCCGGCTGACGCGGACGTTGGGATATTGCGCCAACAATGCCGGCGACAAGGCGGCGAGCAATATGAAGCCGATGGTTCTGGGCATAAAATTTCTCCGATATGATTTTACTTGCGCAAGCAATCTGCAACGATTATTTTAAGTACATGCGAATCGACAAATGGTTGAAAATGGCGCGTATTTTCAAAAGCCGCGAAGAAGCCAGCCGCGCGTGCGATCTCGGTCGCGTGAAAATTAACGGCTACGAAGCCAAACCCTCGAAAGAAGCGAAACTCGGCGATGAGATTGTGGTGAAGGTTGAAAACGTGTATCGCACGTTAACGATCAAAGAACTGCCGACGCGCGGCCTTTCGGGAAAAGACGCCAAGCTCGTTTATGACGAGAAGACGCCGGAACTGCCGCCAGAAGTTATTGAATTGATGAAATTACAAGCCGCCGAGAATCGCCGTTTGCAACGTGAAAGCAAAGGGCGCCCCACCAAAAAAACACGCCGCGAAATGGACAAGTGGCGGCGCGGGTTTTAATTGGAAGTGGAGAAAAAAAGACAAACGGGTTCGTACTATTTCTCCAATTCTTTTTCCATCGCCAGCAACTCTTCTTTCGTCCCCATTCGCCGCGGTTGCGAAACCATTGACGCACATCCGCAAAAATCGCCAAGTGTCCGGAAAATGAAGCCATCGTAAATCATGGGTCAAATGGTGGCATGTTCCCGTGGCTCATTTGGCGCTCCTGAAATGCAGATATTGGCTGACGCGATATGGTGTTATTTGGTGCATGACCATAAGATAACCCGAGCGCTTCATGCACGCAAGAAAAATTGTCAAAAATTTGTTCCAGCTTTTCAAGCTTGCCGCCTACCAAGCTAATGATAAAAAAAAGTTGAAACAGGTTACGGCGGTTAGTTTCACTTCAACCCGGGGTAATAAAATGATTTCCAATATTCTGATTCTCATCGTTTTTCTCTATCTGGCGATCCGTTTGCTGATGCTGATCGTTCTTATCCTGCGCCGCCTTAATCGAAGCCGAAATTTGACGCAAATCGAATCGTCGATTTAAATCGTTTTGCACACAGTGGGCGTTTTTATCGGGGGATTCACATTTGGGCGGGAGCCAATACCGGCGCGGTGTTCGGGGAATCATGGGGGGACTGCGTCGGCGGGGGTCGTATCAAGCATCCGATTCTTGCCGATATTAACACGGGGCGCTATCGGGGAACGGCAAGGTCCGATGCAAACAAAAAAGGGAACGGTGTTCTGTTCCCTTTTCTATTTTCTCCCAACCGCAACGTTGAAATTGGGTCTCGCCATCCTAAACCTTCTTCCACAACACCGATTGCTTCTGCATCAAGAACCGCGTCAAACCGTAAACCGCGGAGACGTTGCCCATTAAAAAATAGAACGGCAGATAAAGATAGCTCAGGCGCAGGCCGACGAATTCCTGCAAAAAGCCGAGCAGGCCGGTGAGATAAAATCCGACTTGCAGCCAGAGCAAATACGTGTAAATCGGCGCGTCCGCGAGCGAGCAGGCCACGGGCAAAAGCAAAATGAAGAACGGGCTGATCGTGCGCAAAACTTTGTGAGAAAAAAACTGCAGCGCGACCCGGCCGCGCAATGGATTCAACAGGCTGCGCAGCATGAACGTTTGCTGGTAATTGCCGACATTGATGCGAATGCGGCGGTTAAATTCGCCTTTGAGATTGGTCGACGCAATTTCGTAAACCACGGCTTCCGGCTCATAAATCACGCGATAGCCCTTGCGAATAATTTGCATCGGCAAGATGAAATCGTCGTTGATCGTGTTCGGTTCGAATTTCTCGAACAGGTGGCGGCGAAAACCGTAAAGCGCGCCGTGCGCGCCGATGGTGGAGTGGACGCCGCTCTCCTGTTTTTTCAAAAAGGTTTCGTAACGCCAGTAAACTTTTTCCGTGAGGCTGCGCAGCGATTCATCGTCGTCGCCAAACATATAAACGCCGGAAGCGCAGCCAACGCGCGGATCATCGAAATGGCGGACGAGTTTTTTCAGGGCATCCGTTTTGAGCAGGCCGGAGGCGTCGGAGAGTACAATCAGATCGCCGGTTAATTGCGGAATCACCTCGTTGAGCACGTTGGTTTTGCCGCTGCGCGGCGAGTGTGGAATGAACTCGATCTCCCGCGGGCCGTAACTGGCCATCATCGCATTCGTTTGATCGGTTGAACCGTCGGAGACGACAACGATCTTGAGGCGATCGCTGGGATAATCGAGATCGAACGCGTTCTCGATTTTTTGGCGAATCACCTTGTGCTCGTTGTACGCCGGAATCAACAGTGTGATCTGTGGCCACGCTTGGCGCTCGGCCTCGTCCAGGTATGGCCGTTGGTGCAAACGCCGTTTATAAGTTGCCCGCAATTTAGCGAGCACATACATCAGCGCGGGATAGCCCAAATACGTATAAAACAAAGCGCCGATGCAGAGCCATACAACGATTTGCCAAAATAGCTGCATGGATAGCTCCCGAATATGAATGTTGAAAATTCAGACTCATATTCCGACCGCCATCCCTTTTGCAGCCGAAAAGCGAATTGACCCGGTCAGAACGCGTAACCGATCAGGCCCGTTGCCAATCCCAAATAAAAGATGGGCCGCAACGGATTGAAAATTTTCTCGACGAAATAGCCGACTTTGGAAAGTCCGTCCGGGTTGACCATGATGATGTCACCGTCGGCGAGCATTAGGTTGCGATTCAACTCGCCGTCTTTGAGAATTTTTTTGACGTCGACGGTCAGAATCTGCTGATTGCCCGCCAGCGAATTGTTCTTGACGAGTTTGACTTTACGCAGGCTGGCGCTACGCATCGGGGTGCCGGCCTCGGTGATCGCGTCCAAGATCGTCATGTTCTTTTTGATCAGATATTTCCCCGGCCGCCCGACTTCACCGAAAATGAAAACACGCTTCGCTTCATAATTGGAGATGATCACCGTGACTTCCACGTCTTTGATATATTCGCCCAGCAGCTTGGTCAGCTCGGCGTCGACTTCGTCGCTGGTTTTGTTTTCGACGTAGACGCTGCCGATCAGATCAAACGAGATGCGGCCGTCGGGCCCGACCGGTTCGGTGCGCCCGACAACTTCGGTAAGGGCTGCGGCGGGACGCGCGGCGATGTATAAAACGTCGCCCGGACCCAGACGATACGCCGCTTTGTTCATCGGCTCGGTGGCCGTCATGGTGCTGTCCTGCGCCGCGACAGTGGTGATCGCCAGTAAAACTGTCGCTAAAATAACGAGAATGCCTTGTCGTTTCATCAGGTGACCCTTTCGCTTCGGGTTGAGGTTGTCCAATGTTGAATCGTTTGCCACATACGATGATATCCGTAGTTGCCTAATATAAATTTTCCGGCGCGCCCGGCGTTGTACAAACTGCGGTGCTTTACATAATGCCAACCGTTGGCGCGCAGAATTAAAGTAAGCTCGTGAATCGAAGTTTTGCCGGTGATGATCCAGCGCGGCACGAGATCGAGCGCCGGCGGCGCAATGAGACGGCGGCGTCGCGCGCCTGGCATTGAGGTGTAAATTTCTTGATAGCCGTTTTGCGCCGCATACTCGACAACGCGTCGATCATATCGTCCGCCCGGCAGTGACATGCTCGTGACTTCTTGTCCGCTGATATCCTCGAGAATTTTTTTGGGCGCCAGCACTTCCGCCTGCAATTGTGCTGCGGTTAAGTTCTCCAGAAAAATGTGCGAATGCGAATGGGCGCCGATTCGAATGCCGGCTGCGGCGAGCGCGCGAATTTCCTGCCGGCTCAACATGCCGTTCTGCCCGATGGCAGCGGTGGTGATAAAACAAGCGCACTGTATTCGCCTGCGCTCCGTTAATTCTACCTGCATTTCATAAAGGCTGCGGTAGCCGTCGTCAAAAGTTACCGTAACTTGATGATTACCCGCCGCCCGAATGTGTTCCAACTGCGCCAGAAACGCTGCGCGGCTGACGTCATACGCCGGTTGCCATTCCCGAAACGCGATTGGTTGGCGGCCGAGCGTGATGTTGTGATACATTAACGTGATGACATGGTCACGACGCATTGATTTGTTTAAAAATATAATTTTATTTACCTACAACACGAACGAAACGCATTCTTTTGCGCCGCTAATGTTTCCCACGGATTGCAGAACCCCGCAGATGAAGGGCTTTAATCGTGGGATTCTTCAATTCACGGGCTTTGCTAAAAACGTTTGGATTTTTCAGGATCACACCATATCCATCCCGACTTCTTTCAAACAGTCAGCATAAAGTTTTTCAATTCGCCGAATCATGTGCTCTTCACTAAACAATTCACGAACACGAGCTTGGCCGCGCAACGCCGCTTTGAGCGCATCATCTCGATTGGATAACGTTTCGTTTAACGCTTCAGCCAACGCCGTTGCATCTCCCGAGGGCACGAGAATACCGAATGTGCGGTCCGGAATGATTTCCGGATTGCCGCCGACTTGCGTGGCGACAACCGGTACACCTGCCAGCAGGGCCTCTAGTATCGCCATCGAAATACCTTCCGTCGTTGACGACAGACAGAACGTCGACATCACGCCAAGTAAATCCGCAATGTCGCTGCGATAACCGGTGAAGATAACTTGTTCGTTCATTCCGGCGTTGCGCGCCTGCTGCCGCAATTTTTCCTCTTCCGGCCCGGCGCCGATCATGAGCAGCGCGGTATTCGGATGCCGTTGCAACACCATCTGCATCGCGGCCATCAACAAAGGATAATTCTTGCGCGGCTCGAAACGGCCCACCGTGCCGATGACGTGAGCGAATTTTTTCAACCCGAGTTCCTGCCGCAATTGCTCCCGCCGCGCGGCGCGCCACGCTGACTCGTGCAAACGCAGGCCGTTGTGAATCGTTAGCACCGCGCCCGGAGCAAAACCGCCTTCGCTCACCAGGCGGCTGCGCAAATTTTCCGAGACCGCTATCATTTTATGCGTGCGCCGCATGAGCACGGCTTCAATCCCGCGGCGAAAGCGATTTTCCACCGTGAAGGTGGAATGCTCGTGCGTGATCAACACCGGCACGCCCGCCAATAGCGCGGCCAAGCGGCCCCACAAATTGGCAGTGAAGACATGCGTGTGAACGATGGCGATTTTTTGCGCGCGCATCATTTGCCGCAGACGCAACAGCATCGCAAGATCAATCTTCGGACGTTTGTTCAGCGGCGTCACTGAAATGCCGCGTGCTTCCAACTCCGCGGCCATGCGCCCTTTCTTCGCCAAGCAGCAAACCACGGGGCGAAAGCGTTGCGGATCGAGGCCGGAAACCAGCGTGACCAAAACGCGTTCGGCGCCGCCGTTTTCAAGGTCTTCGATAATGTGCATCACGTTGACGGGCCGCATGGGTTAAATTCTAATTCGCGTTTCGATTTTAATGCCCCACGGATAATATCCGTGGATTGCTTTTTATCCGTAGGGCACTTATTGGGTGCCGGTTAGTGGATGAACCCGTCAGTCTACAATTTCTTCATGCACTGCTTTTGCCTCTCGCGTGCTTTCTTGCCGAGGGACCCGCTCGGCAAACAAGCCGCAAAGCTGCGCCGAAGTACGACGCTCATCAAAAAGCTGTAGAACCATTTTCTGGCCTGCGTCCGTCATGCGTTCTCGCAACTCGGGCTCGCGCTGCATGCGGATGATCGCGGCGGCGGCGGCTTCGGGTTTGTCGCTTTCAACGATCAGTCCGGTCTCTTCGTGTTTGACCAGCTCGCCGATCGCGTTCAGCGGCGTGGCAATCACCGGCAATTGGGAAGCGAGCGCTTCGATAAAAACGTTCGGCAAACCCCAATGCAAATACGGCCGTGGTAACAAGATGAAAACATCGGCCCAGCGCCGTAGCGGGCGAATTTCTTCCTGCGGCAAATAGCCGAGCAGCGTCACGTGCTCCTGCAACGCGTGTTTGTTGATGAGGCGCTCGAGTTGTTCGCGTTCTCTGCCATCGCCGACAATTTTACATTGAAACGGAAAACCCTGCTGCTTCAAAAGGGCGCAGGCGGCAATGAGCGTGTCAAAGCCTTTTGTTTTATAAAACGTGCCGATCGAGAGAATGCGAAAAACTTTGCCCGGCGGCTCGCGATGCTTCGCATCTTCGCGATACGGCGCTAAGTTCTGCCCGTGATAAATCAGCTTGACGGCGTGCTTTTTCTCCGGCACCAGCTTCGAGAGGTAGCCGAGATTGTATTGCGTGCAAGTCATCACAAAGCTGGCTGCGCTCAGCTTGCGACCGACCATGCATTCGTATTCATACAGATCGTGCGCGTGCGCCGAGAAGCTGAACGGTACGCCGAGCAGACGATGCGCGATCCACGCGATATTGCAGGGAAACGTCGCCCAGAACGCGTGAACATGAACCGTCTGCCGCTGCTGCATCAGTCGCGCATAACAAACGGCTTTGGGAAATAACGCGAGGCCTTTCGCCAGAATTTTGGGATGTTTCCACAATTCGGCGATGAAGATGAACAGCGTGCCGAAATAAGCCGGCGCGGCGCACCGCAGAAAATGGAATTGCGCCGCCAGCACTTCCCACGACCAGAAATAGCGGCGGTAAATCAGACGCGGCATCAGCTTTTGCGCGGCTTGCTGTACGACGGTGCGCGGTGATTTTTTGAACACATAAAGATCAAAATCAAAACCAGCCTCCGCCAGCGCCGTCATTTCGCGCAGAATGAACGTTTCATCCACTAACGGAAACTGGGAGAGAATGAACGCCATCCGCGGTGTGGCGCAAGATTTATCTTGCGCCACTCTTTCCTGTTCTTTATCCCGGGTCATTATGATTTTACGCCGTACCGTAACATTTATGTTGAGCGGCTCTTCCGGTTCATCATCCATTACGCGCAACATAAATGTTGCGCCACTGTTCACTGCGTCATTTCTTCGAGCTGCTCGCGGGCGACGCTCAATGTTTTGTTGCGGAGGCCGCCGTCGATGACGAAGACGAAGGCGAAATAAATCGCGGCACCGACGCCGGATTCGGCGGCAAGCTCGATGATCGGCGATTGAAAACGCACAAGAGCGGCGACGGCATACATGACGATGCCGGCGATCACGTATTTGGCCAGCGCATTCCACGCGATCGGAAATTTCACAATGCGGTTTGCGTAATAGGTTGCCAGCGTCGCCAGCAGCAGGTAGCTGAACATTTTTGCCATGGCCGCGCCCTCAATGCCGAATTTTGGAATGAGAATAAAGTTGGCGACGACGTTAATGAGCGAAGTTGCTGCCAACAATCCCACCAAAGTTTTGGTGCGATCCTGAATATACAAACCCGCGGCCAGAATCGGCAGCGCGCCGTTAATCATCAGGCCGGTCATCACCCACGGAATGATGATGTGGCCGTCGACAAATTTTTCGGAAGCCAGCACTTGAATGAAATTTTTGCCGATGAGCGTGCAGCCAAAAATCAGCGGCACCGCGAGCAACGTGTAGGAGCGCAGCGCGTGCCGCAGAAACTCCTGCGTGCGCTCCGGCCCTTTTTTGAACCAGGCTTTCATGTAAATCGGCATCACCGCAGTGGAGAGCGGCACGACGATCAGGTCTTTGACATAATCGACCATATTATAAGCGGCGCTGTATAAACCGACGGCTTCGGCGCCCTGATAATATTGAATGAGATAACGATCGGCATAGGCGAGCAGCATGGAAACCAGCTCGAAGCCGATCAACGGAAAACCGTAAACCAGCGCGCGCCGAAAAACTTCTCCGGACCATAAGCGATGATCCGGCGCATTTTTTTTATAGCGCCAGAGCACCAGTACGGCCAGCGCGGGAAGCATGCCCACCATCTGCGCGCAATAGAAACCAGTCAACGAACTTGACACATAAAACACGAACAGCAGCACGGCGCCGAGGTGGAGATATTTGCTCACCACTTTATAGCCGTTGAGAAAAACCGTTTGCTGCTCGGCACGCAAAAAGCCGAGCAACAGGCTTTCGGCGGCGCGCAGAAAAATCAATCCGCAACTGATCAGCAACAGATAGCGCGTGCCGTTTTCCCCGAGCCAGCTTTCCGGCACAAACGTGATCGCGAGCATGCACAGCAACGTGACGCCGAGTGCGAAGCCCAAACCGCCATACAGCAGCGAAGTGATCAGCGTTAGTTTTTCCCGCTTCTGTTTGTTGCGCGAAAACTCGTCATAAAACCGTACGATGCTGTTCTGCAACCCGCCTTTGGAAAACGCGAGAAAAATGAGCAGCGCGTTGGAGATCAAATTCATCACGCCGTAATCCGCCACCGAGAAAATTCGGGTCAGGAGCGGAAACGAGATGAATGTTGAAATCAACACCAAAAATTGCCCGATTGAGTAATGCGAAAATTGTCGTAAAAATTTTCCTAACAAAACTGCTCCCGATATTTTTTGTAACCTTTTAACCGAATCGGTGCAAAAATTTTGATTTAAATCACGGTGTCATCATGATTCCAAAAATTTCAAAGCTGGCCCTGGCGTTGCAACAACTTGCCGTAAAGCTGCTGATGCGCCTCTGCCATTTTCTCGGCGCTGAATTGTTGCCGAACGCGGGCTTTTGCAGCTTCGCCCATGTGCCGGAGTTTTTCCGGCGAAGATAATAATTTTTCCAGCGCGTTGGCGAGGCCGATGCTTTCAGCGGGCGGAACGAGATAGCCGTTCAGACCGTCGATGATTTGCTCCAGGTTGCCGCCGACGCGCGAAGCGATGACGGGTCTGCCGGCGGCCAGCGCTTCCAAAATCGAATTGGAGAATCCTTCCGAAAGTGATGGCGCCGCCAGCAGGTCAATGGCATGCACAATTTCCGGAATATCCTGCCGTGAGCCTAAAAACCAAACCTGCTTTTCCGTTCCGGCGGCAACGACGAGTTGCTGCAACGAATTTCGCAGGGCGGCATCGTTGCAATAACCGCAAAGTAGCAAGCGCGCATTGGGGAAACGCGGCGCCAACCGATTGAATGCTTCGATGAGATAGCGATGGCCTTTAGCCGGATGAAAATTCGCGATCAGCGCGACGGCAAGATCTTCCGGTTGCAAGCCAAGCTCAGTGCGTTTGGCCTCACGGCGATTGGCGCGGTCAATTTTTTCGAGATCGACGCCATTGTAAAGAACCGCAATCGCATCGGGCGCCAGACCGGAGCGTTTGACCAGCGCCTCGCGCACCGCGGCGCAGTTGACGGTGACGCAATCGATCAAGCGGCGGTCGGTCCAGTGGTTGAGGCGCGTGATCCATTTGCCATCGAAGCCGCCAAGATCGCGGTGGCTGGAAATTTTAACCGGCACGCGCGCCAGCGCGCCGACCAGCGCCGCGAGCACGTTGCTCGTGGCCAGATAAGCATGAATCACCTGCGGCCGCTGCTGCCGGAACAGGCGATAGAGTTTTCGCAGATCGCGCCATGCCGCGGCTTTTACCCAATTGTCACGGCCCAGAGCGTCATAACCGATTTTATTTTTCTCCAAGCGCGCGCGAATTTTTTCATCGATAAATGAGAGCACGATGAAATGCGGCTGAAACTTGTGGCGGTCGAGATGCAGCGCCAGCTCGACGATTTGCAGCGGCGTGCCGCTCAGATCGAGCTTGTCGGCAAGATACACGACGCGAATTTTTTCTGGCACGCCTCACCTCGCGCTTCGATGCAACGTTTCGCCCAAACGCACGCGCGTTTCGTACCAGCGCCGCGGATCTTTGTCCCATTGCTGCAGCGTCGGATGGCGGCGATCTTCCCACCAACCGGCGTAGCGGCCTTCTTCAAATTTTCCCTGAGCATCAAATTGCTCGCACAGCGCGCTGCTGATCAGCGCATCAACAGCCGCATTCGCCAATTGCGCCTGGCCGTGTTGCGCGAGCAGCCAGAGATATTCGTAATCTTGCAAACCGCGCCGCCAGAGTTTCATGCGATATGAGCTGACCGGCCCGTCAATCGCCGGCAAACCGATTTGCGGCAGTTTGCGGCCCGGATAAAACAACAGCCCCTGGCCGTCGCCGGAATATCCGTCGAGCTGCTGATACGGCGCGTCGGACCAAAAATTTGACGCCCAGAAAAAAACGCCATCGACTTTATATTTCCACGCGATCCACGGCCACGTGCGAAATGCGAGGCCGTAGGTGTCGAGCACTTCCAGCCCGGCGAACGGCTCGGCATACGCTTGATAAAACCACGCGCGCTTGCCGGCTTTTTGCTCGCTCTGCACCTGCGGCGGATAATAATGCCCGGCGAAGATCGCCCACAGGTCAACGTAAGGCTTCAACTCTTCGGTCACCGGATAGGTCAACATGAATTGCAATTTTTTTGAACCGGCACGAACCGCCTCCGCATAGCGCTGAATCGTCGGAAAATCCTTCGCTTGCGGCTCGTCAATCACGTAAACGAAGGTCGATTGAATCGGCCAATTTTTTTCCACAAAATGCTTTTCGATTTCGGCGCAATACGTTCGAATAGCGTTGCGATCGATTTCACTCAATTCGCGCCGCCAGTTTTCGCGAATCGGCGCTTCCCAAATTGCGACCGGGGTTTTGTCCTCGAATAAGGAGCCATCGATCACCTTGCCCAAATAAGCGTCGTAGGCGCGCCAGTCGGCGCGAAAGAGATTTCCATTTTTATCAAATTGCAGATGCGGCTCCAAACCCCAATGGCCGTTGACGAAGCGGTGCGCATGCGCCATTTTTTCGTAATGCCGCAAAACGCGCCAGGTTTGCTCCGAAAGCTCCCACGGCACTTCTTCGCCTTTGGTGAAACGATGGCCGTAAAGATCGGCGAAAGCCTGGAGATGTGAGGCCGCCGGCAAAGTGAAATTCCACACGGTGAGCTTGACCGTGAGACGCGCCAAGGTGTCGCTGCCCGCGAGCACCAGCAACGGGCCTTGATAATCACCCGGCGCGACCGTTGGCTCGACATCAATATCGAGCCACACGGGTTGGTTGCGGCCGGCGATTAAATTAAACGGCGCGCCGACCGGCTTGGTGGAATCAGCGTATGGATCAACAAACGGAATCAGCGCGTCGGGGTAGTCATTGGTGCCGGTGCTGCCCGGACGGTTTTTCGATTTGACGGGCGTGTACCATTCGCGAAAGAGCGAGAGGTGCGGCGCCGTAATCTTGCTCGAGGCGCTGCGCAATTCGCGCAGCTCAACGGTGAGGTGGGAGATATTTTTTTGCGGCGAGAGAATCAGTTGAAAGGCGACAACTTCATTGCGGCCGCTGTGCAGCGAAATCGTTCGTGTGGCGCCGTTCCAAACGTAATTTTGCAACTGTGGCGGATCGTTCGGCAAAATCTTCGAAGCATCGCCAACCGCCCAAACTTCAAGACGCGGATTACGTTGTTTAACGAGCACGGTTCCGCTTTCCGCGACTGTTTGCCGCGACGCGCGGTTGTTTCCAAAGAACATCTGCCGGAGCGATTGCGTTAAGGACACGGTAGTTTGCTGCGCCATTGCCGTTTGCAGGAAAAAGCTTTTTTCAAGCAGCAAGCCGATGAGCAGCGCGCCGCAGCACAGGTGTTGGAGTCTCACGGATGAAATGCCTTTCATCATGTTGCCGGCTTGAAATCCAGCCTGGCCGCGCCAAACATTCCTCCCGGAGTTTGGATGGCGCTAAGATTGTCGCGGGAGACGGACAATCAGGCGAGACTCGTCGAGGAGTGTGAGGTGGATCCAAAAAGTGTTAAGTGATCTTTGCCGTCGCCTCAGCCGCATTCATATACCGGCATTCCGCAATGCCCTTCATACGATTACGCCGTAGATAAATGTAAGCGTAAGTCAACCCCAGCATTACCCAGTATAAACCGACCAGTTCTTCGCGGCCAAAACGGGAGCCGAAAATATTAACCACGATCATGCCGCAGATGCCGGCCATCGCGCCGAGCATCCAGCCGCGAATGAAGCGGTCGCCGGAGGTGCGATAAATTTTCAGCATAGAATAAAACGGCACGCCCAATATCAACAGAAAGGCGACAAGACCGCCGACGCCGGTTTCCGCCGTGATCAGCAAGTATTCGTTGTGGGCATCCATTTTCGGCTCCATGTTCGCGTACTCTGGAATCGCGTGTGGAAAAACGCCAAAGCCGATGCCGCCAAACGGATGCTTTTCGATGATGCGATAGGCGCCGCGCCAGATGCGCATACGCAACGCCGCGCTCGGCTCCAAATAACGCTCCGGATCGTTCGGCGAAGGAATGCGGCCGCCGACGACTTCGTTGGACACGACCTGCGTACTGCTGACGCGCTGTTGCACGGTTTCCGGCGTCCAGAATTCATAAAACACGGCGGCCAAAGCAAGTATCGGCAGCATCCAGCGAAAACGGGCGAGTGCCACAAACAGTAAAGCGACGGCGATGCCCATATAAGCGCCGCGTGAAAACGAGAGCAACAGCGGAATCGTGCTCGTTAAAAACAAGCCGAGCAGCACAAGACGGTGCTGAGTTTTTTTGATAAACAGACCGATGGTCAGCGCCAGCACCGAGTAATAAACGAAGAAGGCGGCGAGATCGTTTTCCGCGCCGAAGCCGAATGGCCCGCCGACCCGATTCTCTTCGCTGATTTCTTCCCAGCCGACGTTGTACAGATCTTTGAGCGTCCACAGCGCGACGACCGCCAGCATGATGATCACGGTGACGACCATGCGCTTGATGGCCGGCCGCGAGAAGCGCGCATTGGCAATGGGGAAGAACAGCAGCATCGGCGTGATCCAGCGTTTAAACGGGTTGATCTGCTCTTCCATAAATGCCGTGCCGCCAAAATCAACGCTCTTGAACAGCGCGGCCAAACAAACCAGCACGAACAATACGAGCACGAAATTCATGCCGCTCCAGTTCAACAGCCGCTCGCGCTGAAGCACGGCATTGACCACCCAAACGCCGAAGATGACCGCGGCGAGACCGTTGAAAGCGTTGAATGAGCCGAGCAGCTTCAGGCCGTACGGCACGGAAGATTGCAGCGGCAACAGCACGATCATGGCATGAATCAACACTTCGTACTGTGCGAAGCCGACAATCGCGAGAATTGCGCCGAGGATCAAACCCGCGGCGATGCCCGCGGAAACCTGTGCGATCACAACCGCCACGACGAACGAACTGAGCAGCGCCGCTATAATGAAATAAAGATTGACCCGCGCCGCGGGTTGATTCAATAACATGAAAATTTATTGACTTAAAATAGTAAAACTTATTATAGCGTAACTCAACACTACAAATGTGAGCCGTTTTGTGCAGTGTACATTTAAAATTTACAAAGCTTGTGAATGTGCGCTACGCCTACAGCTCCACCTGCACAGAGGCCGCATTGGCGGGTAGCAGAGGCCGCGACCGGCGATATGAGCCGGTGCTGTAACCTTCCGGCAGCGACACACGATTGAGCACGACGCCGGCAGCGGCGGCTTTGGCTCGCCGCAAAATTTTCACCGCCTGCCGCGCCGCGTCCATTTCGGTGCGCCCGGATTCCACCACCACGAGCACGAGATCGACATACGGCACCAGCAGCAGCGGATCGGAAACCGGCAGCACCGGCGGCGCGTCGATGATGATCACTTCGTATTGCTCCCGTAAATTGGCCAGCAGCAATTGCATTTTGGAAGTGATCGCCAATTTTTGAAACGTCACTTTACCGGTGCCGGTCGGAATAAAATCCAGCGCCGAGCCGTTTAGCGTAATTTTATTGCGCATGGTGTCCGGCGTAATTTCTTCCGCCAGCCAATTGGATAAGCCCATTTTCGGCTTGACGCCGAGGCGCAAGTGCATCGTCGGGTTATAAATATCCGTATCCAGCAGCAGCGTCTTGGTGCCGTACAGCGTGAAGCTCGCGGCAAGATTCATTGCCACGGTGGATTTGCCTTCGCCGCTGCCCGGGCTGGTGACCATGATGACGCGGCGGCCCTGAAATTCCGCCAGCAACAAAACGGTGTTGGCGCGCAGTGTACGAAAATTTTCCGCTGCTTCGGAATACGGTGCATCCAGCGGAATCACTTTGTCTTTCAAGTTCGGTTCCGGTTCCGGCCCATTGGCGCCGAAAACGCCGCGGCGTCTCCCAGCGGGCACGTTGAAATCAATAATACTGCCGAGCACCGGCAAGCCGAGCTTGCGCTCAACTTCTTCGTTGGTTTTCACCGAACGATCCAGCGCCTCTTTCAGATAGGCTAGCGCGACGCCGAGCACGAGACCGACGAACAGTCCCATGAGAAATTTAAATTTGCGGTTGCGCGGTTGCGGCTCGAGCGGACGTTGCGCCGGCTCGAGAATGTTGACGTTGATGGCCTTCTCCGCATCAAGCGTGCGAATTCTTTCGTAGGTTCCGACCATGGCCTGATGCGCGTCATTCGCGGCATTCAGCTCCCGGCCGAGCTTGATGACTTCCTGCTCTTCCTCCGGCACGGCCGCGAGCAGGCGGCCGCGAAAGTCCGCGGCCACTTTTTCCATACCCTCTTTGCGCGTGCGCAGATTGCTCACTTCAATTTCCGTCAACAGGCGCTCGATGTAAAGATTATACCAGACCATGGCTTGATCCCCGGCCAAAGCGGTGTCGCCGGGGGCGGCATTGGCACCGAGCCGGCGCAACTCCTGAATGGTATTCTCGATGTCGTGCTTCAGGCTCTGTATGCGCGGATGCTTGTCCGTATAATTTGCCGATTGCGCATTCAACTGGCTTTCTTGCGCCACCAGCCGGCGTTTAAGCTCGTCGATACGCGGCAGCAACAACGCCATGTTGATTTTATTCGGTGCTTTGGAAGAGAGTTTGTTCAACTGCTGGTCGAGCGCGTCAAAGCGCGATTCGGCCAATTTTTGCTGACCGGAAATTTCGATGATTTGATTTTCCAGATTATCCAGTTGCTCGCCGAGACGCTGATTTTCGCGGCTGGCGGAAGTGAGACCGTGCGCCCGGCGAAATTCCGATAACTGGTCTTCCGTTTCGATGAGGTTTTGATAGGAACGATCCAGTTGATCCTGATAATAAGCGCGCAACACCTCGACGCGCTTTTGAATCATTTCCAGATTGAGTGCGCGGAATTGCTCGCCGACGTTCTTGACGATGCGGTAGGCTTTGTCGGGATCGGTTGACAAATATGAAACTTTGATCATATTGCCGCCGCGATGATCGACCTGCAATTTTTTGAGCAATTCGATAACGGCGTCTTTCTGCAATTTATCCCCGATTTTTTCATCACGGCTGAACAAGCCGGTCAGGAATGAAGTGACGCCGGCCGGTTCGGTGGCGGCCAACCCAACGCTATCATTTGCCATCCCATGCACCACTCGGCTCGCGAAGCTCTGGCTGGCGATCAAATCCATGTAGTTTGCCACCGTCAGATCCGGACTGACGTTGATGTTGTTGCTCAACAAGCTGGCGATGGAATTGTCCGAAACTTCCAGCGCGATCGAGGCGCGATACTCCGATTTGGAGCTCAGGAGCATAACGAGTAGCGGGGTCAACACCGCGAAAATGCACAAAATGACAAGCCGGCGATGCTTTTGAATAATCCGGACGTGTTCCTTGAGTTGGAGTTTTTCAAAATCCATGATGAAATCTCCTTGCTGAGGCAAAGACCGTTATTGAATTGCGTTTTACTATGTGGTGCCACAACAACGTGGCGCCGGTTTATTTTTAAATTTGAATGCTCATCGGCTTCCTTGCCTCTTGTTGCAGCTTGATCGTCAAACTTTGCGTGCTGTCCTCGGGCGATTGATCGTAGCCTTTGTTGTCGGCCCATTTGATTTGCTCGACGGTCCGTTCCTCTTTGTTGCGCTGCAAGTTCGAATAAATCGAATACAAAATCACGCGGCGCAGCTCGCGAATATTTCCCGGCCAGTCGTACGCTTCCAACTGCGCCAATGCCCGCGGCGTAAAAACCAGCGGCTCGCGCTCGGTATCTTCAGCAAAGCGGCGCGAAAAATGATTGATAAATTGGGGAATGTCTTGATGGCGTTCGCGCAGTGGCGGCAGGTCGCATTGATAAACGGTGAGCCGATAATAAAGATCCTGCCGTATGCGGCCGGCCGCGACTTCGGAGTCCAAATTCTTTTTGGTGGCAGCGATGAGGCGTAGATTGATCTTTCTGGACGCGGGGCTTTCTGGAGGGCAGAGCGTCCTTTCCTGCAGCAGGCGGAGCAGTCGAAACTGCAGAGCCGGGGGCAGGGCGTCCACATTTTTTAGAAAAATGGTTCCACCTTCGGCTTCGCTCAGTTTACCCCGTTGGGTGGCCGTCGTTCCGAACAACTCTTTCGCAAGCTGTTCTTCCGAGGCGGCTAAACATTGGGCGACGATAAAAGGCCCGAAGCGTTGCTTGCCGGCTTGATGAACGATACGGGCAAGGCATTCCTTGCCCGTGCCGGTTTCGCCTTGAAGCAACACCGGGACGCGGCTATCCAGCACTTTACCGATTTTTCTATACACCTGTCCCAGCAATGGGCTGAACGATTCCAGCATGAATGTCCGGCCTGATTGCGGCAAGGCGCCATCCGGTAAACGGTAAACTTTTGGCGTTACAGCCAGATTCTGTTTTTGGCCAAGTATTTCCATAGTTAAAGTCCTTTAACGGTACTTGGCTCCTGTCTCTCTCTCGCCAATAAATTACTCGCAGGTAATTGCGACTGCGGATTTTTTATTTTGAATTGTACAAATAAATGCTCATGGGATTGAACTGCAGTAACGAGGCGCAAAAGGCCGTGGTCGGATAAGGCGGAGGGACGAATTGGCGCCGATCGTGAATAAGTGGTTTGAAATCCTTCAACAGCACTTAGCTCTCAACTCACACACGCACCAATTGGTTACAGGCAATCGCCTGAAATTGCGTATCTCTTATTTTGAATTGTGCTGAGGAGTCGCCATCGTGATTTTCATGGCGCTGGTCGCGAGGCGCGAAGGCCGGATAAGGCGGTCGGTGGGGCTAGCGCCGGCAACAAATAAACCACGGATTTTTTGTCGCGGCCGGTAAAAGCAAGATCTGACTTTAGCGTGTCCAAATAATTCAATATCTCGGCGGAGATGTGAAGCTGAATCGCCGTATTCGGTGAGGCGGTGATGATCCAGATTCGCCGCCCGGCCCGTTCGGCAATGATTTTTTGCAGCGCTGCGACCGACGCCACCACCGGCGTGGCGGTATAAATGTCGAAGTAGTTTTGCTCGTTATAATATGATTGATAAGCAAATGCATCCGAGCGCAACCAGTAATCAATATGGCCCAGGTAATTGCGTTGCGCGAGCCAATCCATGGCGATGATGATATCGCCGGCCTGACGATTTTTTTGGACATAAGCGGCAGTGGCTTGATGATCGGGCATCAAGCGAAAATGCGAACCAGGCGCGACGCGATAATCCACCGGATCGCCGTAATCGCGGCTCAACAACGCATAAATCCGCCCCGGATAAATTTGTTCGCAGCAACCGGCCAGAACGAGGCCGATGAGCACCGGCACGGCAAGGCGCCAGCTTGTTTTTGCCTGACGGTGATTGAGCCATTGCCGCGCCGCGCGAAATATTTCCGCGCCGGCAAACACGTAGATCAGCACAAACAGCGGGTTTAAATGGAAATTCAGGCGATATTCCATCCATTCGGTTTTAATGAAGCCGGCGGCGAACAGCGGCATGACAAAGCCGATGAAAATGAAGAAGGCTTGGGTCCGGCGCCCCTCAGTTTGCTCGCGGTTTTGCGCGCTTAAATAAAAGAGCCTTAGAAGTCCGCCGCCCACCACCAATGCCATGAGAGGAAATGCAGAAAGAAAACATAGATAATAAAGCTTCGGCAAGCCGGCGCTGCTTTTAAGGAGTTCTTTGCTGCGCTCCAACCAGGCGCCGGCGCTAACCGGCGGATGGAACAGCCCGTATGCCGTCCAGAAAGCGGCGGCCAGCAACGTGAGAGCGGCGAGTATCCGAATCTCACGCCGCGCCAGACTGTGCAAGCCGTCTTCAGAAAACAGCAGATAAAATAATAAAACGATTCCTGCCAGCAGAATTTGATGCAGCACCAGAATCAGCACAACGCTTGTCAACGCCACCGGCTTCCAATATTCTCCCGGGTAAATTTTTTTGGCGAAAAAACAGCAGCCAGCCAACAGCGCGGCCAGGCCGGACCACAACAACGAAGGCGACCCGGCTAAAGCCGTCGGCACCGTCGGCAACTGAAGAAAACTTCGCAACTGCAAACCGCCGTCCAAGAAGGAAAACCCTCCGGCTGTTTTTTGCGCAAGATGCTCTGGAATGCCGAAGCCGAATTGCACGAGAACGAATTGCATTCCGGCCAATAATATGAGCATCACGGCAGCGATGAACAATGGCGTGCGTGGCAAGCGGTTTTGCTGCCGCCGCGTGATCAACGCCAAATACAACAAGGCCACGACGCCGCCCAGCTCATGCAGCAACACCGTCATGAGCGCAACGGGAAGGCTGAGCAAAAACCAGCGCCGGTCTCGCTCGACCACGCCGCGATAAATGGTGTAAAGCGCCAGTGTATAGAAAAAGGCGAACGGCGCATACATCCGCGCGTGACGGGCGAATTCCAAATCCCAATAGGAAAACGCCAGCACCAGCGCCGCGGCCAGGCCGACGCGACGCGAAAACACCCGCCGGCCAAGTTTATAAATGACGAGAACGGTACCGATGCTGAACAACACGCTTGGCAGACGAAGCGCCACCTCATGAAAGCCAAACAACGCTGCCGAGAGCGCGGCGAGGTAATTGGTCGGCAGCGAGCGGAGGTAGATCATTGCGGAGGGAAAACGCGGATAGCCGTGCGCCAATATTCCCTGCACGGCCAAGGCAGTGATATTTTCATCACCCCAAAAATTTAAATAACCGAGTCGCCACAGCCGCAGCCACAGGCCGCTAACGATAATCACGATGAGCAGGCCTGATAACAAACGCCCATCCCGGAGCATTTGACTGCGCTTCATGAAGCCTATTCCAAACTTGTTTCTTCACCGTCACAAACCGGAGAAAGATCAGGGTGACATGTGTATTCGGGTAATTAGGTTTCGCCGGGTTTTACGGAATGTACAGTCCATGCAGGGAAAATGGCGAGAGATTTTATCGCTGCTGCCATTGGCGCAGCTTGCGTTTGATGGTCATCGCCGCCCAAAACGCCGCGTTGACGCCGGCTGCAAAATATTTGAGGCGCTGTGGCGGAACGGCGTTAATGGCGTCGTGAAAACCCATGATCGCATTTTTGTATTTTTGTAGATCATGACGAAACCGCACGATTTCCTTCTCCGTCCACTCATTATGATGATAACACACCGTCCATACGCCGCAGGGCATGCGGCGGAAACCCCAAAGTTGCTGCGGCACCCACAACATACCGTTCGTTTCGCAGTGCGGAAAGACGAAGAAGCCGTCGCTGATGAAATTGATGTGCAATTTTTTTAACGCGGCCACGGTGGCGGCGTCAAAAGAATGGGCCGGGGCGATCCAAACTTCGGCGCGCACCCGCTCGCGCGAAAAAATCGCCAGCCCTTTTTCCAATTTCGCTTCTTGCACGCTCGCCGGGAGGCCGGCAAATTCGCTGTACCGATTCAAACCGACAATGCCCGCGTCCGTGGTGACGTAGCGATGTTGATAGCCGTGCAAGCCGATGGTCCAGCTGAGGCTCTGCCAGCGCCGCACTTGCTCCCAGAAATCCGGCCGCGCCGGCGCGACTTGCAAATGCGGATCTTGATTGTCCGGCACCACCGCCAGCATGGGCTGAATTTTAAATTCGAGCAAAATTTTTTCAATCGCCGCCCACGTCTCCCAGTTCATCGTCGGGCACACGTCGTCGAAGCGGATTAAGTATTTGGCGCGCATGAGATGGGAAGAAAGCATTCTACTCAAGTTTTGCCATTTGCCTGGGTGCTTTTGACAAAAAATATTCGATCGTTGCGGCCGGTCGAGTAATCCTCCGTCAGTTCATCCAGCGGGTATTGGCGAAACAGGCGGGCGATTCTCCCCGACGGCGGAAAGGGATGGCCGACCTTCCAGGCGAAATGGTTGTTCAAAAAATAGATGAGTTTGGTTTTGCCGCGAATGGCGGCAAACGCGGTGTTGTTCGTGTCAATATAGGCCACGCCCCCGGGCTTGACCAGATTGTAGACCAAGCGGGCGAACGCGCGATCATTTTTGCAATAATACCAGCAGATGCGGTTGAACACGAGATCGAACGGCTGCGCAAGAAATTTTTTCGCCTCTTCCAGGTAGCCCAGGGAAAAATTCAGCTTAACGCCGGCGGCTTCGGCATGCCGCTGCGCGATGCGATGGTAATTGTGGCTGATGTCATGCCAGGTGACTTCCGCGCCGCGCCGCGCAAAGGCGACGCTGTATTGGCCCGGACCGCCGCCGAGATCCAAAATGCGTTTGCCCTGAAAACCGCCGATCTTGTTTTCCAGTTGCGCGATCAATTCGCCATTGACTTTGCTCCACTCCACGTCCGCATATTTTCCGGCGTATTCATTCGGCACAGGATCCCAGCCTTTTTCTGGCCGGTGCAATAACGCATGCAGCGTGTTGTACATATCTTCTCGTCGATTTTAAGCCGTTCCATGCTCCTGGTGATTTATTGCCAGTTACAGTACCCACAATCGCGCCATAAGCAGAATTGTCCCGCGGCGATGGCCGTTGCGCAAATAAAAAAGGGAACCGAAGTGGGTTCCCTTTTAAATTGAAAAATGGCGAAACGGATTTTATCCGCTGGCGTCATTTTGTTCCAAAGAAAAACTTGAGCGGCCTCGCCACTCGTCTGGCCCACGCCGCTTCGCTGTGGTCATCGCCGACGCCAAAATAGTACGCCAAATTTTTTCCCACCTGAAAACCGCGGCGAATCAGTGCGTCGCGCATGCTGCGGTAAACCCAGGCTTGATTGCCTTCGGCGCCTTCACTGCCGTGGTCGAGATAAATTTTTATCTCCGGCGCCGGCTGCGTTGCCGTCTCGAGGAAACGAATCGCCGCCGCATTGTCCCACATCCAGGTGCCGGATAAACAACCGGCCATGCTGAAGATTTCAGGATGCCACCAGGCGATATAAAAAGAAATCAACCCGCCCAGCGATGAACCCCACACCGCAGTATGCTCGCGGCCGGGGAGTGTGCGGTACGTTTTATCGATAAATGGCTTCACTTCATCGATGATGAACGCCGCGTACTTGTGCCCGCGTTTGGTCGTGTACTCTTCGAGCCGTCCCATCGTGTTCGACAGCCCGACGATGATCAGCGGCTCGATTTTTTGGTCATGAATCAAAGCTTCGGCAGCCTCATCGAGTTGCCAATCGACACCGGCAAACGCTGTGGCCGGATCAAAAAGATTTTGCCCGTCATGCACGTAGATGACGGGATAATGCCTTTCCGGCTGTTTTTCATAATTCGGCGGCAGCCACACGACCAGATCACGATCGTAGCCGAGAATGGCGGAATGAAATTTTCGATGATAGGTCAGACGCAAATTTGACTTAAATTCGGGAGTCCCGATTTTTATGAGTGGTGCAGAAATGGCGGCAAATCCGATTCTGGCGCGCGCTCGTCCCACTTAATCCATTCAAACGGTGTGCGGCACTGGAAGCAATAGAATTGCGCATAACCCAGCGTCGTGCCGAAATTCGCCTCACGTCGCGTCGCCGTGGAATCGCAAAATGGACAACACACGTTGTCCACGATATTGTCAAATTGTTTTTTACTCTTGGCTTTTTGCATATTAGGCTCACGCCTCGCCAAGTTTGAAAATGGCATTTTTGCTGCCGCGCAAATGATAGAGAATTTTCTCCTCCGGTTGCGTCGGCGTGCAGCGTCGGACGCGCGGATTCCATTGCGAAAAATCCAGCGGAAACGTCGGCGTCCAATGCCCGTTGGTTTGTTCCAACCCAATGGCAATTTTTTGATCATAAGCGAGCGCCCCGACCCAATCGAGAAAGCGTTGGCGCAGTGTTTCCCACGACGCGGTGATGATGCCGTTTTGTTCCAGGGTTTGCGGCATCGCGTGATGAACGGGGCCGAGCCATTCGAGGGTGGGGGCGAGGGCCCAGCGGCTCGCCTCTTCGAGCGCCGCTTTGGTTTGCGAATTGTACGTTGCCAGCGTGCGGAACCAGCCTTGGGCATTACGCAGGTGATGCTTTTCTTCTTCGACCATTTTATCAACAAAATTCGCCACCGGCGCAAAAGCCGATTTTTGCAAACCGCTCAAAATAACGGTGAGCGCGCCGTCGGCAAAAAGATTGACCGCAACAAAATCCGCCCATTTCACCAGCGGCCGATCCAGACAAGCCACGTTGGCAAACGAATCCAGCGTGCGCTTTTCCAGCAACGCGCTGGGACTGTCGCCAAACTGCGCACTCAAACAGCCATGCAGCAACCGTAAATGCCCGAACTCGTCTTGCGACATGCAACACGCCGCAATGCCGGCTTCCAGCGCCGGCGTCCCGAAAGTCCATTCGCCATAATGAAAACCAAGAAACATTTTCGTGTCCGCCATTGCCAGCAGCAGCGCATGCAACGCCTCGCGGCACTCCGGGGAAAGGTTTTTGGCAGAAGCAAAACTTTGTGTATTCATATTTTTGTGTTAATGATTTTCGTGTAACGTGAAACGGTCTTTGAATCTGAGCGCGTTCCACGTTGCACGATCAGTTTCCCCAAATCGGCTTGTCCTCCGGATTCAGCACCGGAATGATTTCGCTGCGCCGTACGACGCACATTTCCAGCCATTTTTCTTCGTCGTAAGCGGTCCAGGCGTAAACTTTCGCCAATTCATCATTGGGGGCGTTAACGCTGCCAACGTGCATGATCGGTTCTTCATGCGCTTTACGGGCAAAGACTTCGTAAATTTGTTTTGCGGACATAGCGGGCGCGCTTTCCTGTTTTGATTAATTATTGGGATGCATTTTTTGCAGCTTGAAATAGATTGGAATCGAAATTTGCGACCGCACCGGCGCGCCGTTTTTCGTTGCCGGTTTCCACGCCACGCTTTGAATCGCCCGAATCGCCTCTTTATCACACTCGGCGCCCAGGGATTCGATGATTTGAGCTTCGATCACCTCCCCGGTTTCGCTGATAACCGCGGCAACGAGAACCTTGCCTTCCACGCCGTCTTTGCGGGCAAACTCCGGATAAAAAAGATTTTTCTGGATTTCTTTAAATCCGTGCACCGGCTCCGGTGCGGCGTCGAGCGCGCTTTCGTCGCGGGCTCGCGAGCCGTGGCCACTGCATGACCAATAAAAAAGCAAGAGCACACCCGCTCTCGTGAGCCATTTTATTGTTGTCGGTTTCATTGGGCCATCAAAATTTTTTATCACAACCAATCGGTGAACGCTTACACCGCGACGCCAAAGCTCTGCAAAATGTCGCGGCCTTGCGCGCTGAGCCGGCTCTTCGTCCACGGCGGATTCCACACGACATTCACTTGCACCGAGGCCACGCCGGGCAATGCCGCAACTTTTTCTTTGACGTCGGAAATCAACATTTCCATCGCCGGACACGCGATGGCGGTGAACGTCATATCCACTTCTACCTGATTGCGCTCGACCCGAACATCGTAAATCATCCCCATGTCGACAATGCTGATCGGCATTTCGGGATCGGTAACTTCGGCGAGAGCGGACAAAATTGTTTTTGAATCAAGCATCATCTTTGGTAAAATTGACCGGTCACTCGCTGTGACCGGTCAATAAAATTTTCACGCGGACCAGTGCAAGCCGCCGAACGTGCCGGTTTTATCGCCCTGCAGCATGTTGACATACGTTTGATTCATCGGGCCGCGCGCTTTCCAGCGTTGGAAAACTTGATCCCACGTGATCGGTTCGTTAAAAAGCCAGCGCTTGGCTTGCGGATCGTATTGCACCGGAAATTCGTAATCAATAATATACTCTTTTTTCTCCGCGTCAAAATGCGCCGGCACTTTAAGGCCGCAGGTTTCACACAACGGCACGGTTGAACTCATCCACACTTGGCGAAGCTGATCGTTGGTGAGGCCCTTCAATTTGTACTCGATCTGGTCGTTGTGCTTTTTCATATTGTCCGGCAAACCGAACCATTCGAGCGTCGTCGGAAACATCCAATCCACTGCGCGCTGCAACGCTTCTTTTGCCGCGCCGCCGGCTTTGGCGAGGCGCTTCATCCAGCTTTCGCCGTGGCGCAAATGCAAAACTTCTTCGCGATCGACTTTAGTGAGCGAGCGCTGCCACGGGCCGTACGAACAATTCTTGTGCACGTCGGCAAGCAGCGTGATGCCGGCGCGATCAAAAAATCCGTTGGCAACCACCATTTCGGCCCAATTCTCCAGCGGTTGATCAAAACCATACGGATGCTTGAACTCATGCGGCTGGCGCCCGTACATCAACCACTGTTTCGACACGCCGAGATCTTCGAGCAAACGATACGCAATGTTCGCATGACCCAATTCATCTTGAATGATCGCATAAACCGCGAGCCGGCTGTTGATCGTCGGCGCATCTTTGGAAGCAAAATAATACGCCGGCGCGCTCAACAACTCCGTGTCGCCTTGCACGGTGAGAATAATTTCCAGCGCTTTTTTATAGCCCGGCGTCATGTCGTCTTCGGTTTCAACGATGAAACCGTTGGCAATTTTTTGCCGAAGCTCGGCGTCTTTTTCCTGAGGCAGCATGCTTTCTCCAAATTTAAAACGCATCCAACCGAAATACGGCCAAATAGACAATTGCCAAAATTAAAATAAGATTGATTTTGCCGATCATCAAATGGCGCGATTTGATTTTGCCGACGGCGTTGCTATTCGACGCGGCGCGCTGTGAAATCATTTTTTTGAGGCCGCTCAGCTCCATGTGCGCGAGGATCAGCCAGATGAATACCGCGGTCATTTTTACATGAATCCACGGCTCGGAAAATTTTCCTGATACCCCGGCCAATCCCAAACCGAGCGCGAAAGCCAGCAGCAGACCGGGAAGCGCCAACATCCGAAAAACTGCCAGCGCCTGTTTCTCGCTTGCCGCCGCCTCGGCACCGGATTGACGGGATCTGTTAATCAGAATAAATTGTGCCAGTGCACCGCCCACCGCCATCATCACCATGAGCAAATGCGCAAACTTCAACCAGTTGATCACAGCCATTGACATGTACAACTCTCCGGAAAAGGTTTTTGAAAATGTGATTTATTCAAGATAGAAAGAAGAAGGCCCAATGTCAAGGGTAGCAAGAAATTTTTCTTGTAATTGGCGAGGCATTATTGTAAGTTTATCCAGATCAACTGCATGGTGCATAATGCCACTCGATTATGACATTACCCCTTACGTCGAAGGCTGGAAAAAACGCATGGCCGCCGCCCAAGCCGAAATGGCCGCGCGCAAGAAAGCCGCTTACGCCGATGCGCAAAAAATCGCGCAGGTGTTGCGCGAGAAATACGGCTGCACGCGCATCGTCGGCATTGGCTCGACGTTTAATGAAAAAGAGTTTACCGAGCATTCCGATATTGATTTAGTGGCTTTTGGCATTCCGGTGCAAAAGTATTTTTCCATATCCGCCGCGATTGGGCGCTTGACTTCGTTCGAAGTGGATTTAATTCCCGCCGAAGACGCGAGGCCGTCAATACGCAAGCTGATGGAAGAGGAAGGAGTTGAGTTATGAAACCATTGAACGTCATGATGCTGAAACGCATCGTTATTCAAATTCAAGATGAGCTTGGAAAGTTAAATCAGTTGTTTGAGGAGTGGGAAGCTCATCGTTATAAAGATTGGACAGATACGATTTTTTTGCGCGGCAAGGCCTCCGTTTTTCACGATTTTTATTGCGGGGCGGAAAATATTTTCAAGCGCATCGCACCGGCCTTAAATGGCGGCGTGCCTGAAGGACCGGGTTGGCATAAAGAATTGCTTGGTCACATGAGTTTGGCGATCCCGGATGTGC
>CAZVZZ010000010.1:0-32435 GCA_964631505.1 uncultured Cytophagia bacterium
TATTGGCTTTCATGCTTCACCCTCGCATCGCCTGTTTCAAAAATTCGTTCATCGCCTTGCCGGCGTGATAATGCTGCATGACGATTTGCGGCAGATTTTTCTTTAAAATTGTTTCGGCTTCCAGTTCCGCCATGTAATAAAACTGCTTGTTGGCCACCAGCGGCTGCTGCGCGGCGTATGTTTTAAATTCCGCCGGCAACACTTTGTTCTGTTCGCCCTGCAACGTGCCGAATTTTTGCTTGAACCTTTTCTCTTTCAAGAGTGCGGCGAACTCACCGAGATTGTTGACGATGGCTTTGCGCACTTTGTAGATGTTTTCATTCTCCAGCATGTACGCGCCGCCGCCGATCATGACCTGCTCCGGGCCGAATTGCAGATAGAAGCCGGGCAGTTCATAATTTTTGCGCCCGCCCGCGGAAAGATTCGCGGCCATGTGCGTTTTGTACGGCGTTTTGTCTTTGGAAAAACGAATGTCGCGGTTGAGCCGGAAAATCGCCTCTTTCGCGGTAATCGTCAACGCCGGATCTTCCGCGCGAATACGGGCGATGATTTCTTCCACAAAGGCCGTGAACGGTGCCTTGACAGCAGTTTCGTACATTTCTTTATGCGCGTCGAACCACGTTTTGCTGTTGTTCTTTTTCAAACCGCGAAAAAATTTTAGAAACTCGGAGGTGAAGTAACTCATAGCTTCTCGCTTTCAATAAAATTTTTAAAATGATCGCCCACGGATGAAAAGCGGCCCACGGATAAAATCAAGGCGGACATCTTAAAATGCTACCACTTTGACTCTCGATGAAATCCGTGGGCAGCTTTTTATCCGTAGGTCACCATGACGGAAGATTTTTTATAAAACGGCTTCACACCTTTCATTAATGCGGAATAACCTCCCGAATCTCAATGCTCCCGCTGAAGCTGAGATGCGGGCAACCTTTGGAAATCTCCGTGGCTTCGTCGAGATTTTTTGCCTCAAAGAGGTAATACCCGCCAACAATTTCTTTGGTCTCGACATACGGGCCATCAACGACAAATTTGCCGTTTTGCACCGACAAAATCCGGCCGCCCTCTTTCAGCTCGTCGCCGCCGTGATGCCGGCCTTCCTGGCGCAGCTTGTCAGCCCACGCCACGTATTGCTCCACCACTTTTTGCATCTCTTCCGGCGATTGCGCCGGAAACTCACCGCCGCGTAACAACAACATGAATTGCGCCATGGCACTCTCCTTGAATTGATGATTTAAAAAATAAGAAACTCGCCAGCCTTTCGGTTTATCATCAATATAACGAACCTGCGGTGAAAAAATCGACAGGGTTTTGTTTTTTTTATAAAACAAAAGTTATTTGAAAAAGGCAAGCACTGTTTGTAAGTAATGACATCGCAATGTCATTGCTTTTTAATTTTAATTACATTACAATGTCATTGTTTTGCAAGTGCGGGCGAAGTCGGACTTGGTCTCAAAAATTTTTCAAGTTTAGGGAATTTCCCTGACCAAGTCCGACTTCACTTATTTCACTTATTTTAGAAGGAGCCAATTCGCGTGCGCAAAAGTCGGCGTATTAAATCCACCTCTCCCCTGCTCCATTCGCAGCAGCAAATTCTCTTTCTCGATACCGGCACGAGTGATGCAGAAGTTGAAGCCGCTTGGCAATGGTTGAAAACAAGCTTTCCAACGGCGCACCGGATTTTTCCGGAGCAGCTTCCGGCGAACGGGCACCATTATGTTTTATGGTGGCATGAGACGGTGTTCAGCAATCAGTTATCAATGCTCCGTTGGAAAGCGATGCGGAATTTTTTGAAAAGCGGCGGGCGGTTGTTTCTCTCGCTGGCGGCGGTCCAGGCGGCAGTACCGTTGGGGTTGGAAAAAGAATGGCCGGATATAGTCGAGATCGGAAATTATGATTCGAATCGCAAGCCCGAGAATGAATGGATAGCGCCGCAGGGATTCGAGTTGCGCGGGCTGATGGGATTCCTGGCGCATCTGCCGGCCAGCGAAAACAGTTTGCACTCGCCTTTGCGGCCTCGAACTTCGGACCTCGAACATTCCCAACGCGGACAAATTTATTTATGGAATGCGAAAAACGGCGCGCGCCACTGGCGCTTCGGTTATAGCGCGAATAAATGGCCGCGCGGCAAAGTCTGGGGCGTGCATCGATATTATATCGGCTTCGATCCAGCGCAAAAATTCGCGTGGGCATACGACGAGCCGCGCGTGTTGTGCGTCGGCGCCTATTTGTATTTTGCCGATGCGCAGAATCTCTTTCGCCAGCAACTCGAAGCATTCACGACTTCCTGCCTCCAACATCTTTTAGAAAAAAGCAAAAAAGACAAAATTGAAAAAAAGATATGGGCCGGCGTTTGGGAGCCGGTCATTGCGGAGGTCAACAAAAGCAATCAGCTCATTGAATTTCCGTCATGGGAAAATTGGACGCCGATCAAATGGCTTGAAGTGAGTCCGTATTTGCACGCCAGTCGGGAGCGCAATCATTTTTTCGATCTCAGCGGCGAACGCCTGTTGCTGATGGGAAATGAGCGCGGACCGGTCACGGAAATCTGGAGCCATCCGCTACGGCTGTGCCGGAATGTTTCATTGCGCATAAAAAATTTGGCGAATGCCGTGCTGTGGGAAAACGGCGCAGAGAGCGAGGTTCTTCTTCGCCCGCATCAAATTGAGCGGCGTCGACAAACCGAGCGCGTTGCAATTGCCGAAAAAATCTGGGTGGGAAATGAAGTCCCGCTGGCCTGTATGGATTGGGAGTTTGAAGGAAACGAGACGTTGACTTTCGAACTGGAGTTTGAAGTGGATTTTCGGCTGCTGTGGCCGTATCCGGAGGGGGCGTTGGGGAAGTTGGAATATCAAAACTTTGACCGGCGAGGCCATTTGTCCTCCAGTCAAATACATTTTGTGGATTACCGCAAGTTGTTCCGTGCGCATTTTGCGTTAGCCTTTGAGCGTGAGCTGCGACCGCGCTCACGCTGGCATCACGAATCGTGGTTTGCAGCGCCGCCAATGATCACGGAAGTTGAAGACGTTTCAGCCGACGGCGTCTCGCGGGCGCGCGTGAAATTTTTCTGGCAGCTCGACGTGAAAGGCAAAAGCGCGGCGCGATTTGTGGCGCTCGGCGGTGAAGCCCATGACGCGCGGCTATCAGAGTGCCTGCAAAATTTTCCGGAACACTTGCCCAAATTTTATCAGCATCAGGCGTGGCGAAAATATCAGGTGTTAGAAAAATTCACGGCAATCGATACGCCCGATCCTTATTTTAACACGGCGGCGCGCTGGGCAAAAATCAAAACCGATTCGTTTATCAGCGAAGTGCCGTCGCTCGGGCGCTCGCTGCTGGCGGGGTTTGCCAACACCGGCGAGGGTTGGAGCACGGGGCGTCCCGGTTACGCATGGTTCTTTGGCCGTGATGCGTGCTGGACGGCGTTTGCGATGTTGCATTACGGTGATTTCGACAGCGTCAAAGAGGTGCTGCGTTTTCTCGGCCGTCATCAAGATATCAATGGAAAAATTCTTCACGAACTGACCACGAGCGGCGCGGCGCATTATGACGCCGCGGATGCAACGCCGCTGTACGTTATTCTCATGGGGCGTTATTTGCATCACTCCGGCGATCTCAATTTTGTCAAACGCGAATGGCCGCATGTGGAGAAAGCGATGGCGTATCTCGCAACGACGGATCGCGACGGTGACGGTTTGATCGAGAACACCGGCGTCGGCCACGGCTGGATCGAGGGCGGCAAACTCTTCGGCGTGCATGTCGAACATTATCTTGCCGGTTGCTGGGCGGAGGCGTTGCACACCGCCGCGGCGCTCGCGACGTTGCTGGATAAAACGCCTCTCGCCGAGCACTGGATTCTCCAGCATCAAAAAGTGCGCAATTCGTTGGAACAAGATTTTTGGAATGAGAACGCCGGATATTTTTTTCACGGCAAAAACGCAGACGGCAGTTTCAATGAAAATGTGACGGCGCTCGCGACCGTGCCGCTGTTATTTGGTTATGGCAAGCCCGAAGACGGCGTGCAAGCGTTGCGCCGGCTCGCGACCAAACCGTTCAACGCCGATTGGGGTGTGCGGCTCGTTGGCGACGATCATCCGTTTTATAATCCGCAAGGTTATCATTACGGCAGCGTGTGGCCGCTGTTCACGGGCTGGACGGCGCTGGCGGAATTTCGTTACGGTCGCTGGTTGCAGGGGTTGATGCACATTCAAAATTCACTGCGCAACGGGCAACGCAGCGCGCTCGGTTGTGTCGAGGAAGTTTTGCACGGCGAGTTTTATCAGCCCGCTGGCGTTTGCGCGCATCAGGCGTGGTCCGAGAGCATGATGCTGCAACCGATTTATGAAGGCCTGCTGGGAATTCGGCCGCATGCGCTCGCGCGGCGCATCGAAATCGCGCCGTATATTCCATTGCATTGGCCGTTTCTCACCGCCGGGCCGATTGGTCTTGATGATCAACAACTTTTCATGCACATGCAGCACGAGGAAAATGTGCTGACGTTTCAATTTCGCGTGCGCCCGTTTCCGGGAAAAAACAAGCCGGAGAATTGGCAGCCGCTGCACGTTGATTTCAAGCCGATTTTCCCGTCGACGGTGCAACTCGAAGAGTTTCGCCGGCAGAATCATCTCCTCGAAGTTAAACCGGAAGAGCGCGCCGATTTGATTCGTTGGCCTGTGGCGCTCGAAGTCGGCGGCGAGCCGGTGACGGTGGCGTTGCGCTTGGCCAGATATTTCACCGTTGTGCCGCCGGTTGCGGAAATCACCCGTGGCGAGCGTTCATGCGGGCTGATGATTTTGGATCAACACATTCGCGGCAAAATCATCACACTGGATATGGAGGGTGAGCCGGACACCGCGGCCCAGCTTGAGTTTGTGATGTGGGGCTATCAAATTAAAAATATCAGCGGCGGGCGGTTGACGGCGATTGATGGCGAACACGGTGCGATCACGTTTAAATTTCCGGCACGACAGAAAGCGGCTGCCCGCGATCTGGCGGAGTCGCGAAATTACAGCCGGCATCGCATTGAAATCACTTTGCGATGAAAGAGTTTTTTGCTTTAGTCGATACAAATTACCGTTTAAAAATTGTTACAGTTTTAATCATGCTGTCTCGAGATGGTACAATTTTTTTAAGCGAGCTGAAAGCCCACCACTTGTATTTTTAAGTTTTAAGCCGCATCGTGGGGTGGCACTTCCGTTGCTATTCAATGATCATGTAACGGCAATGTGACAAAAGTCACTGTTTTAACTTCCCACGAAAACGGCGAATAAACTTATGATCAGCGAAGTCAGCATGGATTGTAATGTGGAACATCGCACGATGGTGCAACAGCGGTTCACCGCGTTCATGCACGAACAGGTGCGATGCATAAATCAATTCCGGCAACAGTTATGTCGCCAACACGGCTGTGAAATCTCGAACGAATTTGCGGTGCGGGTTTGGATCGAGCAAGGGCATGCGGCAGCGTTTCGGCGGCGGTTTGAGCGGGATTGATTTTTATTCAATATGCTGGCTAGAGGTTTGCAAGAACGCAACGAACTGTTGCAGGGCCGCCTCGAGCTTTTCAAAGGTTAGTTTAAGTTTTACTGCTTTGGGTTTTAATTCATCCCACTCAAGATCAAAACCATAACTATGCCGAAAGAAATGTCGAAATTCGAGGTAGTCCGCCAGCACGGATGCCAATTCCGCGGTGATAACCGCTGGACGAAGGCCTTGAAGTTCGAGCGACATCTGATTTAACAACTCGCGATGCCAGCCGACGCTTTGAGGCCGGAATTCATCAACGTATTCCGCAATTAATTTGAAAATATTCTCCGCGCCATTGTAAAAGCTATGCACATAATTGGCAAATCCGCCAATAGTAAAATCATCTGGCTGCGATAATGAAATTTCCGCCAGTTTTTCTTCTACTCTTTTTACAGTCTTTCGTAATTGATTTAACTCCCGCTCAATTCGCGTTTGGAGAACCACAATTCCATTTTTCTTTTTCATAAATCACCTCGCCAAATTCTAGAATAATTTCACGAAAATCCTCCCCGATTTTTTGCAAATGTACCAAATCAATAGGAAAATCCAACGTTTCGCCCAATTTCAGATACCATTTCCACCACGCTGCCACCGGCATTTCAACGGCAAGATCAATATCCGAATCCAGCTTGAACGTGTGATCGAGTATCGAGCCGAATAGAATGACTTTGGTCGCGCCGTGCTGTTTGAGAATCTCCGTCGCTCGCGTGGCGATTTGCCGGGCATCGGCGCGGCGTTTTTCAATCGCGGCTTTTTCCAACTGTTGGCGGCGCTTCCAGCCGGCAATATAGGAGGAATAATCCGGCTGTGTTTCAGGCATTATTGTCAGCTTATCGTTCATGAACGATCACTTCGGTCAATTCCATTCATCTTAATTTAAAACAATTCGCACAAAGATCAAGCGAGGTTTTAAAAGTCGCAAGCTTTACATGCTTCGCTGTGCGTTAACGCCAAGAAGAATCTTCAGTACGAGCTCACGAAGCTCGAGTCGGAAAGAACGTTCTAAATTTCCCCACGTATCCATATCGCCTTTTTTAAACTTAAAAGCGATACGATCTTTTTCGTAGCGTGGGTTCTCAACCGTGTCTTCGATGATGCGATAGACCGGAATGCGCTGTCCGATAGCAAATGACTCTTCATGTGTAATCCACTCGGGTGGCAAATACTTTCCATCTTGCATCCGATAGTCCTCGCGGGGCCATAAAAATGAAACAAAGAGATCGCATTGGCGAATGCGCGCGCGTGAAAGCTCCTCCGTACTCATGCCAAGCGAGAATTGGCCCTCAACCACTTCAAAGACTTCAGCTTCAAGGATACTTTTTAACCGATCAATATGCTCTCGCTCATCGTAGATCGGTTTGGCGGAGTGGGAGAAAAAACAGCGAAAAAGAGGAGGGCCGTGCATCTCAACTTTTTGAACAAACGGCGGTTCAACAAAATAGTCGAGTATGGGTTGAAGCTTGTTATCAGTAATTCTTCGCAACAGGCGACGAATGCTGGTTTCATGCAAATCAGTATTTGCTTTATTTTTCTCGTTGTCTTCCGAAGACTTTTTGTCTCTTTTTTTAAGAAGTTCCCAGAATTCGTCGGCTATTTTCTTAGGCACAGATTCCAGTGCCTGCTTGAGTTCTTTTTGGAGTGTGTCAGGAGGCTCCCTTCTTAAACACAACACATCTTTGCGTAAATCATTCAAAAAACTTCTAATCGCTTCCGGATCATCATGTCGCCGCTCCTTCGGAACGGAGGCGACGATGGAATTTCGGCTCTCCATAGCCCGAAGTTTTAAGTGAGAAGCTTCATTATCTTTTGCAGAATTATCGGAAACAAAAGCAAGGGAACGAAAAGTGTGCTGCGTGTGCCAGATGTTGATTTTTCGATCACCGAGTAGTTTTACGACTTCATTGAGCACCCCAACACCAGCTGATTCATCTGACGATTGCCAAGCTGGAGAGTCTTGGACGGCAATATCCATGTCGATCCGAAAAAGCGGACGCGAAGGGACAAGAACGAGTAAAACCGGGGTGTCCATATCTCTTGAAACCAAACAGTAATTGGGATGGACGACTTTATCATGAAAATCATCGACGGTATTCTTCTCCACCTGCTTTTCAGCTTTCCTCTCCTTGTGTTCATATTTATACCAAAACTCTCCAAACGGAATGACAATTTGTCTATCTCTGACAATCACCCGACGATCATTCGCCCAATCAATTCCACTATCTTGGCTCAGGAGGTTAATTGTCCAATCTTCTGGTGCCTTTAAACGTTTCGCTCCGCGTTCCCAATGCCTAACTTCGATGGCATCAAGCACTTCACCTTCCCTTACTAAGGTATCGAGTGTTTTATCGAGCGCAGAATGGTCATTTCCAGGCAGTAATACGAGCGCTCCCATGTCTCCAGTGGCCAATACTTCCATGGCAAGAAAAATACCTTTAGAATCAGCGACCGGCTTTGCAACTGCTTTTTGAAACGCGCCCGGTAGATTGTGAAGGCGTACCCCCATATGCTTAAGCCGTTTTGAAGCAAAAAGCTTCGGCGGAAATGGTGAAATGACAAACCATCCCGCTAAATCATCTCCCCATTCTGTTGGTTTGCGACCAGTTAATTTTTCTTCAATTGGTTGTCGATTAATTCCATACGTGACATAAAGTGCAGTGCCGTTCTCTGTAGCCATACCGGCGCACAAATCCATAGGCAACGGCAGCGTTCGCTCTTCATTTCCCGGTGAATGGAAAGACGGCTTCCTATCAGTTACCGGGAACTGAAGCAATGGAACAACACGTCCAAACCACATACGCCCTCCTTAAGTTAAAGTAATGAAAGCCTTTCCTCGATTGAAGTCATGGTCGCGCGGGCTTTCGCGGCTTCGGCGCGCGTCGATTCAATGTAGTCGGGCTTGGCTTGACTTAAAAAGCGTTCATCTTGCAGTTTCTTTTCGAGTCGATCCAATTTTTGTTGCTCGGCGGCAAGCTGTTTTTTAAGGCGCGCGCGCTCGGCTTCGGTGTCGGCCTGGCTCAAGCTGACCGCAACGGTGAAGGCTTCATCAACCGCCACCACGGCGTTGCGTTGCGCCGTGACCGAAGTCGATGCGGCGCTTTCGATTCTCGGCTCGGTGGTGCGTGCCAAACGTGCAATGATCTCGCGGCAGGATTTAAAGCTCTCAAGATGAGCGCGCGGTTGGATGGTCACCTCGACCTTTGCGCCCTGCTCGATCTCTTTTTCATAACGAATGCGCCGAATCTCGACGATCAATCGCACGACGGCATTCACGCCATTCACTTCCTCCGGCCACTGATGCGCGGGGTTTGGCTGTGGCCAATCGGCGCGAATGAGCATGCCGGGGCGCCGCAGTTCCGCCCACACCTGCTCGGTCACAAACGGCATGAACGGATGAAACAGCCGCAGATATTGCTCGAAAACATGCGACAACACACTCGCAGTTTCGGCGAGTTGCTTCAACTCATCAAGCTTGATGGCTTCGAGATAAAAATCACAAAATTCGCCCCAGAACGACGCGCGAACTTTTTCGCCGGCTTCGTTGAACGAATACGTTGCGAGCCGCGCGCTCGCGGCTTCGATGGCGGTGCTCAGTTGCGCCAGCATCCAGCGATTGACCGGATGTTGAATCACGCTGGGCAGCGGCGCCGCTGCTTTTCCTTCCAAGCTCCGTTCCACCAGTTTAGCGGCATTCCAAATTTTATTCACCAAACGTTTGCAGGCGATGATTTGATCTTTGGCGAGCTTGGTGTCGCGTCCGGCGGTGCTGCCTAAAATCATGGCCATGCGCAACGGATCGGCGCCGTGCTCTTCGATCACTTCCAGCGGATCGATGCTGGTTTCCGGTTTGGTTTTCGTCATCTTCTCGCCGTCTTTGTCGAGAATCAGACCGTGCAGATAAACCGTGCGGAACGGCACTTCGCCGGTGACGTACGTCGTCATTAAAATCATCCGCGCGACCCAAAAGAACAGAATGTCGTAGCCGGTTTCCATCACTGCGGTCGGATGAAAGCGCTGGTAGTCCGGGCTGCCCGCGAGAATTTGTTGCAAATCCAAATCTTCATTCGCCGCGAGGCGGGAATCCACCAGCGTGCTCCACGTCCACAACGCCGAGGAGAACCACGTATCGAGCGTGTCCGGATCCTGCCTCCAACCTTCGCCGGAGGGGCGGCGATGGCCGACGTAAAACTCCTCGGGACCGCGATACCACGCCGGAATGCGATGCCCCCACCAAATTTGCCGCGAGATGCACCAATCACGAAGGTTCTCGATCCAGTGAAAATATTTTTTCTCTTCGTGATCCGGCACGAGATGAATCTCGCCGGATTCGACGACGGATTTCATGACTTGTTTGAGGCTCAACAACCGGCCGCGCCATTTGACTGCGGGTTTACTCACATCGATGAACCATTGATCTTTGGGCAACGGCTCGATGAGCTGCTTCGAGCGATAACAAATGGAAACCGGCTGGATATACGTTTCGACTTTTTCGAGCAATCCGGCTGCTTGCAAATCTTTGACAAAAGCTTCGCGGCATTCGAGCACGTCCATTCCCGCATACGGGCCCGCCGCCGCGGTCATTTTGCCGTCTTCGCCGATCACTTGAATCAAGGGCAGATTGTGCTGTTGCGCGATTTCAAAATCAACCTGGCTATGCGCGGGCGTCACGCCGAGCGCGCCTGTACCAGTTTCAGGATCGACGTACTCGGGAGCGGCGACCACTTTTATGGTGATGGTCGGCCCTTTCGGCCACGGAATTTCGATGGTCTGCCCGATATATGCTTGCCAACGCGGATCGTCGGGATGCACGGCGACCGCGGTATCACCCAACTTCGTTTCCGGCCGGCTGGTGCCAACGAGAAATGGGCCGTAACGCATGGTATAAAAATTGGCTTCGCGTTCGACGTGATCGATTTCATCGTCTGAGACCGTGGTTTGCAGCGCGGGATCCCAATTGACGATGCGCGGCCCGCGATAAATGAGGCCGTCGCGAAACATGCGCGCAAACACGGCGGAAACGCAACGCGAGAGTTGTGCGTCCATCGTGTAGCGTTCGCGCGACCAATCACAGCTCGAGCCCATCGCGCGAATTTGCGAACGAATAGTGGCTTGCGAGCCGTTAACGTATTCGATGATGCGCTGCACGAGGCCTTCGCGGCCCAAACTCTGACGAGGGTCGGCGATGCCTTCTTTTTGCAAATTTTTAATGACGACGTTCTCGGTGGCGATGGCCGCGTGATCGGTGCCGGGTAGCCACAGCACCTCGTCGCCAGCCATGCGCCGCCAGCGAATCATGAGATCTTCCAAGGCCAGCATGATGGCATGGCCGAGATGCAACGTGCCGGTGGCGTTTGGCGGCGGCATTGAAATCGTGAAAGCCGGACGCTTCGAATTAACGTCCGCGATAAAAGTGCCTCCCTGCTCCCACCGGCGATAAATTTCTGACTCACATGCTTTGTGCTCGAAGTATTCGGAAAAAGCCATATTCGTGATTTACTCCTGCGAAAATGATGACAACATGATTATAGTCGAATGACAGAATGATTTTTTGGCAGAATGATTTTTTAATCCCGCTGCCCAATCATTGTTCTGAGTTCGCCCGCTTCAGTTTGTAGCGATTATTTTCTTTTTAAAAAGCAATTCTAATTCAACTCGATCAGCCTCTATCAAGGGAAATTCAATTGAATTGACGTCAACTTGAGCAACGTCCGTTTGTTTTATTTTTTTCACCAGCACCTCTAACTGCGAAATGTCCGCGAGCTGGGCGGCCGGCATCGGGAAATTTTCTTGCGCCCATGTTGCAATTTTCTCAAACAAAAACGGGCAGATCGGGCTGAACGCGGTTGCCATTTGCAAAAGCGCAGCTTTGATGACGGCACGCGGCGCGCCAAACGTTTGCGTGTTGCGTCGTCGTTCAGCGACGAGGTTCGCGTAGCGCGCCAAGGTCTCGATTGTGTTGATCAAAAGATTGGCGGCGTGTACGAAGCGCAGCTCGTCGTAAGCTTTCTGCGCGGACTGTGCCGCTAAAACAACGTCGACCAGAAAAGCCTGATCAGCAACTTTCAACTCGCCGTCGGGTGCGGCCGTGCGCAATAAATGAGAAAAGTTTGTGAGCTTCGCCACCAACCCATGCACGGACTTGCGACCTTGCCGCAGCTTGCTTTCCGAGATGGTCGAGACTTCCGCCGCGTCCATATTGACGCAAAGCAAATAACCGAGGCGGAGCGCATCGGCGCCGAAGCGGCGAATCAACGTGCCGGGCTGGACATCGTTGCCCAAACTCAAGCGCATGGGCCGGTGCACGCTTTGAAAAATGAAACGTTCTTCATCCGGCGCCGCTTCGCTGACGCCCTCGCGAGGCTGCAACGATCTGATCGGCACGTGCAGCGCGCCGTGCACCTGCACGCGCTGAAAAACCGGACGGCCGGTGATGAGCAGCGCCGCGATTTGCGAGGGAATTATCCACCGCACGAGCAAATCCGGATCGACAAAAACTTCATGAATGGGCTGCGGCTCCGGCTGTTGCGGCCAACCCGCGCCCTGCAAAGACCACGCGGCCAGCGAGAACCACGTGGATAACACTTCCTGCGGCTGCGTGGGAATTTCATTACCCCACCACTGTTGCCGCGAAATGCACCACGGTTCGAGGCTGCCGATATAACTCAAAACCCGCTCGCGCCAATGTGGATGCGAAAATTGCACCGCGTTGTTGGAAATGGCGCGGCGCAACAGCGCGGCGCCGGTTTCGATCTTGACGAACAACTGCTCGGAATAATTTTGATACACGAGCGATTCGCAACGGCGGCAACGATGCGCATCGATGGCTTCACTGCCGGCGTGGCGACTCGCGGCAGCGCCAAGTTGCGCCAGCACGTTTTGGCGAACCTCTTCCAATGACAGCTCCGTATAGCCGGGAACGCACACCGCGCCTTTTTGATCAAAAATCTGCGCGCGCGCCGTTATGCCGTGCGCCTGCGCCAGTTGCGCGTCTTTTGCATGATGCGCGGGAACGAGAAAAACGGCATTGGCCGCCAGCGCCTCGGCGGCAAAAATCGGCAGTTCTTTTCCGCTCACCGGATGCAGCGCTTTGTGGCCGGCAAAAGATTGATAAGGACCGCCGGTTTTTATCGCAAGCGCCACGGCGCCGAGCACCAACTCGGGAAAATGCGTTTTGGTTTCGATGGTTCCGCCCACCGTGGTTTTGAAATGGATCGTGTAATGATGATCCACCTCCAACTTGGCGCGGCTAACGTCGGAGGCGACTAAAACCGTTTGGCAGCGCGGGCATTGATAGGCCCAATGATTTTCGCGCACGATCAAACCGGCATCGTGCAGCGCATAAAATAAACGATTCACGACGTGCTGGCCCGATTCGCTCATGGCGTCGAGCCAACGACTGGGATCGAACCCGATACCGAGTTGATGCATTTGCTCGCGAATCGCCGCGTCATGCTGGTTATACAAATCCCGGCACTTGGCGATAAATTCAGCGCGGCTCATTTCTTCACGCTCGTGCGGTAACGAACGCTCGATCGCCAGTTGCAGCGCCAGCCCGCCGTGATCCGAACCGAGAACACGGCGCGGTGGTTGTCCCAAAGATTGCGCCAACGCCCGCGCGCGCACGTCGAGCAACAGCGCAGATACCAACGAAGCGAGATTGGGATTCGACGCTGCCGAAATCGGCGCCGCGGCGATCGCCGTGCCGTTGCCGATGAAGCGTTCTTGTTTTTCCCACTTCACGCGAATGGGCGCTTCATCCAACGCCGGCGTGAAAAAAAATTTCGGCGATTGCGACTCGCGTTGCCGCTCGGCGCCACTCCAATTCGAAGCGAGCAGATGATCGATGAGTCGGCGGCCGCGGTGCCCGAGAATCGGATGCAGTTCGCTTGCGGCAATATCAGCCAGTTCGTTCGCGGCTTGCGTCGGCGGAATGAAAAGATGGCGCGCATGCCGGAGAACCCGCAGCGTGTCGGGATAAACCCGCTCGGCGGCGACGCGCACATCTTCGGCGAGATAACCTTGCCATTCGTCGCAGCAATTCGTGATGCCCATGCGATTGCAAACATAATCCGGCACGAAGCTGATGCCGCGCTGCATGAGTCGTTGCGGATCGGAGCGCTCTTCCAACAAAATGTTATTCGCGGCCCCGCAAATCAACCGCGCTTTCAAGCGCGGAATCGTGCGCGCATTGATCACGCCGCCGCGCGCGCACGGCGCTAAAATGTCGACGTCCACATCGAAAATATCATCCGGCGCCACGACGCGAAGATGCGGCTTTTGCGCGACAAGCGTCTGCAGCGCTGACGCATTCACATCCGTGATCCAAATTTTCGCGCCAGCTTCATCCAGCAAGTCGATGAGCGGGCGGCCAACGTTGCCCACCCCCTGCACGGCGACGCGCACGTTTTTCAGCGCGTCTGCGCCGGTGAGAAAATACCACGCCGCTTGCATGCCGCGAAACACGCCTTGTGCGGTAAACGGCGAAGGGTTGCCGCTGCCGCCAAGTTTGGTGGAAATACACGTGGTGAACCGATTTTGGCTAAGAATCGCGTCCATGTCCGCGGTTTTGGTGCCCACGTCTTCCGCCGTATAGTAAATGCCGCCCAAGCTTGCAATGAAGCGGCCATACGCTTCAAAGAGCCGCCGGCGCTCCGAACCCGGTTGCAACTCATCCGGCATTTTGAGTCCCGGCGGCAACGGAATGATACCTTTACCGCCGCCCCACCAGAGTCCGGCGAGCGCGTTCTTTCTCGTCATGCCTTGCGCGAGGCGCAGTCCATCCACGAGCACGTCGGCGATATTTTCATAACGCCAAAACCGCAGCCCGCCTTGCGCGAGGCCGCGGCGCGTGTCATGCACGAAGGCAAAGAACAGCGTTTCAATCCCGTCTTCGCGCCCGATGAAAACGCCCTCATGCTGCGCAAAATCCTGCGACAACTCCAGAAATGCCTGCAGTGGCCGGAGCAGTTGTGGATGCGATAGAATGAACTCCCCATTTTCATAAAGGATATAAGCATGATAAACGCCGGCGTCGCGGAATTGGTGATGCAAATCGGTAACGCTGCAATTCCTCACTTGCCGAGCGAGATCGCGACGCGACTCGTCGGTCCTCGGCCTGGCACCGTTTAGGTTCATGGGAAATTCCGGAAAAAAGGTAAGCCCATAGCTCGAAGTTTGCTTAAGATCATTCTGCTCCCAACATCATTATTTATTATGATAACAAAAAAAATATAAAATACAATGTTATTTTTTAAAAAATCAAACGTTCCAAAATTTCAAATCCTCGCCCGTCCGCATTTTAGTGATATAAATGATCTGCCCGGTATGATAAGAAAAGTGCTCAACGACGTGAAAGATCGCGCCGAGCACGGTAACGTTGAAGCCTTGAATCACTCGCGGTTCCGCGAGTTTTTCCACGGGCAACTTCGCCAACACCGCGTCCACTTCAGCCAGCGTGGTTTCGAGCTTTTGCAGCAATTCGGCTTTGGAGCAGGATTCGCGCGCGGCAAATTCCGCCGGGCGATTGCGCGCATCGTCCGCGCCGCCGATGCCGTGAATCACCCATTGCGTGATATTGCCGCACAGATGCAGAATCAAATTGCCGACACTGTTGCTTTTCTCATTGGGACGCCACCACGCTTCGGCTTCGCTCAGTGCGGCGAGACAGGCACGCAGCCACGGCAGATATTCCTGCAGCAAATGGCGGCGCGCTTCGGCAATAAAAAGCGCAGGAGAGGTTGACATATTTTCCCAAAAAATGTAAATGAAAATTTTATCGTTTTTTTAATTTATTTCAAATATACAAAAGCCGCGGGAAAATCCCAAATCAACTTTTCCCGAAAAACAAAAATCTCCTTGACACTTTGCCGTGGTTAATGTACTATAAATGCAACATACAGCAGCCGCAAATTGCTCTCACGAAAGGAATCCGATGGAACGACCGGCGGAAAAATTGAATGACGCGAACGGAGTTGGCAAAGGCCGGCATCCCTGGTTTTGGGTGCCGACGCTTTATTTTGCGGAGGGCATTCCGTACGTTGTGGTCATGACCGTATCTGTAATCATGTACAAGCGCCTGGGCATATCGAACACCGATATTGCGCTTTACACCAGTTGGCTTTATCTGCCGTGGGTGATCAAACCGTTGTGGAGCCCCATCGTCGATATTTTTAAAACCAAACGATTTTGGATTGTTCTGATGCAGCTCATCGTCGGCGCCGGCCTCGGCGGCGTGGCGTTGACGATTCCGCTTCCCGATTTCTTCAAATACACGTTAGCCTTTCTGTGGCTGCTGGCTTTTAGCTCGGCAACCCATGACATTGCCGCGGACGGCTTTTATATGCTGGCGCTTTCAGAGCACCAGCAGGCGTGGTTCGTCGGCATTCGCAGCACGTTTTATCGCCTCGCGATGATCACCGGGCAGGGGCTGCTCATCATCCTCGCCGGTTATGTTGAAAGCCACAGTGGTCTGCCAGCCGTCGAGGTAACGGTCTTTGCCAAACCCGGGGCGCAGAATATCGCGGCGCTGCATCCGGATTCCATCGCGATCAATCCAACGGCTGGTGATTTACGAATTATCACTTCACCGCCAAACCTGGAAATATCCACCTCGCCTCGTCAAAAGCATGAAGTGGATTCCATTCTCACAGTGGCCAAAGCCTGGAATATCCAAAATGGCTTTTACGCCGAAGAAAAGAAGGCACAGCAACAGGCCGGAAAGCCGGTAGAACCTTCGTGGTGGCAGCGGGTGATCGTGGCCAATCTTGAAGCTTTTTTGAAAAAACATTTTGGTCCGGAAGAAACAACCGCGCGTTCGACGGATGGGGTGGGTAACGTGGCGCCCCTATTTTTTCATCTCTCGAATAAGCCGGAAGCCGGAAAAGAGATCGTGGTCAACTTTGGCCGCGAATCGGGAGACAACAGCATTGGGTTGGCCGCAGGCGCGCGCTTCGTCTTCAATGAGCGCAACTGGAACCAGCCGATGATGGCGGTGGTCCAACTGGATCCAAAATTAAAAACAGGTTCATCGGCTTCTTTTCAGGCGCGGGCCGGCAATATTCCGTTGGCGTGGTCGATCACTTTTTTCGTGCTGACGGGAATGTTTCTTTTATTCTTCATCTATCACCGTTTTATTCTGCCCTATCCAGCCACCGACGCGGCCGCGCTTGGTAACAAGTCGAGAAGTGTCTTGAGTGAATTCTTCATGACGTTTGCGGCATTCTTCAAGAAAAAAAATATCGGCGTCATTCTCGCGTTCCTCTTGTTGTATCGCTTTGCCGAAGCGCAGCTCGTCAAGCTGGCTTCGCCGTTTTTATTGGACGCGCGCGAAGTCGGCGGCATGGCTTTGACCACCGGACAGGTCGGGTTCGTTTACGGCACGGTGGGCATTATCGCGCTAACTTTGGGCGGCTTGCTGGGAGGGTTCGTCGCGGCCAGAAATGGGCTGAAATACTGGCTGTGGTGGATGGTGCTGGCCATCAATCTTCCCGACGCGGTTTATGTTTATCTCGCTTATGCGCGGCCGGATAATTTTTGGATCATCAATCTTTGCGTTGCCATCGAACAACTCGGCTACGGCTTCGGTTTTACGGCGTACATGCTGTACATGATTCACGTTTCCGAGGGCGAGCACAAAACCGCGCATTTTGCGATTTGCACCGGTTTCATGGCTTTGGGGATGATGCTGCCGGGAATGCTCAGCGGCTGGCTGCAGGATATTATCGGCTATGAGAATTTTTTTGTGTGGGTGATGCTGGCCACCATTCCGGGATTCATTGTGACGAAATTTATTCCGCTTGATCCCGCGTTTGGGAAGAAGACGAAATAACAAAAGCGAATTTACGCCGGACAAATATTTTCGACTTTCACCTCAAAGCCCGGCAACACTTCCGAGCGCACGGTTTCGCTGACGCCGTACTTGCCGATTAGCGCGTACACACCACCGCGTAAGTAAAAAATCTCAATGGTTCGCGCGGTGGGATCAACGAGCCAATATTCACGCACGCCGGCTTTAGTGTAGATTCTAAATTTGTCGCGGCGATCGACGAGCCAGTTGCCGGGCGAAAGCACTTCGACAACGATATCGGGCGCGCCTTCGACTCTTTCCTCTTTGACAATATCCAACCGTTCTTTACCGACGAAGATAATGTCGGGTTGAACGGGCGTGGCTAATCCCGGGAAAACAACGTCCGTTGGCGCATCTAAAACCATTCCCGCCTCATGGTCGTCCGAAAAATTCCATAATGCGGCAAAAAGATTTCCTTTGCAACGTTGATGACGCGTCAGAGGTGCTGGCGACATAAATAACTCTCCCTCGATAATTTCGTAAGTCCAGCCATCTTCCGGCAGGCGGCAATAGTCTTCGTACGTCCACTTTCCCTGCGGCGGCCATTCGTATTCCGCTCGACCAACGGGAATATCGACCTCGGGCGAGGAATGAAAAGCAGTGGTGAGGCTCATACGATAAACTCCATACGACTTTTTTCCAAAACCAGGTTTTGTTTACGTCAAAGTTTTCCCCGTCGGAGCCGGCTGGGTCACGTACGGCACCCGCAAGCGCTCAACCGGTTTGCCGCCGATCAAATGACGATCAATAATTTCATCGACATCGTCAAGCGTCACGCGGCCGTACCACACGTCATCCGGATAAACCACAATGGAAGCGCCCAACTCGCATTGATCGAGGCAGCCGGCCTTGTTGGCGCGCACCTTTCCTTTCAAGCCGCGCCGGTGCAGCTCTTCTTTAAATTTCGCTGCAATGGCCTCCGAATTTTTCGCCGCGCAACACCCTTTCGGGTTATCCGGAGGCCGCACATTCGTGCAAATAAAAACATGCCGCTCAAACCGCGCCATCTGTTTCTCTTTTTTTCTTTTTATCTTTTTTAAAACAGCGGTTTTCCAATCATCTCAAACACCATGTACACGATGGCGCCCAATGTCAAAATACCGAACGGCGCCGCCAGCGCCAAAAATTTAAAATTCTCCGTCATCACCTGGCCGTATTCCAGCGCCGGTATGGTGTTGACCGTGAGGTCGCCTTGAATCTTCATCTGGCAGGCCAGACGTTCTTTGGGTTTATCGCCTAATTGCAGCTTTTCAAAAAACGTCAACCCGCTCACGCATTCCGCCGGTTTGACGGTGACTCTATCCGTGCCACACAGGCCGAAGCCGCGGCAATTTACGATTCGATTCACGCCGCCATGAACCCGGATGCCGGCCTTTTGCGCGGCTTTGCGCAACGTCGTACCGGCCTCAACTTCCACTTTGCAATTTTCCGCCTCGAAAAAAACCGTGGGCATAACTCGCTTCCTCCTTCGCTGAATGCAATTAAACGGTTTAAACTTCCTCGGTGATTAGAATAAAATCGCAGCACTTGCCAGGTAGTACAATTTTGGGAGTTCAAAAATCATCGTTGCAGCCACACGCTTATGACTTCTACTTGCCTGATGCTTTCTGAATTTCCTCGCGCGCTTTTTGCGCCAACTCGCCATTGGGATTGGTCTCCATCACTTTATGCCACCATTTAATGGCTTCGTCTTTTTTGCCTTCGGCCAGATAAATAACCGCAAGATTGAACATGGCGTAATCATAGTCCGGATGATCTTTCAACACGCGCTGCAGTTCGCTCAACGCCAACGGGCGCTGCGCATTGTTGTAATACACGCCGGCGAGATTCATGCGCACGGACGCATTGGTGGGAACGACTTCCAAATAACGCTTAAAGTAATCCGCAGCTTCTTCAAAACGGCCGGCAATCTCATACATGCCGCCGAGAGCGAGCAATGCCGTGGTGTCTTTCGGATTGGTTTGCAAATCGCTTTTGTATTTATTGATTTGTTTGGTTACATTTTCCATTGACGCCATGTCCATGCCTTGCCCGTTGCCCTCGGCGGGGGCCGCGCCCTGACTCATCTGACTCTGGCTCATGGGTTCCGGATTTTTTTGCTTATACGTCAGCAAAAAGAGAATGCCAATCAATGCTGGAATGCCGATCAACGGCAGCAGTACGGCGTTCCACGAACGCGCCGGCGGTGCGGCGGCATTCTCGTTTATTTCGATGCGATCATCGGCATGGGCTGTGCCCTCGCTGCCGCTGGTTTGGCCGCAAGCGTGGCAAAATTTCGCGCCGGGTTTAAGCTCGGCGCCGCATTCGCGGCAATAATTTTCTCCGGCGGTTTTGGTTCCACAATTCGAACAAAACTTGGCTCCATTCGGCAATTCGGTGCCGCAGTTGGCGCACTGACTCATATTTCTCCTTACTCTGTTATAATCAGTTTTACGTTTTAATTATTACAGTTTATTATTTTCAAACATCTGCAAAACCCGGCCAAAGCGCTCGATCTGCTCGTACTGGTCATGGTGATGGTAGATCACCAGCAAGTTGCGAATCATGCGGGCCAGAATGTCGCGGGCGCCGGCCGGCGCCAATAAACCGTCGTGAAACGGCTGGCGGGCCTGCTGCACCAATTTCGCGCATTCCATCCGCGTCAGCACCTGGCCTTTATTGAACGGATCAAAATAAAATGACTCCGGCGGCGAATGATACTGGCAAATAAAGCGCACCGGCATGTTGATGCCGCGGATCGGCAGATGCAGCCGTTTGCCCACCAGCAAATAAATCACCGACAGCGTGAGCGGAATGCCCGTGCGGCGTTCCAACACACAATTCAAAAAAGAATTGGCCGGGTCGTAATAATCCTCCATATTGCCGGAAAAACCCTCCTCGTCGATAAGCACCTGATTCATCACGTGCAATACCCGCGCCCGGTCACGATGATGATGCAGGCCGGCAAGACGCTGGGAGATTTTTTGCGCGAGCTGATCCAGTTGGCGTTGATAAGGCGTAACGTCGAGATCGGGGTAACGCAGGCGCGCCACCAGAAAAACGGCTTGCTCGAGATCGATTTGCTCGTCATTAAGCAAGCTGAGCAGGTAAAAAGAACTCGTGACATCCGCTTGCTGCATCTGCGCCAGCACATGGCGCGCCGCAATCCGGACTTTGCCGTCGCCGTCGGCATTGCCGGCCTCCCGTAAGAAAGTGGCCGCCGGTTCGCCGATTTGCAACAGCCGCTCGCGCGCGACCTGATGCACATGCGCATCATCATCGCCGAGCAACGTAATCAAAGCTTGAATCTCACCGTGTCCGAGCATAGAATATTACGTGGCTTCACGCGGTTTGCCGAAACGATTTTCCGTACCTTCAATCAGCCGGCGCACATTTTTGCGATGGGTGAAAACAATGAGCACACCGACCAGCAGACTGAATTGAAACAGCGCATCCGGCACTTCATTATTAAACAATTCCTGCATCGCCCACAGCACTACCGGCAAACTGAGCGCCGCCACCATCGAGCCGACGGAGACGTAGCGCGTGAAGTAAACCACCGCGACGAAAATGAGCAAACAAACCACCGCCGCAATCGGATACAACGCGATGATCATGCCGCCGGCGGTGCCGACGCCTTTGCCGCCGCGAAAATTGCCGAACACCGTCCAAATGTGGCCGCACACCGCCGCTAAACCCGCGATGATCGGCATCACCGTGGAATCGATGTACGCCGTTCCGAACGGTTGCCATTGCGAAACCCAGAGGGTCGCGACGACGCCTTTGAAAACATCGACCAGCGTTACGGCCAGCCCCGGCTTCCAACCCAAAACCCGAAACACATTGGTGCCGCCGGCGTTGCCGCTGCCTTCATTGCGAATGTCAAAATCCCGCCCGCGCAACAGCTTACCGATCAAAATCGCCGTGGGAAACGAGCCAACCAAATAGCCGAGCAAAAGCACTGCAATTAAAGTTAACATAACATTTTTTTGCTTTTAATCTTTTTTGCTTTTTCTCTTTTTATCCTTTTTAAAAAGCTATTCTCCAAGAAACGCCACGGCCACCGCGCCCGGCCCGGCGTGTGCGCCCAGCGCAGGTGAAACGCCGACGATTTCAACTTCCGGCACTTCAAAATATTTCCGAATCCATTCCGCGTGATAGCGCGCGCCGTCGAGATTGTTCGCATGGCCGACAAGCAAACGCAACTTTCTTTTGCCAGCAGCTTCGCGTTTAATAATCGCCGCCAACTTTCGCCGGGCGTGATCACCGCCAAAACTTTTGGCGACAAGCTTGACTTTGCCTTCGGCGTCGAACGTTAAAATCGGTTTCAGTTTCAACAACCGGGCGATCGCCCCGCGAAAGCGAGACACGCGGCCGCCGCGCACGAGATATTCCATGGTCTCAAAGCTGACAAACACCCGCACGTTTTGAATCGCCCATTCGACGTGATTTTTTAATTCGTCAATATCATTGACGCCGGATTCGATGGCTTCTGCGGCGGCGCGCACGACCAGGCCCTGCCCAATGCAAATACTTTTGGAATTGACGACGTGCACGTCGATTGTTTCATGGACGGCTTTGGCGGCGCGCTGCGCCGATTGAAACGTACCGCTCAACGCGCCGGTGAGCGTGATCGCCAGCGCCTGTTTGTGACTGGCGGCGGCCTGCTGAAAAACTTCCTGAAAATCCGCCGGCGCCGGCTGTGAGGTTTTGGGATGATGTGGCGACGTTTCCAGCATGCGATAAAAATCGCGCTCCGTCATGCTGACTTTATCAACATAACTTTCTTCGCCGAAAATCACCACCACCGGCACGACGCGAATGTTGCGGCGAATAAATTCCTCCGGCGGCAAATCGCACGCAGAATCGGTGATCAAGGCAATCGTTTGCGTATCGGGGTCGTGATGCGCGCGGGAATGCTGCTGGCGCATATCGTCTTTTTTCTTGTGCACCAGCTCGCCGTAATTTTGCGCAATACGAAAGACGGTCTCCGGCTCGTTGGTGTGAATATGAATTTTCACGCGCTCGTTCGAGCCGGCGACGATCATCGAATTGCCGAGCGGACGAAGTTTTTCCTTCAAGCTGGCGCGATCAATCTTCTCGCCGACGATCAGCACTTCCGTGCAAAATTGAAACGTGATGTCTTCGGGCGCTTCGTCCACTTTAGCTTTGGCATTGCCAAACGTCAAACCCGCATGGGCGACGCGATCGATTTTGCCGGATTGGGCAAAATTAAAAACCCCTTCCAGCATGTGCACGAAACCCTGCGCGCCGGCATCCACCACGCCGGCCTTTGCCAGCGCTTTCAATTTCCGCGGCGTGTCTTGTAGCGATTGCGTGGCCGCGCGCAACGAGTCCGCAATTAACGTGCGAAAATCATTGTTCTTTTGCCAGTTCACATGAATCGCTTGCGCCCAATCCCGAATGACGGTGAGAATAGTGCCTTCTTTCGGCTCGGCAATCGCTTCCGCGGCGTTGGTGGAAGCGTTATTCACCGCCAGCGCAAAATCTTCCAGCGTCGCCCGCGCCCGCCCATGAAAGCCTTCGGCCAAACCCTCAAAGAACTGCGCTAAGATAGCGCCGGAATTGCCGCGCGCGCCCATTAACGCCGAATCCGCTGCCGCGCGGCTGATGCCATGCACCGAAATTTCTTTGCAGAGCAAGGCCCCTTCCGCGACGCTGCGCATGGTGAGCGCCATATTGGTGCCGGTATCGGAATCCGCCACCGGAAAAACGTTGATGTTATTCAGATGCTCCTGCATTTGAATGACGCGCTGGGCGCCGGAGATAATCGCACGCTTGAGTTGCAAGCCGCTCAAATGAGTTATGGGCATGAAGCGTTTTACCTTTCGCGAAAATCGTTGTCGTCACTCGCGTCCGTGCGACTTGCTTTGATCCATCCTTGTGAAAATAAAAAGCGCAACCTCCGCGTTGCGTTCCGCATCATCAACTCAATATTTGTTCACGCTCTAAATGTACTCGTACCGGCGGGAAAAGTCAAGCAAAAATCGACAAATAAAACGCCGCCGTCATCGCTCGCAGCTTTGAATGCCAAACCATTTGTTGATGCCGCAACGTTTGGTGAGCAAATTCTGTCCGATCACTCCCAAAACGCTGAGGCCAACTAAAACCGCCAGCCAACTCAAATTCCAGCCGGCCAACACCATCATTAGAAGCGCCGAGGAAATCAACATCACGCCGGCGAAATGCGTTCTTTGCGAAAACACCAAGCCGGCCATCAGCAAAGCCGTGCCGCTCATGCTCGCGAGTAAGCTACAAATTTTTATTGCGCTCTGCGGCAATCGCCACGGCGGCGCTGTCGCTACCGTGAGCAATAAAATGACTGCCGCGGCAAAATACCGTGTCGGCAAATCGCCGCCGATCATGCCGACATTGACTGGAATATGGAAGCGGTTTTGCAAAGCCGCCAATTTGTTGTTCGATTCCACGCCATTTCCTCTCGCTAAAAATCTTGATTGCGTTTGGTTTAAATATTTTGTTGCGCGCGCAACGGCTGTTCTCAATCCCCCTCGTCGACTGCTTTGGATTTTTTATCCAGTTCGACCGGGCTTTTCAAGCCTTTAAGCGAGCGCAACGACACATCAATAATCACGCCGGAACCGTTTTGCTGAATCGCGCCGATGAGCGTCGCCGGCGTCGCTTCTTTCGGCAAGCGACCGACGTATTCCAACGTGCTGCGGCCCGGCGTTTCCGAGGCAATATTGGCAAGCTGCCATTTGCCGCCAAAAGTGTCTAACGCTTTGTCGACCTGCTCGATGGCGGCATAGGCATCGCTGGTGTGGACGATCAAAGCGGCGTTGGGTTTTTTCTTGCCCTTCTCTTCATCGCTGCGCATTTGCGCCCATTGCATGAGCCGGACTTGCTGTTCCAACTCGCGCTCGAGATGCTGCAGCGCTTCGCCGGAGGTTTGTGCATAAATTTTTTGCACGTCTTTTTTGCCCGGCGCTTTGGCAACGTGGCGCCGGTTTACCCCAAATTTAAATTTCCATAAAAAGTACATCGTCAAGCTCATGATCACCGACAGCCATACGGTGATATGATAAACACGCGTGCCGCAGCCCATGCCAATGGCAACGGCGATGAAAATAAAAATCGCGTCGCGTGTATCTTGCAGCGAGTTGCGAAAACGCACGGCCGCCACCACGCCGGCAAGAGCAAAAGCGCGCGCCGTCACGTCGCTGACCACCACCATGACGCCGGTGACGACCATCGCGAGCACGACGACGGTTTGCGCCAGCGACGAATCGAAATTTTCCTCGTCGGCCGTTAATGTGTAAATCCATGCAATCGGCAAGGTGAAAATAAAGGAGAGCAACAGCGAAAAAAAAGTATACACCAAATCGTCAAAGCCCATCGAAAAGGTGAAGGCCTCGTCGATAATGGTTTTAATTTTCGCGAATTGCTGCAAGTCATAATTGGCCCCTAATTCACGCAACAACACGCTGGTTTGAATGATAAAGAAAAACAGCAGAACATAATAAGCCGCCAACCGCCCCGGATGCGTCTGCAAATCGTCGCGTGCTTGTTCTTGGCGTTCCGGTTCGTTCATTTCCTCCTCCGTGATTTTTGTGTTTTGGGGGCGCGGAGCAGTTCCTCCAACTTTTCCGGCACATCACCGCGTTCGACTTCGATAAACTCTTTCGCGCGAGCGCGCAGATAACGCATGTCCAACTTCTTCAGATTTTTTGGAATGAGCATTTGCAGATCGCCAAAATCCTTTGGACGCGCCACGACAAGCTTCATGATAATAAGATCTTCAAGGGTGCAAACGTTGACTTCAACCTTATTGTACAACCGGCATTGACCTCTTTCGACGGCTAAACGCTCGAAACTGCTCAAGGCGGCTGCAACATCGACTTTAATTCCGGTAGCTTTATATTTTAATGGGACAAACAGACAACGCTGGAAGAATGCAAGCCGATTAGGTTTAAGTGCGACATAATCATCCGCAAAAGCGCTCAAAACTTTCTCCAGACCGTCAATTTCGGTTAGGATTGTTATATCAACGTCGGCCGTAAGGCGAAGATAACCATGAAGGTTTGCCGCTATCCCTCCAATGATGACGTAAGGAATCTTATGCGCGCGACAGCGTCTGTCAATATCTTCGGGAGTGCGGTCAAATCTTCTCGTCATGAACTTTGCGCCATTTTTTGAAAACTTTTTGCATAGCTATATGGTGCTGGGTATCCGCCTCAACCTGTGCAGCGGTTTTGCCAGTATTGAGCCACGCTTCATAAGCAGAATCGACAAGGTCATGAAACACTTCCGGCGGCGTGGGAAACTTCTCCTCAAGCTCGGCTTCCATAGCGTTCATGACTTCGTATTTGCGCCACCATTGTTCGATATATTTCTTTCGGGCTTTGGTCATATCGTCTTCGTTTTTTGTTCGTTAATAAACTAAAACATTTCGGCGGCAAAGTCAACTGCATTTTTGGCTGCGCACGTTTTGAAAATAAAAAGCCGGCATTTGTCTAACAAAGCCGGCTCTTAAAATTTGCCGAAGTTGATGGATCGCTTGCTTCGTACGCCGCTACCTCACGGCATCGTCGCCACTACACGAAAGCCCAAGTTGTTACTGCGAAAGGTCGGCGGAGCGCTGCGGCGATACGGGATGCGCAACTTCGCCGGCGTGTCACTCCACGAGCCGCCGCGAATCACTTTCTCCGTGCCCTGCGCCGGGCCGGCGGGGCGATCCCAAACTTGTTTCTGATAATAACTGCTCTCATACCAATCGCTGCACCATTCCGCGATGTTCCCGGTCATATCAAAGACTCCGAACGCATTTGCGCCAAATTTCGCCACCGGGGCGGTAAACGCGTAATTGTCATTATACGCCCGCCAAATCACCGGCCAGTCCGGAAAAACTCGTTTCAACGCCTCGTCGCCAACATTGCCGCCGCGGCCGGGTAACGGCGCGCTGTTGCCCCAACTGTATTTGATCGCGTTGTTGCCGCCGCGCGCCGCCAACTCCCACTCGGCTTCGGTGGGCAAACGATATTTGTACGGACTTTTGAGCGATAACCACGCGCAATACATGATGGCATCCTGCCATGACACCCCCACCACCGGATGATCGAGATTGTACAACGCCGGGCCTAATTTTTTATAAAACGGATCCGAGCCGGTTTGATAATGATACTTGCTGTTCGGATTCATCCATTCCGGAAAATTGCCGCCGGTTTCTTTAACGAACAAAAGATACTCGCGATTGGTCACTTCGTGCGTGCCAATCAGAAAATCATCCACCCGCACAAGATGCGCCGGTTTTTCATTTGCATTGCCGTCGCCCAAAATATCGCCGCGTTTAAATTCCAGGCTTTTGATCAGCACCATGCCCGCCGGCGGCGCAGATAAAATTTTCGGCGCGAGCGGTTTCGTTTCAGGCCGCGTTGCTGGCTCCGACTTGGCGCGCGAATTGTTGCTCACGGCGGGCTTATTGGGTTCTTTAGCGATTGTGCGGCCCGGATTATTGCGGCGCGTTACAGGTTCCTTTATATTTGCATTTTCAGCCGCAGATCGCGAACCGGTTTTTAATTCCGGTGATTTTGTTTCAGGTGGCACGGTGGATTTTGTCGCCGTTTCAACGGCAGGCACGATTGCCGGCGGGAGCGCGGGAGCGCCGGCTTGCGGCCCGCGTGCCGGTGCCGCGGCAGCAGCTTTGCGTTGCGTCGTTGCCTGCGAAGTTCTTTCCGCCGTTCTCCACGGCAACGGCAAATTCGAAACCTGCACGGTCAGTTCTTGCCAGCCGGCCCAAAGATATTTGCGCGCGATGGCAAACTCCGGCACTTTCCAGACCGCCAGCGCCGCCAAAATCATCACGCCCAGAACCACGAACTTGCCGAAATAACGCGGCTGTTTTTTTTGCGGCTTTTCATAAGCCGCCGCGCGTGACGTCGCGATTTTCTCCTGCCGCGCATTTGGTTTTTGCCGCGTTGTGACATCCGCCGGTTCCTGGCTCGGCATTCTGCCGGGCGTGAAATTTTTTGGATTCGTCGCCGCCTTTTCGCCCGCGAAAGAAAACGGCGGTGCCGGCGATATTGGCTGGCCGCGGCGCAACACGTTCAAGCATTTATTGACTTCCGTGGCATGAGCCGGCCGATCATTCGGATCTTTTGCGAGCAGCCATTGCACGAGATCCGCCAGGTGCCCGGTCACGTGTTTCACTTTGCCGTCAAGGCGCGGCGGCATCTTGTGCAAAATCGCCGCGCGCAAGTCGGTTTCATTGTGCGCATTGAACGGCACGCGGCCGGAGAGGCATTCATAAAAAATAATTCCCAGGCCGTAAAGATCGGTGCGATGATCGACCGGCTGCCCGAGATATTGCTCCGGCGAGCAATAAACCGGCGAACCGATGCGCGCTTGATAGCGCGTCAGCCGCGCGTCCGCTTCGAGAATTTTGGCAACGCCGAAATCCACCAGCTTCACTCTTTCGCCGCCCCGGCCGTCGGGGATCAACATGATGTTGTCCGGCTTGAGATCGCGGTGAATAACATTGTTTTCATGCATGCAATGCAGCGCCTCGCCGATTTGCAAACCCAATTCGATCATCTGCTCGGCGGCGAGCGCGCCTTTTTTCTTCAGCAATTCGCCGAGCGACATGCCCTCGAGAAATTCCATGACGAGATAGAGCATGCCGTCCGGCGTCTCGCCGAAATCGTAAACGGTCACGACATTGGGATGCTTGATGCGCGCCGCGACCCGCGCCTCCTGATAAAAGCGCTCGCGAAATTCCGGGTTGGTCAACACCTCCGGCCGCACGAATTTGATCGCGACAAAATCATCGATGAACAAGCGTCGCGCGCGAAACACGCTGCCCATGCCGCCTTCGCCCAGCTTGTCCTCCAAACGGTATTTCTTGTCGATCACCATGCCGAGGTTAGGTTGCGGCAAATCGAATTTTCCCGACGCGGGCGGCGAAATCACACAAATGTGTGTCAGCGCGGTGTCGTAAGGCGAATTACAATGCGTGCAAGTTTTAAGCTCGGTTTTCACAATCACTCAATTTTTTCCAATCCCGAGACTCAAGCCGGTTTGCAAAGTTAAATAATGAATCGCCGGCCCATCATCCAGAAAAATATCGTATTCCACACTTGATTTCAACCATGCCGCCGGCCCCAGCGGCAAAAAATACGCGACGTTCACGGCCGTGCCGAAACGGCGCTCCGCCGCGGTAATTGTCTGGCGGCTGTCTTTCACCGTCACCTGCGGCATGATGAGGCCCGCGCCCAACCCGACATGAAATTGCCGGTAAACCCGGCTGTCCAGCGCGGCGCTCAATTTCATGAGCGAAGCCGAGGCCTTTTTGCCATACTTCAGCAGCGCCGTTTCCACACGGCTTTTCACGTTCAACGGCAGATAATCGTAACTTAAGTTCACGGACAAACGGTTGGATAGCGGCAGCAGGCAATAGGCCTGCAGCCCAACGCTCGTGGTATAAGCCTGCGTCATATCGATCGCGCGGGTTTTGTTGTCCGAAGTGTTGAATTGCAACCAAAAATTCAACCCCAAAGATTGCGACGAGCTTTTAATCGGCTGCGCCAAACCGCTGGTCAGCCCAAAAATAACTTTCTTCGTGCGAAAGGACAGCGTTGCCGCGTCAATTAACTCCACCGTCTCGATGTTGTTTGCCGGCGGCTCAGTTTTTTTGCCACCCGGCAGGGCCACTTTTTTTTTCTCCGGCGTTGCTGCCGTTTCCCGTTGGCGCAGCTCCAACACATCGCCCGGCTGAATCATGACATTTTCCGCCTGCGTCAGCAACTTTATGCCGGCGACTTTCGGTTTCACCACGACGACTTCCACGCGCCCGATCCAATACACGAAATCGCCGGAATAACGGTTGACGTCAAAAACATCGCTGAGGCGCACGCCCGCTTCTTCGCCTTTATCAACGACACCGGTGTTTTTATCGAATTGCAAAATTTTTATCACCGGCTGCGCTGGCGCCGAAGCAATCATCATGAGCAGGAGAAACGCGGCCGGTTTAAATATCCAATGCATAAATTTCGAGAGGTGATAATTGTGAAAATTTTTCGCAGTTCTGCGAGCCTATTTGATGATGCCGTGCAAACATCATCCCATTCGTAACTCGGGTTCGCAAACCCAATTAACAAGCAAATGATTTGCCATATCGGCTTTACATTCACCCTGCTGCCGGCGTTTTCGGCGTTATTTTGAATTTAGAAATTAATTTTGCTTAATGAGATGGCCCGATCGAATCGCCCGTGGACCCTCGCGGCAGTTTAAAAGCGTTTCCCGTTACGATTTTGACGGCAGGCATTCCAAAACGTAAGCCAGATTCACCGGATATTGCCGGCGGTTTGGCAGAAATGCAGGAACTAAAAATTTGTGCTTCGGAATTTTTCCACACCCAAAGCGGAAATCCTTACAGGCGCAGCCCAGAAAAAATTCATTTCCGCGGGCTGCCTCTGTAAGGATTTCTTTGCATGAGACGATTTTTTCTTTTACCGCCGCGCCGACAATCTCTGGAATTCTTCCACACTGCCGATCCGCACCGCGCAGTTGTGCGGGCAATTTTGAACGCAGGCCGGCCCGTGATTGCTCTTGTAGCACAAATCGCATTTGCTCGCCAAAAGTTGCGGCCTGCCGCGCAGCATTTCCGGGATCATGTTCTCACCCCACACGCCGCCGGTCTCGTGCATCACGATCGCGTCATACGGGCAGTTGTTGGCGCAGGCCTGGCAGCCGATGCAAAGATTATCCACGATTTCCACGACGTCCCCAACACTCGCGCGGCGAATTGCGCCGGTCGGACAGCCCACCAAACAAATCGGATCGCGGCAGTGATAACAAGATTTGGTGATGAGCAGATTTTCATATTTGTCGCCCTCGCGCACAAAACGCGGCCGGCCGGCGTGCGTATCCGCGCAACCGCGCACGCACTCGTCGCAGCGCGTGCAAACATTCAAATCAATCACCAGAATGCTGTTGCCCTGCACCAAACCCTTTTCCAGCGCGGTTTGAATAAACTGCGATTTCCCGACATTTTTCTTGCTGCCGCCGATTTGTTTGAGCCGCGCCACCGCGGTTTCCCAAAGCTGTTTGCCGACCGTCGAATATTTTTTTGTCAGCGTCAGAAAATCCTCGCGCGAAATTTTCACCAGATCGGCGAATTCCACCGACCTTGCCGTGCAATTCCAGCCCGGAATGCCTTCGAGCAGAATCTCGGCTTCGCCCAGCGTCATGCCTTTGGAAAGATAGGAAACAATGAGATCGCCCTCGCCCATTTTTTGCGAGAGTTTCACAAATCCGGAACGCAACAGGTAAATCGCCTCCACCGGCTCATTTTCTTTGGCAATGATTTCGTTCGGCTCAAAAGAAACCAACTCCACCCTTTGCGACAGCGCTTCAAGGAAAATCTCGTCGCAGGCTCGAAACAACGGCGTTGTGCGCAGTTGCGCCAGCAGCGCGCGCTCGCGATAAATCTGGTCGAGCCGCTGCTTCAGCGCCGGCGATTTGCGTTTCATGCGCCGCAGCGCCGGCACGCGAATTTGCACCAGCACGCAATCCGCGATGGCGCGCGCCGTCACCGATTGCGGCCACCCGCTCATCGCACCGATCTCGCCGAAAATCTCGCCCGGCCCGAGATCCATCGCGCCGCCCGCCGGCAAATTGAAATCCATCGCCGAAAGGAAGACGATCTGTTCGCCGTTTTTATTTTGCTTTTCTAATTGCGTTTGCAAAACCGTTTTGCCGTCCGGCGGTTTCGGTTGGCGCGAAAAATTTTTGTGCAAATAAACTTCCACCATGCCCTGCACGATAAAAAACGCCATGTCCACGTAAGTGCCTTCTTCGAACAAGATGGCGCCCTTCTTCCATTTCGCCACCGAAACATCCGCGCTGATCTCCTCCAGAAACTCATCGCTGTAATCGCGGAAAATCTCGAACCGCCGCAAATCCCCCGGCGAAAGCTTTTCAGAAATACCTAAAATTCCCGCGGTCGCGCCGTAAGAAGTCCACCGGTCTCTGTACAATTCGAGGCGCTTGACCACCGTCGGGCGAATGTTGGCGTTTTTGTAGTTATTGGTCATTGGGTTTTTAAATTCTTGTGTTTATAAAAATGCGCGGGCGAAGTCCGACTTGCGCTCCGAACTCTCCCTAAATTAGAAGACTCGTGGGGCGCAAGCCGGACTTCACTTTTTCACTGCCCCGTTTTCTGATACAACAACTCCAATCTTTTTTTCACAATCATCAAAATTTCCCGCACCGAGGCCGTGTCGCTGATACTCGGGAACGGCGGCAGATCAATCGGCGTTGCGGCTGCAACAGTATCTACCGGCAGGGACACCGCAGTCGGCATTGGCGGCGGCAGCGCCGGCGCTTTGGGTTGAATCAATTTGGGCGTATTAGCCGCAGGCGACTCGGCACGGACGGTTTTTGGAGCAGGCGGCGCGGTCACGGTCTCAGGTTTTGCCGGAGGCGTCGAGGCGGCAACTGCCTTTGCCGCCGGCTCTGCGGCAGCGACCGGCGCGATTTTCACCATCTGTGCCACCGGCCCTTTCGCAGCCATCGCCTTTTCAAACGGCGCTTTCACCAAATCATCCCCGCCCGGCGGGCGCTTCCAATGCTTCGCCACTTTTTTGATTCCCGAAATATAATTGAAATTCGCCCCATCCGGATGCCCGGCGGCGAGCAGCTTTTGATCGGTGATGTAATGACAACGAACGCAGGCATTGGCGCGCGTATCCATTTTCTTCAACTCGACCAAACCCAGTTTCAACGCCTTCTCGTAGCCGCCCGGCTTTTCCGAATGCGGATCTTTATAGCCACTGCCGGCGCCGTGGCAGCTTTCGCAGCTTACGCCCTCTTCCACTTCCCGCGCTTCTTTTCCGGAGACCACCGTGCCGTGGCAAGAGGCGCAACTTTGGTTGCCTTTCAACATATTGGCGGCCCCGACGCCGGCAAGCTGCGCGATTTTTTCATAATTTTTCGGATCATCATAAAACGCGTCGACCGTCGCATGGTGCGCGTCGTTTTTCCACCAGTTACTCTCGTTCGTGTGGCAATTGGTTTGACCGAGGCCGCAACTTCCCGTGCCGAGGGTTTTGTATTG
>CAZVZZ010000011.1:0-31459 GCA_964631505.1 uncultured Cytophagia bacterium
CACGTCATCTTCTCAAACAACTCACCATTGCGCCGCCTCAATCCGGCGATATTTTCCAACCATTGTAACAGTTCAGGTAACCGTCCGGACGCTGCGTGATTCGAGTAAGCTCGTTGTAAAGAATGCCGTCATTCTCGTACAAAAGCGTCCGGACGGTGAACAGTTACCAACCATTTTTTTATTTCCAACTTCAAAACCGTTTTGCAGATCTGTCGCGCCCCGGCTAAACTTTATGCCGGATTCGTTTATGGGTGTTGAAGCGCTTGTCGTTTTCATAATCAAGTGGCTGAAAATCACGGTGGGAGAAGTTAAGCCTTCCACTGTAACAAAACACACCGCATTTCTGAAAACGTACCAGAAAACATTGGAACAAAATATTCCTGCCGGTGCGCCGTAACAATTTAGCGCCAACAACACGGCGGCGCCATCTGTTGACAACTGAATGTATTCGCTTGAAATAACGGCCGTTGCTTTCCTTTGCCTTTTTCGCGTCCAAGCTGGCATAACGTTTGTGTAGGTAAGATGTGGTTGTGTTCAATATTTTGTAAAAGTGACCGTTACCAAATAGAAAAGTAACATGAAGTCTTATCAAACCAAAATCAGAATCCGTTTTACCGAGTTGATACTCGCGCCGTTTTTGCTCGCGTTGCTCAGCGCTTGCGGCAGTAGTGGAAGAATAATGCTTGCCCCCACCACGCCGGCAGCGCTACCGGAAAAAAACGACTATCGCATTGCGAACGGTGACAATTTAGTCATAAAGCTTTACTATCATCCCGAATTAAACACCGAAGTTTGGGTACGGCCGGACGGTTTTATTTCACTCGAGTTGGTCGGCGAAATCAAAGTCGCCGGACAAACCCCGGCAGCGGTGGATACGTTGCTCGAAACCCGTTACGGACGCAAGCTCGTAAATCCGGAGGTCGCCGTCATCATCAAAAACTCGGCGGCGCTCAAGGTTTTTGTCGGCGGTGAAGTTCAATCTCCGGGGCTGGTGTCGATTGACGGCGGCCTGACGTTGATGGGCGCGATTTTTCAGGCCGGCGGTTTCAAGTCTTCGGCGCAACTTTCGCGCGTTACGGTGCTGCGCAAGGACGCCAACACCGAGCAGCCTCTCACCATGACTTTTGACGTGAACAGCGCTTTGCGCGGCGAGCGGCCGGAAGCGAACATTGCGTTGCGGCCTTATGACGTCATTTATGTGCCCAAATCCGGCATCGCCAAAGCCAATCAGTTCATGGATAATTTCGTGGAAGGTTTGTTGCCGGTGAGCACCTTATCCGGTTTCGCCTGGGTTTATGCGTTGGTAAAATAAGTCAGCCGGTTGGCCGGTTCGTTGGTTGTTAAGTTTAAATATTAAATTGTTAATTTGTTAACCGGCGAGCCGGCTGACGTTTTAAGGAGAAGAAATGTTGGTACACGATTCAAATTTAATCAGCCTGCGCGATGCGTTGCGCGCCATCTTCAGACGGCGGAACCTGGTTTTGCTGATTTTTCTGCTGACCGTGATTCCGGTCGGTATCGCGACCTTCGCTGCCAAAAAAGTTTATCGCGCCACTGCCAAAGTGCTCGTCCGGCGCGAAGATCGGCCCGGCGCGCTGAATCCATATTTTTCCCGCTTGAATCAGGAAGAAGACATTCGCTCGGAATTAGAGATTGCCACCAGCCGCCCCGTTCTTGAAAACGTGTGGCAGGCCAGTTTGACGCAGATGAACAACCCGGCCGGCGCCATCATGGCAAGCAGCCCGGCGCCTTCATTTACCGTGGTTAATACGGATGCGCTAACCGGTCAAGATCAGACGTTGATCGAAAAGGCGCTCGACGAGCTTCGCACTCACATTACGGTTGAAGCGGTAACCGGCGCCAATGTCATCGAAATCGGTTTTGAAGACAACGATCCGCAGCGGGCCGCCGATTTCGCCAATGCGCTGGCGAACACCTACGCGGCTTACAATGCCAGAGTGCATGGCAGCGCCGCCACCGAACACTATCTCGGTGAGCGCATCAATGAAACGCGCGCACGCTTGGACAGTTTGGAAGCGGCGCTCAACGCTTATCGTGCTGCCACCGGCTTGGTGGCGCAAGGCAAGCAGGAAGATTTCGTGTATGAAAAATTTCGTACGGCCGATCAGCAACTCACCCAGTCGCAGGAAAGGGCGGCAATGCTGGCGCAAAAAGTTCAGCGCTTGCGAGAAGTTCGCACCTTCGGCGATTCCCTGGTGATCCCGACTGCGGAGATGGACGAGCACCCAACCGTGCGGATGTTGTACAGCAAGCTCACGGAGCTGCGGCTCGAGCGCAACGCGTTAGTGGAAAAATATAAAACCGACAATCGCGTGGTCGCCGACCTCGACAAGCAGATTCGCGGTGTGCAAACGGAATTGGTCGCGGAAGTCGATCGCCTCCTGACGCTGGAAAATGAGCGTTTGAATTCCTTGCGTCGCGAGGAGCAAGTGTTGTCAAAAATGGCGGCAAAAGCACAGGGCGATATCAGAGCCCTGCCGGAAAAAGAGCGCACCCTGAATGAGCTGGAACTGGCGATTGAAAATGCCCGCAAAATTTATTCGCTGCTCGTCATTCGCCGCGAGGAAATGAGCGTGGAGAAAGCCGCGGATCGCCGCCTCTCGCGCATCACCATCATCAGCCCGGCTGGCGTGCCGTTCGAGCCGATCAGCCCGCGTCCCGCGCGCAATCTGTTTTTGGGCGTGATGCTCGGAACGCTGGCAGGACTCGCGGGCGGTCTCGTGCGCGAGTTTTATGACGGTACGTTCAAATCACCGCATGAAATAACTTCGACTCTCGGCGTGCCGGTATTGGGCGCTGTTTCCCTTGAAACCGCAAACAAATAATTTTTTATGATTGACCTCAAGCCCACAGTGAGTAAGCGACGAAACGGCCGGAGCCGAAACGGCCGCTTGCTTTGTGCGGAAAATCGCTCGCAGGCGCCGGCGTTTAACGCGCTCGAAATCGTCAGCTTTACTTCCTTTCAAGACCTTGCCGAACAGACGTTGCGCAACAGCCGGCGCGAACCATCCACCGCGCTGACTTTGGTCAACGAAGAGGCCACGAACTTTCGCGGGCTGGTGTTGGCCAAAGCGGAGGTGGAGCGGATTCGCAGCGAAGTATTCCTGCTGCACCAGCGCCATGGTTCGTTGAGCCTCGGTTTTGCCAGCGCGCAAAACGGCGAAGGCACGTCCACGATTTTGGCAAATTTGGTTCTCGATTTGAAAAAAACAAATTTGCGGGTTTTGCTGGTGGACTTCAACATCCGCCATGCCAACCTGCCGAGCTTGTTTTCTTTGCCGAAAACGCCGGGCCTGGTCGATCTCATCAACGGGCGCCGCAGCCTGAACGAGGTCATTCGCGTTATTAAAGCCAATCAGATTTTTTTGATGCCGTTGGGCGAGCCGGGCCAAACCCAGGGTTTTGATCTGGAAACCTCGGTGCGCGCCATCAACAACGCCGGCAAAAACAGCCGCTTCTTTGATCTCATCCTGTTTGATTTGCCGCCGTTGAACGAAGTACCGCAATCCCTTTACGCCGTCCGCCAGATCGATGGATTGATTCAGATCGTGCAGGCGGAACGCACGCGCGCCGAAGTGCTGCGCTCGCTAAAGAGCAAATTGGAGCACGTCGGCGCCCGGTCGTTCGGCGTCATTATGAATCAGCGGCGTTTTTATATTCCCCAATTCATCTATGAAAAATTATAACCAAAAGGAAATGGTTCTATGAAAGTTGTCATTCTGGCCGGAGCGAGCGGCACGCGCTTGCTGCCGCTGACGCAAATTACCCCGAAGCCGTTGCTGCCGGTGGCCAACACGCCGTTGGCGCTTCATCTCGTGCAACACCTGAAGCGCTCCGGTTTTTCGGATTTGATTTTTTGTTTGGATCGCGAAAATATCGGTTTGATGGAAGTGTTGGGCAATGGCGATCCCTGGGAAGTGGTGATTCGTTATGCGGTGGAGGATCGGCCCACCGGCACGGCCGGCGCCTTGAGCCAACTGGCTTCGATTCTGGGCAACGAGCCGTTTATCGTGATGGGCTGCAACACGCTGTTCAATTTCAATCTCCGTGATTTGGTGAAGCAACACATTCGCCTGCAGGCGGATGCGACGGTGCTGATTTCAAAGCTGCCGGCGAAGCAGGATGCGGGCCGCAACGAAGTGGTCGAGCTTTCGGAGAATGGCGATGTGGCGCGCATTCAGCGCCAGGACGGCGCCGCGCCGGAAGCGCAGTTTTTTCCGGTGGGGATTTATTGCTTTCAACCCACCGTGTTTCAATGCTATCGCAAAGGCGAGAGTTTTCTCGATCTCAAAGAACAACTGCTGCCGCGTTTGCTCGAAGCCGGCATGAAAGTGGTCACGCAGCAATTGACCGGCGATTGGCAATACCTGTTCAATCTCGAAGATTACATGCACCTCAACGAAGCCGTGTTGGCGGGCCGTTTGGGTAATGTTGCTTATCAGCGGCAAATCTCTCCGGGCGTTTGGGTCGGGCAAAACGTCCGCCTCGGCAGCCGGGTCAACATGATCCCGCCAATCATTATCGGCGATAATACGGTGATCGATGACGACGTGCAAATCGTCGGGCCGACCACCATCGGCGCCGATAGCTTTGTCGGCAAGGGCACCATGCTGCGCGATTGCACGATGTGGAATCGCAGCCGCATCGGCGAAGGCAGTTGGATCGAGCGCTCCATCATCACGCGTGATGGCGTCGTCCAGCCGCGGCAAAATCTGCAAGGCGCGGTGGTGATCAAAGACCAATTGCAGCCGGCAGCGGTGAATTTGCTGGAAAAAAATTATCACATCACCACCATCGCCTCTTCGACGCCGGCATCGGCGCTGCCCGGCCAAAGCCGCCGGCGGCTGTTCAATTTTAGCAAAAGAGGCCTCGACTTGTTTTTTGCCATTCTTTTGCTCATTCCTTTTCTCCCGTTGATGGGGCTGATCGCCATCGCCATCAAATTGGACAGTCCCGGTCCGGTGCTTTTCCGGCAACGCCGTTGCGGCCTCGGCGGGCGCGAATTTTTTATGTTCAAATTTCGCTCGATGGTGCAGGATGCGGCGCAGCGCCAGGATCAATTGCGGCATTTGAACCAGGTCGATGGCCCGATCTTTAAAATTGAAAACGATCCGCGGATGACCCGGGCCGGAAAAATTCTCCGCAAATTGAGCTTCGATGAAATTCCGCAATTGTTCAATATTTTGCGCGGCGAAATGAGTTTTGTCGGCCCGCGCCCGTTGGCGCGCAAAGAACTTAAATTCGATCCTTCGTGGTCGGAAACGCGCCTGCAAGTGAAACCCGGTCTCACCGGCCTCTGGCAAATCAGCGGCCGCAGCGACACCTCTTTTCGGGATTGGGTGGCAATGGATAAATATTATGCCATGCACCAAAGCCTGCTGCTGGATTTGAAAATTTTGTTTAAAACGCCGTTCAATGTGCTGTTGGGAGCGGGAGCGTACTAAAAACGTGAAATGTTGGAGCGCTGGAACCATGGATAGATGAAGTGTTGGAGCCATGCTGACATCAGATTGTCAATTCTCAAGCACCAGCAATTCAATATCCGGCAATCCAGTCATCTAACATTCCATGACTTGAGTCGATCTCTAATTTTGTCATCTGGAGAGTATCGTCATGTTAATCACGAGCCTGATTGTCAAAGTCGTGCCTTCCAAAGCCATGGAAGTTTCCAGATTGCTGGGCCGCATTCCCCGATTAGCCATTTACGGTGTGCACAACAAAGAGAACATCATTGTTGTGGCGGAAACTAAAAACGACTCGGAGTTAAAAAACCTCTTCCAACAGATTAAGGACAAATGCGCTGACGTTTTGGGCATTCTCCAAACCGATGAAATTTCGGATGGTGTAACCAGCCGGGTTTCTCCGCATTTACCCTGAAGCCTGAGGGCCACATCTGACGGAATTAAAACACACGGATATGGATTTTACCGGAAGCCAGTCAACTGCTAACTGATCACGACAACCAACAATGGCCATGATCGCGCTCGAAGCCAACGCGGCAGCAAAACCTTTACGCATTCTCATGTTGTTTGGAACGTTCATGGCTTATGCGTTGGTCGCCTACAATTTAGCAAGTCTGCCGAATCAGTGGGTGGGAGCGCTGGCCGCGCTTCTGGTGGCCGCCATTGGCTTGGTGTGCATTGGGCAACGCCATTTGATGCTGTTGACCGCGTTGGCGATGTCCATCCCGCTCGTCGGTTTCGATTTCAGTTTATACTATAACGAAAAGCTCGGCGGCGATTATCGCATTGCGGCGAGCCTGTTGGACTTTACGCTTCTCGGCTTATGGTTGCGGCATATCTTTTCCGTTCCGCGCGAGGAGCGGCACGCACTGCAGCCCGCGGCTTTAAAATGGTTGCTGGCCGGCCTGTTTCTGTTGGCGCTGCTCTCGGCAAATTTTGCCCGCGAAAGCAGCCGCACACTCTTCGAAATGATCCGGCTCTTTCGCATGATGATGCTGGTTTGGATCACAGCGAAATGCGTGAACGATCAAACCGCGCTGCAGCGTGTCGTCATGGTCTTGTTCGTTATGACGATTCTGGAAGGGCTTTTGGGCTTCGCGCAAAGAGTATCGGGCGGCCAGTTGGGCATCAAGCTGCTTGGCGAACCGGATGCGGTTTTATCGCAGGAGCTTAACACCGGTGACACCGCCATTCGCGTCGGCGGCACGTTTGGCCATGCCAATCAATTTGCGCGTTTTCTCGGCCTGGTGCTGCCGTTAGCGCTGGCCGTTATGATCGCCGCGTCGAACAAACGTTTCCGCCTGCTCGCCGGCCTGACTCTAATGATCGGCGGTGGCGCGTTAGTGATCACCCTCTCGCGCGCCGCGTGGATTGGCGTGACGTTGGGCAGCGGCTTGGTGTTTCTCGCGCTGATCATGCGGCCGGCGATGAGGACGCGGGCTTTAAAGAGCCTGAAAATCGTTCTCATGCTGCTCATTCCCTTTATCTTGATCAATCTCGGCACCTTCATTGCGCGCTTCACCAGCAAAGACGAAGGCTCGTTCGCCACTCGTGAGCCGATGGCGCGCATCGCCCTGAAAATTATTCAGGATCATCCGCTCGGCGTCGGTTTTGGCAATTATCGCCTGTGGCTGCCGCAATATGGCGACCCGGCCATTCCATTTACCTTTCAGGCCAAGGTTCACAATATGTATCTGCTGGTCGCCGCGGAATTAGGGGTTGTGAGTTTAATCGTGTTTTTGTGTCTATTGGTTGTTGTGTTTTGTTATAGTCTTTCTTTGACGAAACGTGCGGCGCCGGACGCGGCCATGATGGCTGTGGGCATCGCCGGCGGTTTGCTGGCTTTCATGATTCATTGCATGGTCGACTACGAAGAGATCGCGCGAATCCCGATTCTGTGGTTTTATTTCGGCCTGGTTTGTGCCATCGTGAGGATCAGCAAAGATTCAGATAAAAAACCTAACCCGGCCCAGGCTGTGGTCACATCGGCTTGAAATCATCAAGCTTTTTTCGGGAAACGGTGTGGAAATTCATCTATAAAAAATTTTGAGAAATTTACGTGTCAACCAGGATTTTAAGAAACGCTTCTTCGCTGTTGCTGGTGCAGATTCTCAATCCCTTGCTCGGCATGGCCTTCGTCGTCATGTTGGCGCGCCTCAATGGCGCGGCCAGCCTCGGCATTTACACCTTTGCCATCGCCATGGTCGCGATTTTTGAGAACGCGGCCGGCCTCGGCATCCGCGAATATCTGATTCGGGAACTCGGCAAAAATCCGGCGCAGTGGCGCGCCCTGCACAACAGCGCGATGGCCCTCGGCGTCACGGCCTCGTTTCTTGCGCAAATCGCGATGTTGCTCTTCGCCCGCTTCATGGGTTATGACGCTGAAACCAGGCACGGCCTTTTCATCATTAGCTTTTCGCTTTTGCCGTCGGTGATTCTTTACCTCGCCGTGTCTTTCCTGTATGCTTTTGATCGCATGGCGGTCGCCAGCGCCACTTCTTTGGTTGAAACGCTGGCGCGCACGATTCTCGGCCTGACGATTATTTTTCTCGACCTCGGCATGAGCTGGTTATTGGCCAGCTTCGCGCTGAGCCGAATCATTGCCGCAATGATGGCGTGGAGCGTGCAGGCAAAACATCTCGGCCTGCCGGGCCGCGTTTGGGATCGTACCGCGTTTCGTAATTTGCTGAAAGCCGCGCCCACCTTTGCGGCGATGGCGATTTTGGCCACCGTCTACTGGCGCTTAAACGTGATCATGCTCTCGCGCCTGTGCGACGCCGAAGCCGTCGGCCACTACGGCGCCGGCTATCGGCTGATGGACTTGATTTCCTTTGTCGGCGGCAGCATTTTGACCGCGACCTATCCAACCATGAGCCGTATGTTTCATCACGGGCGCCAGGATTTTAAATTGCTCCTGGACAAAGGCCTGCAATACACGATCGTCGGGTATCTGCCGGTTGCAGTTGCCGTGCACGAGCTGAGTCCAAAAATTATCGCGCTCTTCTTCGGTGAAAAATTTGACGCGGCTGCCGAGGCGCTGCGCCTATTAACCTGGGTCACGTTTCCGCTTACGCTGGCCAAGCTCTTTGCCAACAGCCTGGTCATCGCCGGCCGCCCAAATCTTGATTTGCGCGTCAATCTCTATCGTTTGATTTGCAATGCCGTGTTGAGTTATGTTTTGATCGTTAAAATGGGCATGATTGGCGCGTGTTGGGCCATGTTGCTTTCCATCACCGCCTCGGTTATTTTGCAAATTTATTATTTACGCGACCTCGTGCGGCCAACGCTGTCGTTTTCACAAATCGTGAAACCCGGTATCGCCGTCATCGCGATGCTGTTCGGCTTGAAACTCACCATGGCCTGGCCGCTGCTCCCGCAAGCGCTGCTCGCAACCGGAATTTATCTGGCGGCTTTTCTGGCGCTGAAACCTTTTGATATGGAAGATCGTCGCATGTTGCAATGCTTGGGACAAGCGCGGCAACATGCATAGTCCTTGGAGAAATAATATGAAATCCTATCCCAAAGTCTCTTTCGTCATCATTGGCCGCAACGAAGAGAAACACCTGGCCGCTTGCGTCGATTCGATCCGGCAAGTCAACTATCCGCCGGAACAAAAAGAAATTATTTTTGTGGACAATAATTCCACGGACAGTTCCCTGGAAATTGCGCGCCGCTTCCCCATCAAAACCATTGCGCTCAAAAAGCAACCGGCCACGCCCGGCCTGGCCAGAAACGCTGGGCTGCAAGCTGCAACCGGCGAATTTGTCCACTTCGTTGACGGCGACATGATGGTCGATCCGGAATGGTTGAATAACGCCTTGCCGGCGTTTGATGACAAAAGCGTCGCCGCCGTGGTCGGACGGTTGCGTGAAATTCATCCGCAAAAAAGCCTGTACAACAGATTTTTCGACATCGGTTGGAAGGCCGCGCCGATTGGAGAAATCCATTCGCCGGGCGGCGGCGGTATGTTTCGCGTTGCGGTGTTGCGACGACTGGACGGCTATGATGATTCACTGTTTGGCGCGGAGGAAGTCGATCTCGGTTATCGCCTGTGCCGGAAAAATTTTAAAATCATCCGCGTTCCGGCTTTAATGGCATACCACGACATGGACATGAAATCGCTTGGCCATTTCTGGCGCCGCGGCGTTCGCGATGGTTATTATGAAATGGTCATGATCACGCGCTACTTCAACTGGTCGTGGCCGCTGCCGCAGGATTATATCTGGAAAATGAATTTTCAAATCATTGCATTCATCGCGTTGCTGCTAATGTCTATTTACCATCCGCTGCTATGGCTGCTGACCTTGGGCTTGCCAGCCTTTTTTGTTGCCAAAAAAGCCCGTTATTATTTTCGCCGGACCGGCGAATTCAGTTTAAGCTGGTTGGCGGCTTTTTTTAATTACTTTAACATGTTTCCCATCACCTGGGGAGAATGGCGCTTTATTCGGAACCGGATAAGCCAAAAGTGCAAAAATTTTGTGACAGAACTTCGGTGCGCATTCTCGGGAGTGCGAAGCTTGGAAACCAGTTGAGGTTTTTTTTGTGATCTTTGTGCTTTGGTGTTGAGAAGAAGTTCTGCACAGATTTAATTCGTGCGTTTCTAACGGCCTCATGTGAGCACGCTTGTGCCAATCACATGAGGCCGTTTCGTTTTTAATGGCACAATCTATTACTCCCGCCGTTATTTTAAACCAAGCGGAATGAAATAAAACGTTACGCTCTCCGCGCGTCATGGCCATGATCAACCCTCGCGCCGGCAAATCCTATAATAAGTCGAACGATTACAAGCATACAATTCGCGCCCGTTTCCGTGGCCGGTGTGGCATTGCCCTTGCTTTAATCGGCAGCATGAGAAAAGATTTTATGTGATAAGGTTGTATGAAAAAACGTTGAGGAAAATATGCCTGGAATTTTAGGATTTGTTCAGCCCGGGATGCGTCACGAAACCGCCAACCGTCAAATGCAAAATTTGCTCGAACCGTTGATTCATTTCCCGTGGTATCAATGGGCACAAGAGAACGGGCCGGGCGCGACTCTCGGTCTCGTCAGTTTAGGTACATTGACGCGCACGCCCCGCTGTTTCGAGAGTGAAGATGGACGTTATCTGCTCGCCTTCGAGGGCGAGCTATACAATACCGCCGAGTTGCAAAAGGATTTGACGCTGAATCATCTCACCGGCGATGCGGCTGAAATTCAGGCCACCGTCGTTCTGCACGCGCTGCAGCGTTGGGGCGCCGAAGCGTTGAAGCGGTTCAATGGACTTTTTCAGCTTGCGTTTTGGGATGCGCGGCAACAAGAACTGATATTGAGCGGCGATCGCTCCGGGCTGCGGCCCATTTATTTCGCGCAGCAAAAGGAAAAAATCGCTTTCGCGCCGGAAGTCAAAGCGTTGTTGACGCTGCCGTGGGTATCGCGCGAAGTCAACTATAACGGCATCTTGAGTTTTCTGCGGCACGGGCTGCCGCTCGGCCAGCACACGTTTTTTCAAGATGTGGAAGTTTTGCCGCCGGGCGCTTATGCAATTTTTCGTCAGGGCAAATTGCGCATTTATCGTTACTGGAAAATGAATTTCGCCGAAAATGCTTTGCACGGCGAAAACGAAATGCAGCAGCGCTTCCTTGACACCTGGACGGACGTGATGCGCGACCAGGCGCAGGGCGATTTTCGCCTCGGCTTGCCCCTCAGCGGCGGCGTGGATTCGCGTTTGATTCTCGCGGCATTAACGGCGCAGAACAAAGCGCCGTTCACGTTCACGATGGGCGGCCCGGGTTGCAAAGACGCCGAAATCGCCCAACAACTCGCCGAGAAGGCCAACTGTCCGAATCTTTTTAGCCCCATTGTACCTAATGAAATCGCGATGAGTTTGGAACGCGCGGTGTACATGACCGACGGCATGTTTAATTGTTTCCACGCCAACGTCCGGCGCCTGCTGCCGAGTTTGGTGGAAAGCGTGAACTTGGTTTATGACGGCATCACGCCGCTCGACAGTTTGTATGATCCCGAGGATTTGTGGTGGCGGCGCTTGCGGCGTCAAAGCGATCCGCTCGACTGGCTCCGCGCCGAAGTTAAAAGCGCCAACCTCCGCACTTTTGCCCTCGGCGCGCGCGCGCGTGTGGATTTGATCGATGCGGCGGCCCAAGGCCTGGTTCAACGTTTCAATGAGTCTGATTATGTTGGCGAATTTGTATGGTCGCGGCGCTATCGCGCCAACGGCTCGCCGGCGCTGCTGGATTTGTTCTGGCTGGAAGAATTTCAACATCGCTTTTTTTCTTTTGGCCCGCAAATCCTGCGGACTACCGTGGAAGTGCGTTGCCCCTTCTTCGATAAAAGAATGCTGGATTTGATTGCCACGCTGGCGCCGCGGCAGCGCAGCACCGATAAACCGCTGCAACGACACGCGATTCACGCCATGACGCCGGCGCTGGCGCGAATTCCCTGGGAACGCACCGGCTTGCCTCTGACCGCCGGTTGCTGCAAAACCAACTGGCATCGTGTCATGCGCGTCTTGCGCCGAAAAACCAACAGTTTCTTGCAGCGTCAACTGGGCAGAGCGCCGAAGCCGGCGAACGCCGATAAAATGACGGATTACGATGAAATGATTCGCAACTCCCCGGTGCTGCAACAAAAAATCACCTCTGTTCTGATCGACCAATGGTCGGAAGGCACGCGCCTCTTCAATCGCCAGAGTTTGCAATTGCTCATTGACGAGCATCTGCACCGAACCGGAAACTACGCCGAAATGATCGGCCGAATTCTGACCGTGGAAACCTGGCACAAACTATTCGTCCGCGACACCGCGCGCCGCGCCCGCTTCGCCATCCCAGCGCCGGAACGGCTTTACCGCATGGCGGCGTGAAAAGCAAAGGAATTCCACGCGGATTCATCACTGTGGCTGCGCCTGTAAAATTTTAAAATCCGCGTGGACACCTGCTTGGTTTTCGGTTTTACGGCTGTGTCTTACGTTTTCTGTCTTAAGTTTTACGTCATACGTTTTAAATAATTACGTCATCATGTTATTCAATTCATTTGAATTTCTCGTTTTCTTTCCCATCGTCGTTGCGTTGTATTTCGTGACGCCGTTCAAATGGCGGTGGCTGCTGCTTCTCGCCGCGAGCTGCTATTTTTACATGTGCTGGAAAGCCGAATACATTTTCTTGATGATGGTTCCCAGCCTGATCGATTATTATGTCGCCCTCAAAATGAGCGCAACGCCGGAGCAGGCCAAACGCAAAAAATATCTCTGGCTCAGCCTCGTCACCAACCTCGGGCTGCTGTTCGTTTTCAAATATTTCAACTTTTTCAATGAGAGCGTGCGCGCGCTTTGCGGCCAGCTCAATTTGTCCTATGCCGTTCCCGTGGTCAATCTGCTGCTTCCCGTCGGCATTTCGTTCTACACGTTTCAAACGTTGAGCTACACGCTCGACGTCTATCGCGGCGTCATCCAACCGGAGCGTCATCTCGGCAAATTTTCGTTGTACATCACTTTTTTCCCGCAGCTCGTTGCCGGCCCGATTGAACGCTCGAGCAACTTGTTGCCGCAACTGCAAAGCCTGCGCTATAAGTTTGATTATGACCGCGTCGTTAGCGGCTTGCAGTTGATGCTCTGGGGCTTTTTCAAAAAAGTGGTAATCGCCGACCGGCTGGCGGTGAGCGTCAATCTGGTGTACAACAACCCGGGCGAATATCACGGCCTGCAAATCGTGCTCGCCACGATCTTTTTTGCCTTTCAAATTTTTTGCGATTTTTCGGGTTACTCCGATATCGCCATCGGCGCCGCCAAAATCCTCGGCGTCAATTTGATGAAAAATTTTGACAAGCCCTATTCGGCCAAATCGATTTCCGAATTTTGGAAAAGGTGGCACATCTCGCTGTCGACCTGGTTCAAAGATTACGTTTACATTCCGCTCGGCGGCAATCGCGTGATCAAATGGCGCTGGTACTACAATCTGTTCATCACCTTTTTTATCAGCGGTATCTGGCATGGCGCCAATTGGACGTTCGTGATTTGGGGCGCGCTGCACGGATTCTATCTGATCTTTTCCATTGTCTCGCAGCCGTATCGCGCGGCGTTGATCAAATTCGCGGGCTTGAACAAGCGGCCTTTTGTTCTCAAAACGCTGCAAGTCGTATCCACCTTCGCGCTGGTGAATCTCGGCTGGCTTTTTTTCCGCGCCAACAGTTTGGCCGATGCCATGCTGTTGCTCAAAAATATGTTTGTGTTCGCGCCGCTGGCCAACGTCTTCAATTTCATCACACCGGGCGCGTTGTTCATCAATTTGGCGCTTATCACGATTTTGGAGTTGGCGCATTATCTCGAAACCGATCGCGAATTCATTCGCACGCTGTCCGCTAAACCGGCGTTCATTCGCTGGCCGGCTTATGTGGCGGTAACGCTGGCGGTGCTGTATTTGAGCGCTTCTTCGGGACAGCAGTTTATTTACTTTCAATTCTGAGTTGCAATGAAAAAGTTTATCCTCAAATTCGCGCTCTTTTTGAGCCTCATCTTCACGATTGATTTCACACTCGCGCGGCTTTTGGATCTGGGCCGGCCAGCGGATTACGCGGCTTTCGTCGATAGCAAAAAGGAATACGACACCTTGCCGCAAGTGGACATTCTGTTTCTCGGCGACTCGCAAACCGCCGACGGTTTTGTCCCCGCTGTTTTTGAAGAGAAATTGGGCGTCACCGCTTTTAATTACGGCGTTTATCAAATGTCGCCCTTTGAAGGTTATTTCTTGTTGAAAGATTTAGTCGCGCGGCATGCGCAACCGCCAAAGCTGGTGGTGCTCGGCACGGACGCGCAAATGTTCCACTATCAGGTGAGTGACGGCAGATATTCACCGCTGTTTATCAAAAATCCGTTTCATCTCATGCCGCTGCTTTACGAGAGCGACAATCTCGGCGCTTTCACCGCGGTCGGCAGAAAGAAATATTTGTTTGGCGGTTTGATCAAAAAGATTGCCACTGGCCACGTCGGCACCGAAGTCCGCCGGGAAGTGCAACGCATCGAAAACGGCTATCTGTTGAATGCAAAACATTACGCCGACCGCAGCCAGTTCGATTGCGAAAAAGATCGCGGCTTTTTCAGCGCGGCGCCGGTCGACAAGCAAATAGAATATTTTCATAAAACCCTGGCTTTCCTGCGGGAAAACAATATTCCGGTCATTGTCGCCAATTTGCCGATGCACAAAAATTTTCTGGCCGGCCTGCGCGCCAAGCCGGCCTATCGGGAGTTTAGCCATGTGATGAACGAAATCGCCTCCAGGCATGGCGTCGAGGTTTTTAATCAAGATCATACGCTGTTGGTGAATGAACTCACGGATGAAGAATTTCTCGACGGCGATCACCTTTGTTTTTCCGGCGCCCAAAAATACTCTGCGGCGTTCGCGGCGTATCTGCAAGCTGCCGGCTTTCCCTCCAAATCATTCAATGTCATCGCGAACCATGAAACCACCGGGTCTGCCGCTCATGGCAAGCAGCGGCCTGGCTCGCGAGGTGTTTTGACGGTGAGAACAAAATTTTAAAAGGAAACAACCATGCGAATTCTTATAGCAAGCTCGATTGATCCGGAAACGATTGTCAAATTGCGCGAAGAACATGATGTGGTCTGCGCGTTCAATGCTTCGGAAGAAAAACTCAAAGCCCTGATTTATGACCGTGACGTACTGATTTGTCGCAGCGGCGTCACCATATCCGCGGAGGTCATGGCCAATGCGCCGAATCTGATGCTGCTCATTCGCGCCGGCTCCGGCACCGACAATATCGATATGGAATATGTGCAGCGGCGGCGCATTCGCCTCGAACGCATTCCCGAACCGGGAGCAAAAGCCGTGGCGGAATTGGCGTTTGCGCTGATGCTGTCGCTGGCGCGCAATCTTCTCAATGCCGACCGTATGTTGCGGCAAGGCCATTTTGCCAAACATGAGCTGAGCGGTTATTTGTTGCGCGGCAAAGTTCTCGGCATTATCGGCGCCGGCAATATTGGCACGCTCACCGGCCAAATGGGCGCCGCTTGGGGAATGAAAGTTCTCGGTTGCGTTGAAAATCCTTCACCGCTGGTCGCGGTGGAATTGGCTAAAAAGGGGATTCAACTCGCCAGTTTCGATGAGGTGCTGGCCCAGGCTGATTTTCTGAGCCTGCACGTGCCCTTGACCGCGGCGACGCGTCATCTAATCAACGCCGCGGCGCTGGCGCGCATGAAAACCGGATCGTATTTGATCAACCTGGCGCGCGGCGGCGTTGTCGATGAACAAGCTTTGCACCAGGCGCTCACCGCGGGCAAAACCTTGCGTGGCGCGGCGCTGGACGTGCATCAAGTCGAGAAAGAAGGCCAGGTCTCGCCGCTGGCGTCGCTACCAAACGTGATTCTCACGCCGCACATCGGTGCGCAGACGATTGATTCGCAATGTGAGATCGGCGCGCGGATTTTTGAGATTGTCAATTCGTTCGTCCATTATAAACTCACGGAAGCAACGAAACCGGCGCCGGTGCGCATCGGGTTTTTTCCAACCCGTCTGGGCGCCGCTTGTCGCGTCTCGGATAGCTTTCGTGATTTCACTGAAACCATTGAACAGGAATTAAACGGTGTACCCCGTTTTGCCTTTTAGGAAAATCAAGACTGACCGGTCACTTACAGCGGTCGCCATGTTGAACATTTGGTGCGCAAAAGTGACCGGTCCGTGAAACATTCTGAGGAAAATGCCATGATGAAAAAAACTGAGCAGTTTAAAAGATTGTTGCGCTCGCAGGGCGTCGAGTTCCTGCTGGAAGCGCACAACGGCCTGAGCGCGAAGATTGTGGAAGAGACCGGCTTCAAAGGAATTTGGGCCAGCGGCCTTTCCATCTCCGCGGCGTTGGGCGTTCGCGACAATAACGAAGCAAGCTGGACGCAGGTGCTGGATGTGATCGAGTTCATGAGTGATGCGACCAACATTCCGATTCTTCTCGACGCCGACACCGGCTACGGCAATTTCAACAACGTGCGCCGCCTGGTGCGCAAGCTCGAGCAGCGCGGCATTGCCGCGATGTGCCTCGAAGACAAAATTTTTCCGAAAACCAATTCGTTTATCAACGGCGAAGATCAGGAACTGGCGGATATCGATGAGTTTTGCGGGAAAATCAAAGCCGCCAAAGACACGCAGCAGGACGCGGATTTTTGTGTCGTCGCGCGTGTCGAGGCGTTGATCGCCGGCTGCGGTTTGCAGGAAGCGCTCCGGCGCGCCCATGCTTATCATAATGCCGGCGCCGACGCGATTTTGATTCACAGCAAAAAATCGGTCGCCGATGAAATTCTCGCCTTCATGCGCGAATGGAAAAACACCGGGCCGGTGGTGATCGTGCCGACGATGTATTACAAAACGCCGACGCGCGCGTTTGAAGAAGCCGGCGTCAGTGTCGTCATCTGGGCGAACCACATGCTGCGCACGAACATCCGCGCCATGCAGGAAACCGCGGCGACCATCTTCCGTGACCGGACGCTGCTCGCGGTCGAAAACGCCATCGTGCCGGTCAAGGAAGTCTTTCGCTTGCAAAATGCCGCGGAATTGCAAAAAGCGGAAGAACTTTATTTGCCGAAGAAAGAGTATTACCTGCGGAAAGCGGCGTAAAGTTTGTAGTAGCGCCTTCAGGCGCAGCACTTGTGAAATTTAAATCAGCAATTTTTCACAGTAATGCTTGGTTAATTTCTGAAATCAGTGCCTGAAGGCACTACTACGAACCATTACTAAAATTAGGTATCATCATGAAAAGTTTACAAAATAAAAAACACCTCCCGTATGCCGTGGTTGCCGGTTTGGATGATTATCCCGGCCTGCAAACCGCGCGCTTGTTGTCTAATCGCGGCATTCCCGTCATTGCCGTCGCTCGGCACCGGCATCTTTTTTTCTGCCGCACCAATGCCTGCGAAAAAATCGTGTATCTGGACACCGACCGTGACGAGTTCATTGACGGCCTGGTGAAATTAGGAAAAGAATTTTCACAAAAAGCGGTGTTGTTTCCCTGCACGGATTTGTGCGTGCTGCGCATTTCGCAAAATCGCGCGGCGCTCGAACCGTATTATCATATTGCATTGCCGCAACCGGCAGTGGTGGAAAAGCTGATGAACAAGCTCAGCTTTTTGGAATATGCGCTGCAGGAAAACCTTCCCATTCCCAAAACGTTTTTGCTGCGCAACCGCGCCGAGGCGGAGCAGGCAGCGCGGGAATTGAATTTCCCCTGCATTTTGAAGCCGCCAATGAAAACGGCGCTGTGGGAAAAGCATACGACGATCAAAGCTTACAAAATCGCCAGCGCGGAAGAATTTTTGCAGATGTACAATCAGTGTTGCAACTGGGCCGATATTTTGATCGCGCAGGAATGGATAGCGGGGCCGGATGCCAATCTGTATTCGTGCAACTGTTATTATAACGCCGACGCCGAACCGCTGGTGACCTTCACCGCGCGGAAGCTGCGCCAATGGCCGCCGGAAACCGGCAGCACAAGCCTCGGCGAGGAGTGCCGCAACGACGTCGTGTTGAATGCGGCGCTGCACTTATTCAAAAAAGAAAACTGGCACGGACTGGGTTATCTCGAAATGAAACGAGACGCGCGCACCGGCAAGCATTACATCATCGAGCCGAACATCGGGCGGCCCACGGGCCGGTCGGCGCTCGCGGAAGCTTCCGGCGTCGAGTTGTTGTACACGATGTATTGCGACAAAGCCGGTTTGCCGTTGCCGGAAAATCGGACGCAGCAATACCGCAGCGTCAAATGGATTTGTTTGCTGGAAGATTTGCGCTCGGCGCGCATCTACTGGCGCCGCGGCGAGCTTAAACTCGGCGATTGGTGGCGGTCGTTGCGCGGCAAAAAAACGTATGCGGACTTTTCCTGGTCGGATCCGATGCCGTTCATAGCCAGCTTGGCCGGGCGTATCGCGTACAAATTTGGCGCGCTCCGGAGCCGGTTCGCGCAGAAAGCGGCTTTGGGAAAATCAAGTTCCGGCGCGTTGGCGCCAAGTGTGCCCGCGCTCGCGCGCGAGAATTAAGCCAGTTGTAAGTGAGCCTTTGTAAAAAAAAAATTAATACCACGCGGATAGGTTGAAAATTTCCGTGTGGTTTTTTGATCCGGGTGTAATGCTTTGGTTGCCCCGCGTGGCAGGGACCGCGTTGGACCATTAGCGCCCAAAAATTAGAATAACATGTTATTCAATTCTTTACAATTCCTGTTTTTTTTCCCAGCCGTCGTGGTGGCGTATTTTCTTCTACCGTTCCGGTTTCGGTGGATGCTGCTGCTTGGCGCCAGTTGCTATTTTTACATGTGCTGGAAGCCGGAGTACATCCTGTTGCTGCTGCTGTCGACGACGATTGATTATTTTGCCGGCATACAAATGGGAAAAACGGCAAACCGGCGCCGGCGAAAATTGTATTTAGGCTTGAGCGTCGGCTCGAACCTTAGCATTCTGTTTTTGTTCAAATATTTCAACTTCCTGAACGATTCGGCCCGGGCGCTGTTCAATCAGTTCAACATTTTTTATAATGTCCCGATGTTCGAGCTGCTGCTGCCGGTCGGCATTTCTTTTTACACCTTTCAGACCATCAGCTATACCATCGACGTTTACCGCGGCAGCATCGCGCCGGAGAAGCATTTCGGGATGTTCATGCTGTACGTGACGTTCTTTCCGCAGCTCGTGGCCGGGCCCATCGAGCGCTCGACCAATTTGTTGCCGCAATTTTATCGGCAGCACGGCATTGATCGGGATCGCATCATCGACGGCTTGAAACTCATGCTGTGGGGTTTTTTCAAAAAAATTGTCATTGCCGATCGCCTGGCCGGATACGTGAATCAGATTTATAACAACCCCGCCCAAGCGGACGGCATCAATCTGCTGCTCGCGACTTACTTTTTCGCTTTTCAAATTTATTGTGATTTTTCCGGCTACTCGGACATTGCCATTGGCGCCGCCAGAGTCATGGGCTTCGAGCTGATGCAGAATTTCCGCCAGCCTTATCTGTCGAAGTCGATTGCGGAATTCTGGAAACGGTGGCATATCTCATTGTCAACCTGGTTTAAAGATTATCTTTATTTCCCGTTGGGCGGCAATCGGGTTGCGAAATGGAGATGGTGTTGCAATCTTTTTATCGTCTTTCTCGTCAGCGGCTTGTGGCACGGCGCCAATTGGACGTTCGTGGTCTGGGGCGCATTGCACGGATTTTATCTGGTGTTTTCGATTCTAACCGCCGAGGTGCGGAGCAAGCTGCGCGAGGCGTTGCGCCTCGACCGGCTTGCGGGCGTGTTGAACGTTTCTCAAATGTTGATCACCTTTCACCTGGTGCTCTTTGCGTGGATTTTTTTCCGGGCCAATAATCTGCCGGACGCCTTTTTGATCGTGACAAAAATTTCCAGCGTCTTCACCGGCGCGCTGAGCGCGGCTTATCCGTTGATCGAAAAACTCCTGGCAACGCGCGACCTCTTGCTGCTGCTCGGCCTGATCACGGTGATGAGCCTTTACGAGCGCTTCCAACCGTCATTGCAGGCTTTGCTGAGCAATCGCCTGGCGGGCATCGCGATGGCGTCCCTCTTGTTTTGGGTCATATTGGTGTGGGGCGCGTTCAATAATCAACAATTCATTTACTTTCAATTTTGAGCGGCGGCCATGAAAATTTTCAAACAAGTGCTGATCGTTCTCGCGATATTCTTTGCCACCGGCGAAGCAGTCGTTCGCCTGGACAAACAGTTTTTATTTTTTCAAGGCAGCCGCTTTGTCGAAGTTTCCAACGACGCCAGACAAACTCCGGAGCTGGCGGCGCTGGCAAACGGCCAGTTCGTTGCTTCCGCAAAAACCCTGAGAATTATGGTGCTGGGCGATTCAAAAATTTACGGCCCCGGCGTTGCATTTCAAAAAATTTTTTCGCAGCAGCTCAAAACGATGTTAGCCGGTGATCGCAGCTTGCCGTATGAAAACGTGTTGGTTCTCGACCTCAGCCGCGGCGGCTATAACACCTTGATGAATCGGCTGGCTTATTTTGAATACGTCGATCAATTCAAGCCGCATCTGGTTATTCTGGGAAACAATTACGAAGACGTTTACGGGAATCAGGAAGTTCCTGAAGCGATCAGCAAAGCCGCTTTGAGTCTCCAAGAACAAACGAGCAAACTTCTCGAGGAGAGCGCATCGGACAATACGCCGCTGTTTCAAAAAGTCCGCGAGACGGTTTATCATTCCAGCCTGCTCGAATTTATCATGGCCGGCTTGAATTTGGAATTGAAACTGCACGGGGTGATCGTGCCGGGCAGCGTCTTCCATCATCTGGTGTATAAATCCCATCGCGAGGATTATCCGGGCTGGATCAAGGCGCGGCAACATCTGCATGACATGATTTCGGACTGCGAGCAGAAAAATATCGCTCTGATTGTGTACTCGGTTCCGGAGGTCAACATGCTGGACAATTACGCGCCTTATGAGACGGTCGACCGGACATTGGCGGCCTTCTTTGCGCGCTACGCGGTTCCGTATGTCAATGGCGTACAGCCGTTCCTCGGCATGAAGTCTTCCGAGCTGGCGCTGTCGCGTTACGACGGCCATGCGAATGACAAAGGCCATTACCTCATGGCGCAACAGGTTTATAACGTGATTGTGCAAACCCTGCGGCGTGAATATGCGGCGCGGGCGGTTTCCATGAACAGCCGAAAGGAAGCGGCGCCAAATACGACGGCATTGCATTGAGCCAGTCGCGTCGTCGGTTTGAGAACGGCAATCGAATGGATTTCTTCTCCTTGAGCAGGGCATGGATTGGCGCGGCCGCCCCATGCCCTTTTATTTGCAGCCAGTTTTCGGCGCACTTCCCTAATTGCCACACTTCATTTCAAGTTTAATCAAAATCGTTGGAATAAAATGTTCCAGACTGCAAGTGAAATGGTGTTGTCAACATTGCTCCCGCTTTAAGTGCCGAGATTACAGGCTCGCATGGGCTGCCGCTTTGTGTTCGCTTTCTGGCATTGCTCTTGCTTTGAAACATGTCGGTTTGATCAAGTTGTGTGAGTGGGTAAAAAAAATTAGTCGTTTGGAGAAAACAAAAAATGCGAAAGTATATTGATTTTTGCCGACCCAAGATGGTGTTGGCTTTGATGTTCGTTGTTGCCGGCGCGGTTTCCGCGCAAACCACGAAGTGGGTCGATCAGATCAATGGCAACGATAGCAACGATGGCAACACGGTGACCACGGCTTATGCTTCCCTGCAGCTTGCCATTGAGCGTTCCAGCAGCGGCACGGCGGCGGAACGCTCGGTGATTTACGTGAAGAACGGCGTTTATGGCGCGACGGGTTTGACGAATCCAAATGGGATCAGCACCGCGGTTTTGATTGCGCATCGAGATTATCTGAAAATTCAAGCGGTTGCCGGCCACTATCCGAGCATCAAACCGACGATCGCCGGAACGGTTTCTCTCTCGATCGTCAATTGCAATCATCTGATCATTGACGGCCTGATTTCCGTCCAGACCGTGGCGCAGTTCGACAATTGGCAGGTATTCAATGCCGAGAATTTAACGGTGCGGCACTGCGCGTTTGAAGGCGGCCAGCGCGGCATCAAATTCTGCGCGGCATTGGCCACGGCCAAACTGGAAAACAATACGTTCAAAAAAATTGCGGCGCTCGACACGGGCGAGGCGCTGGAATTCGTTACCGCTTCTTATTCCAAAGTCACGATTCAGGACAATTTTTTTCGCGACAACACGCGCCACCTCCGGCTGCAGGCCCAGGGCGGCAATACGATCAGCGATTTTGTGATTCGCCGCAATTTCATGATCGGAACGCCCAGCGAAGAGAGCATCCGCTTAAGCCGCGTCGCGAACGTCATGATTGAAAACAACATCGTGATTTACGCCGCGCAGCAGGGCATTTTTCTCGACGAGGATTGCCGCCAGATTACCATCCGCCACAACACGTTCTATCGCAACCGTTATGAAGCGATTCGCACGCGCGAGGCGTCGCCGGATCTTGTCATCAAAAACAACATTTTTTATGGCAACGGTACCCACGCCGCGATTGCCGCTTCGGCTTCTCCGCTGCCGGGCGAAGATTACAATCTCCTGTTTAACACCGGCGAGGCCACGGAAGCGGCATTGCAACCGGCGGTCACGGCCTTGGGCGCAAACACCAGAATTGGAATTGATCCGCTTTTTGTGAATGCCATCAAAGGCGAAGAGAATCTGTATCTACAAAACAACAGTCCGGCTATTGGGATGGGCGTCGAGCTTGGCGTGGGCCATGATATTGAACGCTTCCCCCGGCCGGTGTCGATTGCTTCACGGCCCGACGTGGGCGCTTATGAAAACCCGCTGGCGACGGCGGCAATGCCGAATATGGCGGTAACGCCGATCGCGCATTATTTCGGTGAATTAAAAACCGGCGCCAGCAGCTCACAAATTATCGTCGTGAGCAACAAAGGCAACGCCAATTTGCTGATCACGGCGGATACGCTCACCGGCGAAGACGCCGGCGATTTTACCATTCAGGGCGATGACGCGCCGTTTCAGCTTGCGCCGGGGGCAACCCACCAAATCGAGATCAGTTTCAATCCTCATTCGATGGGCAGAAAGAGCGCCGCTTTGGAATTCATTTACGCTGATCCAGATAAGAAATCGTCCATCGTGCGTTTATCCGGCATCGGCTTGGTGCCCGCGGCTGACGATGAAGAGCAAAATATTGCGGTGGCGCGCAACTTCACGCTGGAGCAGAATTATCCCAATCCATTTTTCGCAAGCGGAAACTTCAGTGCTTCAAGCACGACAATTGGGTTTAAAGTTTCTGAAATCTCGCCGCGCCGGGTGACCTTGGAGATTTACGATCTTCGCGGCGCGTTAGTGAAAACGTTGATTGCGGCAGCGTTGCTGTCCGGCCGCCAGGAGGCGGTTTGGGACGGCCTCAATACGAGCGGCCAACCGGTCGCCAGCGGCGTGTATCTGTGCCGGCTTGAGGTCGGAGGTTTTGCCCAGTCGCGGCAGATGCTGCTCGTGCGTTGAGCGTGTTGAGCAAAAACAGGTTTGAAATTTTTTTCTAACTTCTGCTCCGTAATGGCCCGCACCGGTTTTCGGACAAACTGGAAACCAAAGCTCTTCGACAGCTTACAGGTTTTCAAAAGCTTTTTTCAAACACCAAGACACGAAGACACCAAGAAAAGCTTTATCATGCGTCTTTTTCTTCGTGCTTTTGTGCCTTGGTGGTTATAAAGGTTGTTTGTCAGGCAAAAGGTTTTCTCCTTTTCAAATCTTCTCTCAATTTCCAACCTTCAAACGCTGTCACTCTGAATTACTGTTTGTAACACAACTCATTGAAAGCAATCCGGTAAATCTGGCGAAATAACGAGTGATTTAGAATCAACCTCGTGAAAATACATCGTGCGTCCAGCCGTTGTTGCGGCGGTGTTTTCATCAGGCCTCAATCTTCGCTGAAAGCGTAGTGCAGCCATCCTGGCTGCACCGTGCGCTGGGCATCACCACCCACAATCAGAATGCGGTGAATTTGTTACGCTTCATTCCACCGGGCTTTAATGTTCTGGAATAAAACGTGACGGACGGTTGGCAAATTTGCGCTGATGGGCGCGACGACTTTTTATTGATGCGCTAACTTCCAAGATTACAGCACATGTTGCGCGGCGGCGGCGCGTACGTTTTCTGGCATTGCGCTTGCCTAAAAGAACGGTAGTTGCATACAAGGACAAATGTGAAAGAAGATTGTTATGATACGAATGGCCTATATTGTCACCCGCTTTCCGAAATTATCGGAAACTTTTGTTTATCGCGAAGTCATGGCGTTGCGCCGGCAGGGCGCAGAAGTGGATTGCTACTCCATACATCGCCCGCTACAGGAACCGCTGCCAGCGGAGGCGGAGCATTTGCTCGAAGAGACTACATATTTATGGCCGCCCCGCGTGGCGCGATTCCTGGGCGGGATTTTAAAACTGGCCGTCACCCGCCCGACCGAATTTTTCAGCACGCTCAAATTGTTTTGGCAGCAAGCGCCGAAAAATTTCACCGGCCGGAAACGCTTCATCTTGCACTTTCTCGAAGGCGTTTATCTGGCGCATCTCTGCCTGCAGCGCGGCGTCGATTACATTCACGCGCATTTTGCCAATGGCCCGTCGAGCGTGGCAATGGCCGCCAGCGCCTTGAGTGGAATTCCGTTTGGCTTCACCAGCCACGCGCAGGACATTTACGCCGATCCGTTGATGCTCGATCTCAAGATCAATCGCGCGCGGTTGCCGCTGACGGTTTCCGCCTGCAACCGCGATTACATCGCCAAAAATTTTCCGGCGGCCAACGCGGCGAAACTGCGCGTGCATCGCGTCGCGGTGGATCTCGAGCAGTTTCGCCAACGCCGGCCAGCCAGTGGACACGACGAAGCGCCGGTGATTCTGGCGATTGGCCGCCTCGTGCCGAAAAAGGGATTTTTGTATTTGATCAAAGCTTGTGAATGGCTGGCCAAGCGCGGCGTTAATTTCCGTTGTTGGATTGTCGGTGAGGGGCCGGAACGAACCTTGTTGCAAGCCGCGATTAACGCGAGCAATCTGCAGGAAAAGGTGATTCTGTTCGGGGCGCAAACCGATATCAAGCAATATTTGCAGCGCGCTGAGGTGTTTGTTATGCCGTGTGTGCAGGATGCCTCCGGCGACCGCGACGGCATTCCAACGACGCTCATGGAAGCGATGGCGATGCAGGTGCCGGTGATCTCAACGAATATTTCGGGGATCCCGGAATTGGTTCAACATGAAAAGACCGGCTTGCTGGCGCCGCCGGCGGATGCCGAAGCGTTGGCACAGGCGATTTGCCGATTGCTGGCCGATGAAGAATTGCGGCAAAACTTGATTGCCGCGGCGCGTCAGCACATTGAAATCCATCACAATCTTGAAACCAATACGGACAAGCTGTTGCAAAGGGTTTTGCAATTTGCCGAGAACGGCGCCAACGACGACTCCGACGATGAGGACAACTTCAGCGTGATGCCGTTGGTCAGATGGTTGCCCAAGTTGCGGTCAAAAATATTTTCCGACAATCTGCACCTGCAATTGGCTTGAAAGCTGCAAGGAGAAACAACATGCCTGGTACATATTCGATTATCTCACCGGTGCGCAATGAAGCGCAATATCTGCCGCGCACGATTCAGTCGGTCGTGCAACAACAACAGCGGCCGTTGGAATGGATCATTGTTGACGACGGCTCTACCGATTCGACCGTTGCCATCGCGGAAGCGGCGGCCGCCCAACATGCCTGGATCAAAGTCATTCGCCGGCAGGATCGCGGTTTCCGGCAGCCGGGCCAGGGCGTCGTCGATGCGTTTAATGAAGGCCTGGCGCACCTTGAATACCTGAATCCGGATTTCATCAGCAAGATGGACGGCGATCTGGAATTTCAACCCGATTATTTTGCGACGTTGCTGCGGGAATTTGCGCAGCGGCCGCGTTTGGGCATGGCCAGCGGCACGACGTATCTGCAGAAGCCCGACGGCAAGTTGATCCAGGAAAAAGTGGCGCCCGATTACGTGGTAGGCCCGATCAAGCTGTATCGCCGCGCCTGCTTTGAAGAAATCGGCGGCTTGGAGCCGCATCTCGGCTGGGACACGATTGATGTTTATCGCGCGCGCTTGTGCGGCTGGGAAACCGCCAATTATCCTGAGCTGAAAGTGATTCATCTCCGCCAGATGGGCACGGCCAAAGGCATTGTCTGGGGAAAAATGAAAACCGGCATGGGCGAATATTATTACGGCTCGCACCCGCTTTTCGTGGTGGCGCGTTGCCTGTATCGCATGAGCGAGCGCCCGTATGGCATCATCGGTTTGTCCATTGCGCTGGGTTATTTGCAGTCGCTGTTACGCCGCGCGCCGCGCATTAACGATCCGCAATTCATCAAGTTTCTGCGCCAGGATCAATTGTTTCGTCTCGCCAAATTGTTCATGCCGTGGAAAAAACGGCCGACGATGCAAACGAGCGGCGGCGCCATTCTTATGCCCAATGCCGAATTTTATATGACATGAATCTTGAAGAATCATCTTCCCCGTAAAGATTTTTAAACCACTGAAAATTGAAATTTTTCAATTTAAAGTTTTCCATGCTTTTCGTTGTGGTGAAGGCCGCGTAAAAAAAAATTTTAAGGCTGGAGCGTAATCTTATGAAAGTTGATATTCTTGGCATCAAAGTGGATCGCATCGGCATGGCCGAAACGATTGCGGCAGTGGATCAATTTATTGCCGAACGCAAGCCGCGTATCGTCATCACGCCGAATGTCGATCATTTGATCAAAGCCCGCACGGACCAGGAATTCAAACGCATTTACGAGCAGGCGGATTTGTCGGTGCCGGATGGCGTGCCGCTGCTGTGGGCGGCGAAATTTTTGGGCTGGCCGCTCGTCGAGCGCGTCAACGGCACCGATCTTTTTGAGGCGTTGTGCGCCCGGGCGGCGGAGCGCGGCCATCGCGTCTTTTTTCTCGGAGCGGCGCCGGGAGTGGCGGCGACGGCGGCAAAAAAATTGGAAAGCCACCATGCCGGATTAAAAGTCGTTGGCACTTATTCGCCGCCGTTTGATTTTTTTAGCTCATTGGTTGAAAATCAGAAAATTTTAGAAATGCTGCGCGACGCGCGTCCCGATATTCTTTTCGTCGGCCTGGGCGCACCCAAACAGGAGAAGTGGATTCACCGTCACTTGCACAAGCTGGAGGTGCCGGTGAGCATCGGCATCGGCGCTTCATTTGAATACGTCGCCGGCGCCACGACACGCGCACCGCTGTGGATGCAACGTGCCGGCCTGGAATGGCTGTACCGTGTTTGGGAAAATCCGGGCCGTTACTGGAAACGTTACCTCGTTGAAGATGCTGTTTTTTTTCCATTGGTTTTTGCGCAGCGGCTAAAAATGATCGCGCAAAAATTAATGCCGCGGCCGGCATTTTGAGGAACAATTCCCACCACCCCACACAGCCAGACCGGAGTCTCGAAAGGGGCTCCGGTCATTTTTTAAAGTTCTCTTGCAAACAATAAAAGTTTTTTTACAGGGAGTAAAATTTATGCCTCGCACACTTGTCACCGGCGGCGCCGGTTTTCTCGGCTCGCATCTTTGTGAGTATTTTTTGGAAAAGGGCCATGAAGTCATTGCCATGGACAATCTTTTAACCGGAAATATTGCCAATATCGAGCATTTGCACGAAAAGCGATTTCACTTTATCAAACACGACGTCACCAACTACCTTTACCTCTCGGGAAAAATCGACAACATTTTGCACTTTGCCTCGCCGGCGAGTCCCGCCGACTATTTGCGCTGGCCCGTCGAAACGTTGACGGTGGGCGCGATGGGAACGCATAAGGCGTTGGGCCTGGCCCGCGCCAAAGGCGCCCGCTTTTTGCTCGCTTCAACCTCCGAAGTTTACGGCGATCCCCAGGTTCATCCGCAAACGGAGAGTTATTGGGGCCACGTCAACTCCATCGGCCCGCGCAGTGTTTACGATGAGGCCAAGCGCTTTGCCGAAGCCATAACGATGTCTTATCATCGCACCTACGGCGTCGATACCAAAATTGTTCGCATCTTCAACACGTACGGCCCGCGCATGCGCCCCAACGACGGCCGCGCCATTCCCGCTTTTGTGCCGCAGGCGTTGCGCCACGAGCCGATCACGATCTTTGGCAACGGCTCACAAACCCGCAGCTTTTGTTATGTGGATGATTTGGTGGAGGGTATCTATCGGTTGTTGATGTCGGACGGTCACGAGCCGGTCAATATCGGCAATCCGCATGAGATCACCATTCGCGAGCTGGCGGAGCAGATTGTGCATTTGACCGGAAGCCGAAGCGCGATCATCGAGCAACCCTTGCCGGTCGATGATCCCAAAGTGCGCCGCCCGGATATCACCCGCGCCCGCGCGCTGTTGAACTGGGAGCCGCGCGTGAGCCTGGCAACGGGATTGAAACGAACGATCGCCTGGTTTCAGCGCGAGCTGCAGTCGGTTGCGCCGCAGCCGGAGCGTCAAGCCGTGGCCACGCCGCTGCAAGCCGGAAAAAATTTCATCGAGCGGTTGAGGAATTATGTGCCGCTGCCGCCAGCAGTCGCGCCGGCGATGAGTTGAGTGCGATTTATGCCATTGCAAAGCAAAAGTTAGAAAAAAATCTGAGTTTTTATGTCCAACGGATAAACGCTGCCAGCGGATTTAAAGGCAAAACGATTTTGGCTACGCCCGCAGGGGCAAAACTATTAAAAGCTTTATAAATCGTTTTGCCCCTACGGGCGTAGCCGAAATGGTCTTGTCTTTCAATACTGCATTTTAATCGTCAAAATATTTTTTTATCCGTTGGCCGTTTTTACCTGTTGGTGCAACTTTTTAAATCCGATGCTGTCCCGCTTGTGGGGCTTCAGTTTTCAATTGGTTTGAAAACTGGCGTAATCACTTGCAAGTAAAATGTGTGCAAAAAAACAAAGATTTTTTAACACGGAGAAAACAGAAGAATTTAAAATGCTTTGCGAAAACCTTCTGCGATCCAATGCAGGGTCATCGCCGTGAGCATGATAGCCAGCCCGGGGAACGTTACGATCCACCAGGCGCTCGCCAGCACGTCGCGGCCATCGCGAATGATGCTGCCCCAGCTCACGTTCGGCGGCTGCACGCCGAGTCCGAGAAAACTCAGGCTGGATTCGAGGAGAATCACGTCGGCGAGACGCAACGCGGCAAAGGCGATCACCGGGGACAGCGCGTTGGGCAAGAGATGGCGAAAAATAATTCGCCGGCGGCTAAAACCCCGCCCTTGCGCGGCTTTGATGAAGTCGCGTTCGCGCAGCGACATCACCTCCGCGCGGACCAGGCGCGCCACTTCCATCCATGAGGTCAAGCTCATCAACAAAACCAAAACTTGCCAGTTGGCGCCGAACAGCGCCACGCATGTGGCCAGCAAATAAATGAGTGGAAAAGCCAGCAGCAGATCGGCGCCGCGCATGATGAGCGCGTCCAGTTTGCCGCCGAAATATCCCGCCACCGCGCCGAGCAGCGTGCCGAGCAGCAATGCGATGGCGGTGACGGTTAATCCGAGGCCGAGCGAGAGACGCGAGCCAATGAGCAGGCGGCTGAAAACATCGCGGCCGAATTGATCCGTCCCCAGAAAATGATTGCCCCCGGGCGGTTGATAGCGCTGCGTCAGAGCTTGCTCGAAAGGATCATGCGGCGCCAACTGCGGCGCGAGCATGGCGGTGAGCATCCAGCTTATCATTAAAATGAGGCCAGCGCTGGAGAGTTGGTGCTGCTTGAAGAGGCGCCACGTTTTTGAGGACATTTTGTATAAGATTTTCGCAAAAATTTATTCATCTCTAATATTAAAAAGACAAAAAAGCAAAAAGCTTTTGAACGCGGATAACGCTGATGACACGGATTTTCACGGATATTTATGGTTGGTTTTATCTGCGTCAATCCGCCCAATCCGCGTCATCCGCGTTCAAAGCTTTTGTGCTTTAGTTTCTATTCACTCCGATTCTCGGATCCGCCAAGCGATAAAGCAGGTCGGCGATAAAGTTACCGGCGATGACCAGAATTGCGGAGAGGCCGGCAATGGCCAAAACCACCGGATAGTCGCGGCTGAAAATGGCTTCGACCATGACGCGGCCCATGCCGGGCCAGGCGAAAATAACTTCGGTGAGAAAAGCGCCGCCGAATAAAAACGGGAGGCTCAAGCCGAGCAGAGAGATGAGCGGGAGAACGGCATGTGGCAAAGCGTGGCGCGCCATGATTTGCCGGGACGCCAAGCCTTTGGCTTTGGCCAATCGAATGAAATCCGCTTCCAACGCGGTGATCAAATTTTCGCGAACGTAACGGGCGGTGGCTGCGGCGCCGGGTAGCGCCAGCGTCAGCGTGGGCAGAATGAGGTGCAGCAAGCGATCCTGCAGCGCGGCCCCGGCGCCCATTTCTTCGGCAAACAATGAGGCGGCATGTGAATTGGGCAACCAACCCAACTTGACCGCGAAAACCAAAATCAACATCAGACCCAGCCAGAAGCTCGGCAGGCAATACGTTGCCAGAAAGCCGTGGCTCAACCAGCGGTCGGGCCAGCGGTGGCGATAAAACGCCGCTGCCGCGCCGAGCGCAATTCCCAAAATGAAATTCAACGTGAGAACCGGAACGGTCAGTTGCAGCGTCGCGGGGATCGCCTCGGCGAGGATATGCGCGACCGGCCGATGCTGCGTGAGCGAGTAACCCCAATCGCCCTGCAGCGATTGTTGCAGCCACTTGAGGTATTGCAGCGGCAACGGCTGGTCAAAACCGAATTGCCGGCGGATTTGCGCGATGGTTTCCGGTGGAATGCGCGGGGAAATGTAGCGGTCGAGTGGATCGCCGGGGCTGGCATGGACGAGGAAAAACGTCAGCGTCAAAACGCCCCAGAGCAAAAGCACGGATTGCAACAAACGGCGGCGGAGGTAAGCGCGCATACAGGAAATGATGAAACGACGCAACCGGATTCGTGATCTCCTATTGACCAATCCACCGGTTGCGCCGCTGCGACATGGGACAACGACGTTGATTTCACACAACCAGGCCGGAGCCGCGCCGCCAAACGGGATGCGGAATGCCGTCAACAAAAAAGGCGCAATCGGCCCGGGATCTTTTCCGAGGGCTTCGATTACGCCTTTCTTGCGGGTCTTTTACCGGCCCGAAACGACGTTCTAGCGCAGCGCGGTTTCTAAAAATTTTTTATTGCTTAGATACGAGCAAGGCGGAGCCGTTGCGGATAAAAAAATCACCCGGATTAAAAAAAACGTAACAGTTCAAGTGACCGTCCGGACGCTTCGTGATTTGAGCAAGCTTGTTGCAAATATCACCATCATTCGCGCATAAAAGCGTCCGGACGGTGAACGGTTACAAAAAAACGTGGCGGCGGCCGCGTGTTTTTAAATCCGGGTCGAGGCGGGGCATTGGGAGCATCAGGCCGTCAATTCTTTGACGGCGCGCTTCGAGTTTTGGGTGGTTTTATACTGCTCTGCTT
>CAZVZZ010000012.1:0-1786 GCA_964631505.1 uncultured Cytophagia bacterium
GCAAAGGCCGGCGTGCAAGGTTTGATCATTCCGGATTTGCCACCGGAAGAAAGTTTGATGCTACGGGAAACGGCCGGACAACACGGCATCAGTATGATTTATCTTGTTGCACCCAACACGTCACCCGAACGCGTGCAATTGATCGATAAGTTGACTACGAGTTTTATTTATGCGGTTTCGATCACCGGCGTGACCGGCGCGCGCGCGAACGTCGCCGATTCCACGCGCGAATTTTTACAGAACCTGCGTCTGCAAGTTCGCCATCCGATTCTCGTCGGCTTCGGCGTGTCGAACGCCGCAGAAGCGCGGCTGCTCTCAGCGTATTGCGACGGCGTTATCGTCGGGAGTGCGCTGCTCACGCAAATTGAAAAAAATGGTTCAACCGGTGACGGCACCAAAAAGACAATTGAATTTATTCGCGGCTTGCGAAGCGGCTTAAATGGAGAACAGTATGGACATTGATGATTGGCGCGCGCGCATCGATGCAGTCGATTTGAAAATTCTCGATCTGCTCAACGAGCGCGCAAACTACAGCCTCGAAATCGGCGAAATCAAACAACGTCTGCATCTTCCTATTTACATGCCGGAGCGCGAAAAACAGATTTATGCTCGATTGGAACAAATTAACGGCGGCCCATTGTCCAATGCCGCCGTGCGCCGTCTCTTCGAGCGCATTATCGACGAATCGCGGCGCCTCGAATCGGAGCACGCGGCCGCGGCGGCAATACGCAATTTCGAGTCCACTGCATTAACTGCAACGCATAGAAAGGAGCCATAAAACCATGGTGGTTGTTATGAATGAAAACGCAACGGAAGAGCAAATCCAGACCGTCATTTCCAGATTGGTTGAGTTGAAATTCGACGTGCATCGTTCCACCGGCGTCAATCAAACCGTGCTCGGCGCGTTGGGCGATAAACGCGGCGTTGATACGCGCAATTTTGAGTTGATGGCCGGCGTCCATGAAGTTCTGCGCATCACCACGCCTTACAAACTCGTCAGCCGCACCTTTCACCCGGAAGACACCGTCGTCAAAATTCGCGACGTGGCAATCGGCGGCGATACCGTCGTGGTGATGGCCGGCCCGTGTTCGGTGGAAACGCCCGAGCAAATCGAAATCATTGCCGCCAAAGTCAAAAAATCCGGCGCCAAAATTTTGCGCGGCGGCGCATTTAAACCGCGCACTTCGCCGTATTCATTTCAAGGCCTCGGCGAAGCCGGCCTGCAAATGCTGCGACGGGCCGCGGATAAACAAGGTTTGCTCACGGTTTCCGAAGTCATGGAAGTGGCGCAAGTGCCGTTGGTCGCCGAGTACGTCGACATTCTGCAAGTCGGCGCGCGCAACATGCAAAACTTCAACTTGCTGCGCGAGCTGGGAAAAATTCGCAAGCCGATTCTATTGAAACGCGGCATGGCGGCCACCATTGAGGAATTGCTGATGGCCGCCGAGTATCTCATGGCCGGCGGCAATTATCAAGTGATTTTGTGCGAACGCGGCATTCGCACGTTTGAAAACGCCACGCGCAACACCTTTGATATTTCCGCCATTCCCGTGGTGAAAAAACTCAGCCATCTGCCGATCATCGCTGATCCGAGTCACGGCACCGGATTGCGTGATAAAGTCATTCCGATGGCGCGTGCGGCAGTGGCTGCCGGCGCTGACGGCCTGATGATCGAAGTGCACCACGACCCCGACAATGCGCTTTCCGACGGCGCGCAATCGCTGTTTCCGGAAGCATTCGACAAATTGATGAAAGAATTGACGATGATTGCGCAGGTGATCGGGAG
>CAZVZZ010000012.1:1886-30666 GCA_964631505.1 uncultured Cytophagia bacterium
AAGCATTCGACAAATTGATGAAAGAATTGACGATGATTGCGCAGGTGATCGGGAGAAAGTTGTAGACTGGTTGCTGGTTACTCGTTGCTGGTGGCTGGATTGTTGGAGCACTGGATTGTTGGAGCGCTGGATTGTTGGAGCGCTGGATTGTTGGAGCGCGGGATTGGTGGAGCGCGGGATTGGTGGAGCGCGGGATTTTTGCTACTTATTGATCACTGATTGCTGAAAACTGATCACTGAAATCTGATCACTGAAAACTGGCAACAGATTACTTTCTTTAAAATAATGAACATGCCGTTCCAACGCATCACGGTTATCGGGTTGGGATTGATTGGCGGTTCGTTGGTGAAAAGTTTTCGACGCCACATGCCGGAGTGCAAGCTCATCGGTGTTGATTCGAGAGATATTCTCGCTGCCGCGCGCGAGTATCTTGATGAAGCCTTTGAGCCGGAAAACTTGGCGGCCGCCGTGAGCGAGGCCGATATTGTTTTTCTGGCGACGCCAATTAATACAATTTTACAGCAGCTTCCCGAAGTCGCGCCATCAATCCGTCGCGGCGCGGTGGTGACGGATGTGGGCAGCACGAAAAGTTTGATTGTTGAAAACGCGCAAAAGCATTTCTTCGGCGAGCGTTATTTTATCGGCGGCCATCCGCTGGCTGGCCGCGAAAAAGGCGGCTGGGAAAATGCGCGTGCCGATTTGTTTGAAAATGCCGCGTATGTGCTCACGGCGCCATCAAATTTTCCGGCGCATTTATTCGAGGCGTTAACGCAATTGTTGCAAACCCTTGGCGCGCGTGTGATTGTGCTCGATGCAACAACGCATGATCGCCTTGTCGCTGACATCAGCCATCTGCCGCAATTGCTGGCGGTGGCGTTGATGAATTTTGTCAGGCGTGAAAATCAGGCGGCGGAACCAACCGTGGAGTTAGCCGGCAGTGGTTTTCGTGATATGACCCGCCTCGCCGCCAGTCCGTTTGGAATTTGGCAGGATATTTTTTCGAGCAATCGCGCAAACGTGCGTCGCAGCTTGCAAGAATTTATCCTCATGCTCCAAGCGCTGGCGCACGATTTTAACAATGATGAACTTGAGCCGCATTTTCAGCGGGCCAACCGCCTTCGTGAAAAACTTCACCATTAAACTTGCCCCGTCATTCTGGCAGCCAAAATGTTTTGATACCGATCTTCCGGCCACGATTTTAATCCTGCGCTTGCGCTTTTGCTGTGAACTTGCTATATTGATCCATGAAACCACCAAATAATTTCGAAACCGCGCGTTTGCTTTTACGCCCGCCAACAATGGAAGATGCTGCGGCAATTTTTCAGCAATATGCGCAAGATGCGCAGGTGGCGAAATACATGACGTGGCGCCCACACGATGCCATTCAAACGACACGGGAATTTCTTGAGCGCTGCCTCGCGGGCTGGGAAAAGGAAACCGCATTTCCGTGGGTGATCACACAGAAAGACGGTCACCAGTTTTTGGGTATGATTGAATTGCGCAACAATGCATTCAAAGCGGAACTTGGCTATGTGTTGGCGCGGGCGTATTGGGGACGCGGGTTCATGGCAGAAGCAGGGTAGGCCGTTGTCGAATGGGCATTGGCTCAGCCGGACCTTTATCGTGTGTGGGCGGTTTGTGATGTTGACAATTTAGCTTCGGCGCGGGTGCTGGAGAAAATTGGCATGCAGCGCGAAGGTCTGCTGCGCCGGTATATTCTTCACCCCAACATCAGCGCCGCGCCGCGAGATTGCTGGTGTTATGCAAAAGTCAAATAAACGGCCAGGGCAAAACGCTTGAAGAAATTTTTTTTAAAAATTAGCCTTTCGCGCGGATCTGGCCTGGAGGCTACGCACGGAGGGCATCAACATGAAAAACGCTGGAGACACCACCCATGATTCCTTCGCTTCGCGAGCAGTACAACGCGCAGTTTACCGAAGAAAAATATCAACGGTTTTTGCAAACCCTCGACGCGGCAGTTGGCGCAAAAATTGACTTTCGGGTTGCAGAGACGCCGGTGTTTCTGCCGAAAAATTTGTTGCAGGAAATGCAGCAGGCCGCGGGGGAAATCATCGGTCAACTCGATACACCGGCCTATTACCGGGAGTCGGAACGCGCCGTGCCCGCGCCATATCGCGTGCCCAACGACGCACCGCACCCGCTGTTCGTGCAGGTCGATTTTGCCGTCACCCGCGATGCGAATGGAAGGTTTTCGCCGCAGCTTATCGAGTTGCAGGGCTTTCCGTCACTGTACGGTTTTCAAATTGTTCTCACCCAAACTTTTCAAAAGTTTTTTGATTTGGGGCATTTGCAATATTTGTTAAACGGCATCACCATTGAACGTTACGTCGCTTTGCTCCGACAAGCACTGCTGAATCATCACGATCCGGAAAACGTGGTGCTGATGGAAATCCAGCCGGAGCAACAGAAGACCGCCTGCGATTTTTATTGCACGGAAAAATTTACCGGCGTGAAAGCGGTTTGCATCACCACCATCAAAAAGCGCGGCCGAAAATTGTTTTATCAAAAAGACGGCCAAGAAATTCCGATTCATCGCATCTACAATCGCGTCATCGTTGACGAGTTCGTCAAAAAGAATATCGCCATCGATTTTGATTTTCGCGAAGAACTCGACGTGGAATGGGCCGGCCATCCGAACTGGTATTTTCGCATGAGCAAATTTTCACTGCCGTTTCTCCGCCATCGCAATGTACCGCGGGCTTATTTTCTGCACCAACTGGAACGTGTTCCGGAAAATTTGGAGCACTACGTGCTGAAGCCGTTGTTCTCTTTTGCCGGCAGCGGCGTCAAGATCGACGTCACCACGGCCGATCTCGAGGCGGTACCACCCGCCGAGCGGCCATATCATTTGTTGCAGGAAAAAATCGAATACGGCCCAGTCATCAAAACGCCGGATGCGGCGAGCAAAGTCGAAGTTCGTATGATGTTTCTATGGCTCGACCGGCCGCTGGCCGTCACCACGCTGGCGCGCCTCAGCCAGGGCAAGATGCTCGGGGTGGATTTCAACAAAAACAAAACCTGGGTCGGAGCGTCGTGTTGTTTGTTTGAGCCGTGAGCCTTGAGAAGTCGCCTTATTTTATCAACGCCGGATCAACATAGGTGCCGTGGCGCGTTGCGTTTCCCAACCGCCAGAAATAATCGTACAACGTGCGGGAAATTTCTTGCATTGCGGTTGCGGCTTCCTCGCCGATCGCATAGTTTTCCATGACGACGGCAACATAGGGACGCTCTTTTAAATAAACAATCGCCCACTCAGTGGCGACGCCGGCGATGCCGCCGGGCTTGAAGGCGACGGGAATAGCAGCGGGCAGCGCCGTATTTATGCCGCCTGATTTCGGTTTTTTTAAAATGGCCAAAATCTCGTCGCACACTTGCCGGTTCAAAAATTCACCGCGATAAAGAATCTCCATGATCCGCGCGGCTTCGGCGGGCGTGGCGAGATTTTCTTCTCCGCGGCCGGAAGCGGCCGTGTTGAGCATTTTGCGTTGCAGGCGAGTCTGCTTCAAACCGAGCGCGCCGAGCGTTTGATTGACGTTCGCCATTCCCACCAGCTCGATTAACATATTCGTCGCGGTGTTGTCGCTCAAAACGATCATCAGCACGGCCAGGTCGCGAATGCTGAGCTGAGAAGTATGATCGCCCAATTCAAACAACACGCCGCTGCCGCCGACTTGATCGGCTTTATTCAACCAGCGCAAATCCGTGAGCTGGAATTTGCCCGCGTTCGCCTGTTTATAAACTTCCAGCAAAATCGGAATTTTGATCGCGCTGCCCTGTGGAAAAACCAAATTTTCGTTGACGGCGAAACGCTCGCCGCTGGTCAAGTCGAGCGCGGCAATTCCCATCGCGCCGCGAACGCCGGCGGCAATTTCGCGCAGCCGCGCTTCGGTTTTTTCATGCACGAGCTTCCAGTTTTCCGGCTGGGCCAGCGTGGGTGAAATTAAAAAAAGCTGGCAATAAAAAAAGAGGCGTAATTGGCGCATCGCATTCTCCTTCAAAACGGCAAAGCCATTTGCACACCGTATGCAATGTTTTCCATTTTCTGCTCAACGAGCTGATGAATTTGTTCTTCGAGCCAACGGATGTAGAGGCGATGCGTCGCGCGTTTCTCGATCGCGGCGAGGCAAAGCGTACGAATTGCGTTGGCATATTGGGACCAGTTGGCGCGAATGGCGGGCGGCAGGTTGAGATAGGTCGGCGCATCATCGCAAAACAACTCACTGCGGGCGAGTGTCCAAATGTCGCATTGCTTTTCGCCGCTGGGGATGCGTTCATTGGCGCCGGGTTCATCCAGATGTGACAAACCTTGCACGAGATGCGTCAGTTCGTGGCCGATGGTGTTGTATTTCAGTTGGCGCACTTTCAGCCGGATGGTCAATTCCGCGGCCGGATGGCGCGGAATCAGCGCGCTGCCAAGATGGGCGCGGGTGTAGCCGACGGTGATGATCCTGCCCTGCAATTCCGGAAACAGCCGCAACGAGGCTTGCAGCATCGACTGGGCGCGCGGTGTCAGGCGCTTTTGCATCGGAGGCGTGAAACGAAAGGGCATGGGAGTTGAATGAGCTTGCAATGAATTGATCACTGATCCAACGCTTCCAGCACGATTTTAAGATTTTTAAAAACCACGCCTTTCATTTCCTCGCGCATGGCGGTATACTCGGCGTCTTCATCGACTTCAAACAGCGCCTCCACCACGTAGCGCAACACATGGATTTGATGGTGCGCTTTAATCGCTCGCGACATTGTCACCATGAAATCGCCGGCCGATTCGTTCATGAACGTTTCGACAATCTGTTCGGTGCGCGTGATCAGTTCCTCGAGACGCTTGACGCTCACCCGTTTGGGCCGCGGCGTTCCTTGCCGCATAATTTGCCACACCACCATACCGAGATAAAACAGCAATTCGCGCTCGTCCTGATTGAGCAGATCGGCGTCAATGGCCATTAAAAAGGCCATGATTTCCGGCTGCTCGTTTTCCAGTCGTTCCATGAGTTCGGGCATCTCGTCGAGAGGCATGGCCGCCATTTTTCTCCAGGTGGTCTCGACAATTTCTGCGGAGAGCGTTTCCATATTAAGACTCGCATTTTATTGGCGCCGGTGATTTTTGAGAACGCCAGTTTTACAGCGGCATGAAAGCCAAGCCAAACGCGCGCTCGACAAACCAGCCGAGGCCGAACAGCAGAATAGCCGCCGAGCACGCAAAGACAACGGAGCGTTGAAATTTTTGTCTGGCGAGCCAAAGCGTGAGCGGAAAGCAAATTGCCACGATGCAAAGCTGGCCCATTTCGACCCCCAAATTAAACGCCAGCAAAGACGGGACCAAGCCGCTCGCGGGCAAACCGAGATCACTCAACACGTTGGCAAAGCCGAAGCCATGCACCAGGCCGAAAATAAACGTCAACAACCAGCGGTGCTGGGCGTCGGTCACAAAAAAATTTTCCGCCGCAACGTAGGCAATACTCAACGCGATGCCGGTTTCAATCATGGGTGGCGGCAGTTTGAGAATTGCCAGCGCCGCGAGAATCAAAGTTAGACTGTGGGCGACCGTAAATGCCGTGACAATTTTCACCAAACTCAGCAACCGGCCGCCGATTACGATTAGCGCGAAGAGGAACATCAGGTGATCGTAGCCGAGAAAAATATGCTCGACGCCGAGTTTGGCAAATTCACCGATTTGCGCCCACAACGAAACTTTGCCGCCCACGGCAAAGCGCTGGCGAAAATTTTCCGCGGAAAACACGGCCTGTTGCGTTTGATCGCCCGCGACGACTTTAACGAGGTTTTTGTGTGACGCCCCGAATTTTTCGAAAAAATCGGCTTGCAACAATACTTCTGCCGGCAGCCCGTTCAGTTTTTTAAAGAAAATAAAATTGATGAAAACGTTGCCAAAATCATCTCTGCTAAAACCTCCCGGCCGCCGCTCCAAGCTCGCCGGTGAAAAATTAATGGCGATCACGATTTGCGCTGCCACGTAATCGTACATCGCCGGCATCGCCGCGCGCAATTCTTCTTGGCTCACATTGGCGTCGCCGTCAACGTCGAGATGAAACGCTTTATTCAAATCAGAAAGGTCGAAGGTGAAAACCGCTTGTAAGCTGTCGGCGGTTACCACGATCGCGCTGTAACTCGAATTCAAATCATGCGCCAGGCCGCTGGCAGGCAATGCGGCAGTGAAAAGTGGCGCCAGAAAAAAACACGCCGGCAAAAACCGCCGCCGCAACCAATTTTTTATGATGATCACGGGCTTTCTTCCTAAATAAAAGTGGCATCCCTGCGCCGCTCAAGCGACTCCGTCCTCTTATACCTCATCGTAGTCACTCCCTCCGTGTTGAGTGGCGTCACATTTCCGTAGGTCACGCCCTCGCGACGAAATTTAGCCGGCGGCAGGGATGCCGATTTTCATCTTTAAACTTTTTGTACAGTGCTCACGCTCAATCTTATGTACGACAACATAAAGCCGCCGGATTGGAATGTCAAGAAAAAAATTTGCGTTCTCCAAATCCGCGGCTACACCCGTACGGGTTGGACGGCAACGGTGCCGTTGGGTTTGATCGCGCGTTTGACGGCTTGCGCGAGTTCATTCAGGGCATAAGGTTTCTGCACAAAGCCGAGAACGCCTTCACTCAAAATCGCCTGAGTATCGCCGTCGGTGCTGTACCCGGAAGACAACAGCACCCGCACGGCGGGATCAATTTCTTTCAAGCGGCGAAAAACTTCGCGGCCGCCGAGCTTGGGCATCACCATGTCCAAAATAACCAGCGCAATTTCCTGGCGGCGCTCGGCAAACAGGCGCAGCCCCTCATGGCCGTCCGAGGTCGTCAGCACGTTATAGCCCAGCCGCTTCAGAATACGGCTGGCCACATCGAGAATAACCTTTTCATCGTCAATGAGCAAAATGGTTTCATGGCCAAAAGGGGTGTCGAGCCGCGGCTCGGGCGGAGCAGCGGCCACACGCGTGCGCGTGGCCGGCAGGTAAATATGAAACGTGCTGCCTTTGCCGGGCGCGCTTTCCACAAAAATTCGTCCGTCATGATTGCGAATGATTCCATAAACCATCGCCAGGCCAAGGCCGGTGCCTTTGCCGCGCTCTTTGGTGGAAAAAAACGGCTCAAAAATTCGCGCTTGGGTCGCGGCATCCATGCCCATGCCGGTGTCGGCGAGCATGAGATGAACGTATTTTCCGGGCGCGAGATTAAAATGCTGCGCCGCGGTCGCGGCCTCAAGCTCGAGATTCTGCGTCGTCAACGTGATGGCGCCGCCGTGCGGCATCGCATCGCGCGCATTCAAGCAGATGTTTAAAAATGAATGCTGGAGTTGATTGCTATCGCCTTCAATGGCCCACAGCTCTTTCGCCAGTTTGGCGGACACGATGATGCGCTTATCAAACGTGCGCGAAATCAGCTTCAGCAATTCTTCGATGGTGTGATTCAAATTGACGGCGCGCACTTCATATTTGCCGGCGCGGGCAAAACCGAGCAGTTGTTTCGTCAGCTCCGAAGCGCGCAGCGACGCTTGCTCGATGGTATGAATGTGTTCTTGCAGCAAGCTATCCTGACCCACCGGCATTCTCATCAACGAGGCCGTGCCGAGAATGCCGACCAGCAGATTATTGAAATCATGGGCAACGCCGCCGGCTAACGTGCCGATCGTTTCCATTTTTTGCGCCTGAAAAAGCTGCTCCTGCAGCCGTTGCATTTCTTCATGGGCGCGTTTCTTCGCACTCACATCGCGAATGACGGCGATGTAAACGATTTCCGCTGCGACTGTGATTTGGCCGGCGCCGGAAATGGTCAGCTCAATCGGAAAATCAACACCGTTGCGGTGCTGCGCTTGCAATTCATGGACCTGGGCGTTGCTCGTTTCGGGGTGGAGAATTAAATTCGTAAACATCGACGCCGCTTCCGGCGGAAACAGCCGCGCGATGGGCTGACCGATCATCTCCGCCGCGGTATAGCCGAAAATCCGTTCAGCCGCATGATTAAATAAAGTCAGCTTCTGTTGTTGATCGACGGCGATGATTGCATCCTGCGCCGCGGCGATCACCGAGCGAAACCGCGCTTCCGAGTGTGCCAGCGTTTCTTCCACCAAATTGCGCACCGCCAGCATGTCATTGAATTGATGAATCAAACCCGCGACTTCCGGCAAGCCGGAAAAAGTGGGACAGCGGGCATTGAGGTTGCCGTCGGTTACGGCGCTCATCACTTGCCCCATTGACCGCAGTGGCCGGATCAAAAAGAGATGCACGACCAGATAAAATGCAATGGCGCCCAGCAGTATAACGACGCCAGCCAGCAGCAACACGTGACGCAGGCGATCGCCAATCAGCGTCTCAAAGAAGCGATTGTCATAACCGAGCAATAAACGCCCGTGCAAGCGAAGATTTTTTTTGCCGCCGCTCGAATCTGGCGTCGCTTCATGAAACTGCCGGTCAAAAAGCAACAGATGGTGCTCCGGCGGGGAAGTACTGACATGGGTGGTAATGCGGTTGGGCTGAGGAAGTACATACAGCGCAATTTTATATTCAAGGAGAAATTCGCGAAACGGCCGATGCTGCCAGGCTTGCGGCTGGCTCGCCATAATCATGCTGTCGGCGTCCACCACGACAGCAAAAGCCAGCGCATCGTGTTGCGAAAAAGCTTCTAACGTGTTTTGAACGAGATGATAATCTTTGTGGCGGTAAGCTTCGCGGATCAGCGGCGCCAGCCCCTCGGCGAGTGCAGTAAACGGTGTGCGTACGAATTGCCGCAGTTCTTGTTTCTCATATCGATAAAAAGCCACTGTCAGCACCACGCCGACACTGCCGAAAATAATCAGCAACACGAGGGCAATCGCGACCGGAATACTGAAAACAAACGGCGCGACCGGCCCATTTTTTTCTTGCACCGAAGGCGAGCTTATAGGCATCGGCTTTTTCTAACCTCTCAAGTGCGGTGCGGGAAGGGGTGTTGTGTCATTGCGATATCCAGGTTTTAGATATTATAATAAGAGAAAATCTCCAAAAGTGCAAGCACAAAGTCAGCGCAAAAGTTTTTAGCTTTAAAAATTAGTTGCAAAGAAGCGTATTGGAATGTAAATTGGAGAGCAAACTTTGCAGCGGCTTTATCGATGTTGGCAAAGCATGAAAAATGACGAATCTCCGTGGAAAGATGAAGTAATTTATTTTACAACCAAAATCCAAGTATACCGTCTTAAAATTAAAATATTTCCCCAGACTTTATCACGATCATATTATAGCAAATGCTGTCACCAGCGAACCAACCGGAGCGCCCATGAAAAAAACGTTTCCCAAATGGACGTTGTATTTGGGGCTATTTGTTTTGTACGTGCTGCACAACGATCTCTGGCTGTGGAACGATGCGACACTTGTGCTCGGATTGCCCATCGGCCTGGCGTATCATTTCGGATTTAGCATTGTTACTGCCGTGCTGATGTTTTTACTGGTTACCTACGCGTGGCCCGAACATCTTGAAGTCGAGGACGAAGGAGGACACCAATCATGACGATGACGGTCATTTTCATTTATCTTGCCTTGGTGCTTGCGGTCGGCACGTTGAGCCACAAACTTTTTCGCGGCACCGGCGAAGATTATTTTGTGGCTAGCCGCAGCTTCGGCCCGTTCCTGTTGCTGATGTCGCTCTTCGGCGCGAACATGACGGCATTCGCCATTCTTGGCGCCTCCGGCGAAGCGTATCACGAAGGCATCGGCGTCTTCGCGCTGATGGCGTCGTCCTCCGGTTTGATCATCCCGACGGTTTTTTATTTTGTCGGCACGCGCATCTGGTCGTTGGGAAAACGGCACGGTTATCTTTCACAGATACAATATTTCCGCCAGCGCTGGAATTCGGACGGCGTCGGCTTGCTGCTCTTCTTCGTCATCACCGCGCTGATGATTCCGTATATTTTAGTCGGCCTCATGGGCAGCGGCATCACGCTGAATCAAATCACCAACGGTGAGCTGCCGGTATGGTTGGGCGGTCTCGTCGTTGCCGGCGTTACGTTGGGATATGTCACTTACGGCGGCATGCGCAGCACCGTGTGGGTCAACACCTTTCAAGTTTTGATCTTCATGACCTTCGGCCTCGCGGCGTTCATCGTCATCTTCCGAAAATTGGGCGGCGTCGAAAACGGTATGATGATGGTCGCGCAGAAACATCCGGAGTTGTTGATTCGCGGCGACAAAATCACGCCGTTGCAGCTTCTCAGCTACACGTGCATTCCGCTCTCCGTCGGCATGTTTCCGCACATGTTTCTGCACTGGCTCACTGCCAAGCGCGCGAGCACGTTTCGTTACACCCTGGTGTTTTATCCGCTGTGCATCGCCATCGTGTGGATTCCCAGTGTCTTGCTCGGCGTGTTGGGCGCGGTCGATTTTCCCAATCTCAAAGGGCCGGCAGCCAATTCGATTCTGGTCAATATGATCAGCCAATATGCACCGGGCGTGTTGGCGGGATTTCTCGCTGCCGGTGTGCTCTCGGCGATCATGAATTCGGTGGATTCGCAGGTGCTGGCAATCAGCACCATGTTCACGCAGGACATCGTTCGCCACTACGGCTTTCACGAGAAAATCAGCGAAAAGCAGCAGATTTGGTCCGGCCGCATTTTCGTCATCGCCATTATCGTTGCGACTTATCTGCTCTCGCTCGTCGTCAACCGCAGCATTTTCAAAATCAGCGTGTGGACGTTCACCGGCTTCGCGGCGATGTTTCCGGTTGTCGTCGCGGCGTTGTTTTGGAAGCGCAGCACGAAATACGGCGCATACGCTTCCATTCTCAGCGTCGTGGTGTTGTGGCTTTACTTTTTTCTCAAAGGATCGGAGACCATCGGCGACGCTGGGCTGATGCCGGTGGCGGTTATTCTTATCGTCTCTGCCGCCGCGATGGTGATTGGCTCGCTGCTGACACAGCCGCCGTCGAAAGCCACATTGGAGAAATTTTTTCCGGAGGAAACTGCTGGCGCGTTGGATAAAATCGCAATGGGGCGGGCGAAGGTTCGCGTTTAGTTTTTTTTCAAAGCCTCAAAAATTTGTATGAAAAAACAACCGTTGTTTGAAAACCAAAATAATCGCAGTTTGAAACCCATCGTAGGCGAACAAACCTACACGGTTTGGACGATGCCCAAGTTCCTTACGCGCGCACCAGCCGTCGCGGCGAGGAATACAGCATTATCGACAGCGCCATTATGGAATATCTCCATTGGCACGATATGCCGTGGGAGTCGTAGGCTTTGACGAACGTGGCAACATAAAACGCTAAATATGAAAATCGCCTATATCGCCGCGGGTGCCGGCGGAATGTACTGCGGCAGTTGCATTCACGATAACACCCTGGCCGCCGCACTGATCAAACAAGGTCATGAAGTGGCGCTTATTCCGACATACACGCCGCTGCGCACCGACGAAACCAATGTCACCGTCGATAAAATTTTCTACGGCGGCATCAACGTGTATTTGGAGCAAAAGTGTTCGCTGTTTCGGCACACGCCAAAACTGCTGGATAAAATTTTCAACAGCCCGGCGCTGCTGAATTGGGTGTCCCGTTTCAGCGCTTCGACCGATGCCAGAGAATTGGGCGGCCTCACGGTTTCGATTTTGGAAGGGGAGGAGGGACGGCAGAAAAAAGAATTGCGCAAGCTCATCGATTGGTTGCGAGACTCGTATCGGCCCGAAATCGTGCAACTGACCAACTCGATGTTTTTAGGCATGGCGCGCGAAATTAAAAAAGCGTTGGGCGTGCCGGTGCTTTGTGCCGTGCAAGGTGAAGATCTTTTTCTCAATGAACTCGTCGAGCCGTACAAATCACAAGCGCGTCTGCTCCTGCGCGAGCGCAGCCGCGAGGTGGACGGCTTCATTGCGACGAGCCAGTATTACGCCGATTTCATGGCGGATTTTCTGCAGGTCCCGGCTGAAAAAATGCATGTCGTGCGTCTCGGGATCAATTTACAAGGGCACGGCCTTCTGCAAACTCGCAACGGCAACACGGATTTTGTCATCGGCTATCTCGCGCGCATTTGCCCGGAAAAAGGATTACATTTGCTCGCTGAAGCTTTCCACCGGCTCACGGAAAAACCTGGCTCAAAGAATCTTCAGCTCAAAATTGCCGGATATCTCGGTGAAAAAGATCGGCAGTATTTTGAAGGGATCCAAAAACAAATTTCTGCGTGGGGCTTGCAGGAACGCGTCAAATATTGCGGGGAAGTCGACCGCGCCGGGAAAATAAATTTTCTCAATAGCCTGCATGTGCTTTCCGTTCCGACGGTTTATCGCGAGCCGAAAGGCCTGTTTGTTTTGGAAGCGCTGGCGAACGGCGTGCCGGTGGTGCAACCCAAACACGGTGCTTTTCCGGAGTTGCTTTTGTCCACCGGCGGTGGTATTTTGGTGGAACCCAATTCGCCGCCGGCCCTCGCGGATGGAATCGCGCAGTTGCTGCATGACCCCGAGTTGCGCGAACAATTGGGCCGCAAGGGAAAATCAGCGGTGCAGCGATTTTTTAATGACGAGGTGATGGCGAAGGCGACGGTTGAGGTTTATCAAAAATATTTGCAAAATCGAAAGTCGCGGATGGATGATGGAAAATCGAAGATAGATGATCGACGCGCGAGGATCGAAAAGAACATACTGACCGTCTAATGACGATCATCAATCTTTAATCTTCAATTATCCATCGCCCATTATCCAGCATCAAAATTCAAAAACGGAGAAACGAATGCCCGATACCAACGCTTCCCAATCCAGCATGACGTGGTTGATTTTCGCTTTGATGACCGTGGTTTCGTGGGGACTTTACGGCGTGTTTCTGCATTCCGGCCAGATGGGAATGAGCGATCCTGTAAACGGCAGATACAAAGCTTTTCTCTTCGTCGGCATCGCGTATTTGATCACCGCCGTGGTCGGCCCGGCGATTATGTTGGTCGCGAACGGCGCGACGTGGAGCATGCCCGCGAAAGGCATGGGCTGGTCGCTGCTCGCCGGAACCGTCGGCGCTTTGGGCGCTTTTTGTGTGTTGCTCGCCTTCGGCGCGAAAGGCACGCCGAACGTGGTGATGTCGATCGTCTTCGCCGGGGCGCCGATTGTGAACGCGATTGTGGCGTTGGCACTGCACCCGCCGGCGGGTGGTTTTAGTGCAATGCGCTGGCAATTCTTTGCGGGAATTTTGCTGGCGGCGTTGGGAGGGTTTCTGGTGACCAAATACAAACCTTAACACAAAAGCATACGAAATTTTAAATTGAAAATTTTCAATTTAAAATTTAAAATAATTTTTTAACAAAAAATGCCCCACGAATTTCACACCACGCGCCGCATCGAGTTTGCCGATACCGACATGGCGGGCATTGTGCACTTTGCCCGTTTCTTTGTTTTCATGGAAACCGCCGAGCATGAATTTCTACGCTCATTGGGAACCAGTGTCGCCGCGAAGCTCGACAACATGCAGCTTGGCTGGCCGCGTTTGGCCGTGTCATGTGAATATTTGAGTCCGGCGAAATTTGAAGAAGTGTTGGATATTCGCGTTATGGTGGCGCGCAAAGGCAACAAGTCGATGACGTATCAATTTGAATTTCGCCGCGGCGAGACGTTAATCGCGCGTGGGCAAATGAGCTCGGTGTGTTGCATCGTCGGCGCGGAGGGTAAGCTGAAATCGATTCCGATTCCGGATTTTCTGGCGGAACAAATTCAGGAAGCGCCGGAGTAAAAGTAAGTCGTGAGGTTATTGCATCAGGGTTCGCGCTTGCGCTAAAAAGAAGCTTTTATGCTCATCGATTTTTACGGGCTTCACCATGCGCGGTAATGGGCCGTGTTCTTCACCTTTCGACATAGCCGCCGCGAGCCAATATAAAGTTTTCATCGTTATTTTCCTGTTGAATGCTTTTTAATAGTGCTCAAAATAATTAAAGCATTCAAGTTGTTTTCTCGGCGAATTTAATTTGCCGCCGTAACGCGACTTCTTGCTTGACTCTCAATGGAAACGTGATTATATTGAGATACATTCAGTTTGTTTTTATCAGTTTGTTTTTATATGATACTTTAGGTTTGTGCCATGACAACGACCGCAGGTGTTACATATCCTCTTGAGTCATATTGGGATGAAACCCCTGATCGGGAGGAATACCTTCCAGAATCGGATGGAAAACCTATGGCGGAAACCGATACCCATCGCCGGTACATGCTGGACGTGCTCGACGCGCTGGACGAGCATTATCGCGACGACCCGTGGACGTATGTCACGGGGAATATTTTTCTGTACTATCCGGATGAAACCGGCAAGCTACATGCGGTGTCGCCGGATATTTTCGTCGTGCATGGCGTCGAGAAAAAGGACCGGCGCATTTATAATATGAAAGTAGAAAACAAAGCTCCGGACGTGGTGATTGAGTTGAGTTCGCTCAGTACTCAAATGGAAGATCTTGGCAACAAACGATTTCTTTATGCCCGTCTCGGCGTGAAGGAATATTTTCTCTTCGATCCGTTCGGTGAAGCGATCAACCCGCTGTTGCGCGGCTTTCGGCTTGCCGATGGCGAGTATATGCCGATTGTCGGCACGCGCTTGCTCAGCCAGGTGTTGGGGCTTGAATTGCGTTTGGAAGAAGGGAAATTGCGCCTCTACAATCCCAAGACGTGTGAGTATTTATTGACGCGCGAAGAAACGCATCGAGCGCGTCGAACTGCTGAAGTTGCTCGGCAAGCTGCCGAAGCAAAGGCGGCTCAAGAAGAAGCCGCCCGGAAAGCAGTCGAAGCTGAATTGGTGCGTTTGCGTGAAGAATTGGCAAAAAGCCTTAAGCAAAAAATTTAATTTCTTGCAGTTGTGAAAAAATCGAAACGCCACTTGTTCTTTCCGTTGAACAAATGGCGTTTTGTTTTAAGTGAGAGTGTCAAACCTTGACCACATCCCCTTCCATATCGTTGGCTGTACGCCAGGTTCAGAAACATTTCGAAACCGCAACGCGGCGCGTGGAAGTTTTGCGCGACGTCTCGTTTGCGATGCGCGGCGGCGAAGCGCTGACCATCATGGGACCGTCAGGTTCCGGCAAAAGCACGCTGCTGCATTTGATCGGCACATTGGATGCGCCTTCAGCGGGCACGATTGAAATCAATAACCAGGCGCCGTTTGCTTTACCCGAGCCGGAGCTGGCGAAATTTCGGAATCAAAAAATCGGCTTTGTTTTTCAAGACCATCATCTCTTGCCGCAATTCTCCATATTGGAAAATGTTTTGGTTCCCACCTGGGCATTCAAAAATAACAATACGGACGCAAAAAAACATGCGCACGAATTGCTCGAACGCGTCGGCCTGTCGCATCGGCTCGAGCATCGCCCGGCCGAGCTTTCCGGCGGCGAGCGCCAGCGCGTGGCGATTGCGCGCGCGTTGATCAATCGCCCCAGCCTTTTGCTTTGCGATGAGCCAACCGGCGATCTCGATCAAAAAACCGCCGAAACGGTCGCGACGCTGTTGCTGGAATTGCACCGCGTCGAGCAGAATATTTTGATCGTGGTGACGCATAGTTTGGAATTGGCTGCACGTTTCAACCGCCGGTTTGAATTGCGCGAGGGACGATGCGTCGAAGCCTGATTCATTACTGGCGCATCAATCTCGCCGTTGTCTTAGGCGCGGCCATTGCCACCGCCGTTTTAACCGGTGCGCTGCTCGTGGGTGATTCGGTGCGCGGTAGCCTGCGCCAGTTGACGCTGGAACGGCTCGGTCAAATTGATGAGGCGCTTGTCACCAATCTTTTTTTTCGGCAGGATCTGGCCGGTGATCTCGCTGCCGCGCCGCCATTTAAAGAAAACTTTTCCCATGCGATTCCGGCGATCATGCTTGCGGGGAGCGCGGTTCATCCCACCACCAAAGCGCGCGCTTCCAACATCAATGTGGTCGGTGTTGACCAACATTTTATTTCGTTGTTTACTTCCGATTCCGTGCAGACGTGGAAAGAATTTTTTGCCAACAGCGCCGGGCCGGGCTTTCCAGCGATTGCGCTCAACGAAGCTTTGCAAAATGAGCTGGGTGTAAAAATTGGCGATTTCATTCTTGTCTTCATTCAACAACAAACCGATATTCCCCGTGCCAGCCTGCTTGGTCGCCGTGAAACTTCCGATCTCGTTCGGACCATCCGTTGTAAATTAACTCACATCATTCCTAATTCCGGCATTGGCCGATTCGGTTTGCGACCGCATCAAACGCAGCCGTTGAATGCGTATGTCGGCCTTGCAAATTTGCAAAAGGCTTTGGCGCAGCCGCAGCGCGTCAATGCGCTTTTCGTTGCGCGCAACGCGGCCTCCGCCTCGACAAGCCCGGCGGACGGGGTGTTGCAGACTTTGTTGCGGGAAAATCTGCAACTGCGTGATCTCGGCGTTCGCCTGCAGCCGCGCGAAAATTTCACGGTGATTGAAAGCGCGGAAATTATTCTCAACCCGACGATTGCGAGCGCCGTACAGGAAACGCGCGCCGAGCTGCAAGTGCGGGTGCAGCCGATTTTGACTTATCTCGCGAACACGATCGAATGCAGGGGACGTCTGCTACCTTACTCAACGATTGCAGCGATCAACACGCCGGTGGCAAACACTTTCGGCGAATTTAAATTGGCCGGTGGTTCGCCGGTAATGGAATTAGCCGAAGATGAAATTTTGCTGAATGCATGGGCGGCGCAGGATCTCGGCGCGCAGCTTGGCGACACGGTGAAAATTGCTTATTACACCGTTGGGGCGCGCGAGCAGTTGGAGACAAAAAACTTTTCCTTTCGCGTTGCGGGCATTACGGCGATGACGGGCTTCGGCGTGGATGCGGCGCTCACGCCGGAATTTCCCGGCATTCACGCGGCGAACGATATGCACGACTGGGACCCGCCGTTTCCAGTGGATTTGAATTTGATTCGTCCCAAAGACGAGGCTTATTGGGATCGGTATCGCGCCACGCCGAAAGCATTTATCACGCTGAAAACCGGCCAGCAATTATGGAACAGCCGTTTTGGCAATTTGACTTCGCTGCGGGTTGAAAATAGCGGCGAAAATTTTCAGACCCAGTTGCAAAAAAAATTGCTGGAGAAAATCAAACCCGAGCAAATGGGTTTCGTTTTTCAACCGGTCAAACAACGAGGCCTTGCCGCCGCAACAGGCGCCACCGATTTCGGCATGTTGTTCATTGGCTTCAGTTGGTTTCTCATTGTCGCCGCGGCGCTGCTGGTCGGCATGTTGTTTCGGCTTGGCGTCGAGCAGCGTGCAAAGGAAGTCGGCCTTCTGCGCGCAGTCGGTTTTTCCGCGCGCGACGTCCGCCGCCGCCTGTTGCATGAAGGAAGCATATTGGTCGGTATTGGTGGTCTGTTGGGTTTGATTGGCGCTGTTGGTTATGCCGCGCTGCTCATGTTTGGCCTGCGCACGTGGTGGGTCGGCGCCATCGGCGCGCCGTCCTTATTTTTGCACGTGAAGGCCACGAGCCTCATCATCGGCTATTTCGCCGCCATTGCAGTGACGCTGCTTGCCATTGTTTGGACGCTGCGGCAGTTGGGAAAAATTCCAGCGCCCGTTTTGCTGCACGGGGCAACGACTCAAGAAAGATTAACGCGATCACGCTTTTCACAATACGTTGCAGTAATCGCCTTTGTGCTCGCGACGGTGATGATGGGTTTGGCGATTTTTTCCGATGAAAGCGCGGCCGCCGCGTTGTTCTTCGGTACTGGCACCTTTTTATTGATTGCGCTACTGGCGCTTTTTTCCCTTTGGTTGCGTCAACGCCGGCAATTTGATTTCGGCTGGCATCACATCGTGGACATGGCGATTCGTTATGGCGGCCGCCGGCCCGGCCGCAGCTTGTTGTGCGTTGCGCTCGTCGGCTGCGCCTGTTTCGTGATTGTTGCCGTAGCGGCCAATCGCCAGGAACCGGGTGAAAATATTCTCGATAAAAATTCCGGCGCCGGAGGCTTTGCGCTGGCCGCGAAAGCCGATATTCCCTTGCACTACGATTTGAGCACAAAAAAAGGGAGGGACGAGCTGAGTTTTGCCGAAGCGGATACGGCTTTGCTCAACGCCGCGCAAATTTTTCCGCTGCGGCTGTTGCCCGGCGAAGACGCCAGTTGCTTGAATCTTTTTGCGCCGCAGCAACCACACGTGCTCGGCGTTCCTGCCGACCTCGCCGCACGCGGCGGATTTGAATTTCAGCAAATCAGCGATGCCGGATTCAAAGACAATCCGTGGCGCCTGCTCGAAACCGCGATCGCCCCGGACGTTATTCCCGCCTTCGGCGATTATAATTCCGTGCAGTGGATTTTGCACCTCGGTTTGGGAAAAGATTTGACCATGCGCAACGATCGCGGTGAGGAGATCAAGCTGCGTTTCGTCGGATTATTTTCACGCAGTATTTTTCAAAGTGAGGTGCTGATTGCGGAAGCGAATTTTCTCAAACATTTTCCCGCCGCGAGCGGCTATGCTCATTTTCTCATTGAAACGCCGCCGGTGCAGAGCGAAGCGGTCGCACAAGCATTAGAACAAAATTTGCGCGATTACGGCTACGACGCCGTGCAAACTGCGACGCTGTTGAAAAATTTTCAAGCGGTGGAAAATACCTATCTTTCCGTGTTTCAAGCGCTCGGCGGAATGGGCCTGTTACTCGGAACGCTGGGGCTGGGAATCGTTTTGATTCGCAACGTCATCGAACGCCGCGGCGAATTGGCGTTGCTGCGCGCGCTGGGGTTTCGCCGCGCAATTTTGATGCAAATGCTGTTGCTGGAAAACAGCTTTTTAATTTTGGCGGGAATTTTAATCGGCAGCGTCGCCGCGCTCGTTGCCGTCGCGCCCCATTTGGCAAGCCGCAGCGCACAAGCGCCGTGGCTCTCGCTGGGTGCAACCTTGCTGGCGGTGCTGGTGACGGGTTTGTTGGCGAGCGCAATATCCGTTATCGCCGCCACCCGGATCGCGTTGTTGCCAGCATTGAAAGCGGAGTAAAATCGTATCAACCTGCCTCAGCATGCTTTCGGAAGAAGTGCTGTTCAAGTTTTCGCGTCTTGCTCTTATTCCCTCAATTCGACCACCCAAACCGCGCGACTGTTGCGTTCGTCGTAAGCGAGCCGCTTGCCATCGGGCGACCACGAGCAGTTCATTTCCAAACGATCCTTCGAATTGGTGAGATTGGTTTTGCCGGAACCGTCGGGCCGTATGATGTAAATATCCGCGCCGAGCATTTTATGCCCGTCATCCGATGAAATCATAAAAGCAATCTTGCTGGCGTCCGGCGACCATTGCGGGCGTTCACCGCGGCCAAGATCCAGCAGCGCGCTGCCATCGACCTTGCAAACATAAAGACGCCCGTTTGCCATTTCAAAAACAATTTTAGCGCCGTCCGCTGACAGCGCGGCATTGATCACTTCCCCGGGCACGGGTTGGATTTTTTTCTGCAACGTCGCGCCCGGCGCCAACACGATCAACCCCTGCTCGCTCGCAAAAACCAATGGCCGCTTGGCCGCCAGAAGCTTTTGCGCGGCGGCATTGGTTGCAACCTGAAAAAATTCCAACCCACGATCTGCAAAAAGCGCCACTTTCTGATTGCCCTCCACCCATTGCGGCAATCCGGGCATCAACGTGCGATAATCGGAGAGCAGACGTTCCTGCTTGGTGGCGGCGTCGTAAGCTTTAATCGCATTGTAGCGGCGCTGATTTTCATATTTCGCCGCGCGGCCCGCGAGCATTTTTCCATCCGGCGACCATTTCATTTTATAACCAACCGCGAGATCAGCGGTGAGTTGTTGCAATCCCTTGCCATCGGGTTTCACCAGCCAAATGCCGTCATAACGGCCGCTCGTGACCGCAATCCATTCGCCGGTCGGCGACCACACGGGTTGCATGAACTCGCGGCCGGCCGGCGTCAAACGCAGCGGCTTGGCGGCGACGGGAATTTGCGCCATGCTGAAAGGCGCGACGGCCAGCACGGCAATAAAGGCGAGCACTGATTTGCTGTTTTTCATTTATTCACCTCGAAGATGAGTGCAGAAGTTTATCGAACCAAAAGCAGTTTGCGCACCGCATTAAAATTTTCGCTGCGCATGTTCACAAAATAAATTCCCGAAGCCGCGGCAACGGCATTTTCATCTTTTCCGTTCCAACGCGTGCGATGTTCGCCGCCTTCCACTACTCCGTCAATCAGAACGCGCACCAAACGGCCGAGCGGATCAACGATGGAAATTTTTACCGGCGCACGTTGCGGCACAGAGAATTTTATTTCGGTGTCCGGGTTAAATGGATTGGGAAAATTTTGTTCGAGTACAAAATTGTTCGGCACGCGCACAATGCGCTCGGCAACCGCCGTGCGCGGCGGATGAATATAAAACAAATCCTCAAAAAACACTTCACCGTTCACGGCGCCGGTGTTGGTGAGCGCCCAACCTTCGAGGAGCAGCGGCGCTTGGGCGCGCGCTGAAGCTTTCTGGTTGTTGATGATTACGCTATCACGCTGTATCTCGAAGCTCATATCGCGCCAATTCGTAAAATTGAGGGCTTGCTCATAAATCGCTGCCGCGCCGGTGCCCGTGCGGAAGTGCCACGCCAAAGTATTCTTGCTGTTGTCGCCGTACAAAAAAAACGCGACGGCATCGGCGCTGTCCAATTTAACGGGCTGGCGCAATTCCAGAAATAACGTTCCGCCATTGGGCTGAAAGCGATAACGCAATTGCCCGGAAGTGGAATCGCTCGTGGCAAATTTTTTCGCCAACTGATATTGCGTCGAATCCCGCACGATGTTGCGCGTGCGCGCATTTTGCAGCGGATCACCAAACGGCTGATCCGTTGGTGAAAACGTGCTGATCGGCTCCCAGTTATCAGCGCGTGCGGCCGTTGTGAACGACCAGCGAAAATCCGCCGGCATCGGCGTGCCTGCGAGATCTTTGATCGTTTTCAACATAATCACGTTGTACGTCACGCCGTTGATGAAATTTTGCGGCGGCACCAGGCTGAGTTTGTGCAAGCCGTTTTCGGAGGAAGCGAATATGCGTACATTGAGGCGCCGCGAGCCGGCAGCCACTAAAATCGATTGGGCGCCGACCGTTGCCGGATCGATCGGACGATTGAAAACAACTTCGATGACCTCGCGTAAAAAAACACCGGCCTGCTTTTTTCTCGGCGTATAATTTACGACAACCGGCTTTGCAATATTCAGCGGAATCGTCGCAAAGCGCGAGACAAAAGCATCGCCGCCAACACCATCGCGATTGCCGTCGAGCGCGCGGCCGAAAATATCGCGCGCGGTGCTGTCAATCGTCAGCGTGTAGTTCGTGCCGAACTCAAACCGAAAATCCGGCTCGAACACGAAAGTTTTGTTGTCATTCTCGGAACGCAGCGTGCCGGCAACCGGTGGCGTAAAATGCAGTGCCCCCGGCATCGTTGCGGCATCCATCGCGCGCGAGAGCGAAACGCGAAGCACGTCATAAACAAAAACGTTGGTCGTATCATGGCGTGGCGTCACCGTCGTCACCGCCGGCGCCGTGTTCGGCGTCAAGCGCGCGTCGCTGTAATTGAACGCATGCGCCGTTACTGTCACGGATTTTGACGACGGCGCATAACCCGGCACAGTGACCGCGACGGTATAGCTTCCGGGGGTGAGGCCGTCAAAAACATAAAGGCCGTTTTTCCAGTTGTCGGTTGTGTAAATGCGGTTGCCGGGATTGAGCGTCACAGTTACGCCGTTCAGCAACACATTGGTTTCCGCATCGCTCACAATGCCGATCAGCGCGCCGGTCGGCATCGTGCCGGCATTGTAATAATCAAAAAAGCTCATGGCCAGCGCGCGCGCTTCCATGCGCAAAAAATCGTTGTTGCGCATTTTCGCTTCTTCGAGCGGATTGTCGTGAAACGTCGCTTCCGAAAGCTCGCCGGGCATTTGCAAATCATTTAACACGCCCAAATTAAAACCACCGTTGCAGCCGCCGTAAAAACTCCAATCGAGGCGTGCAGAGAAAGATGAAGTCCGGTATCCTTCAAAAATACGCCGGGCCATGATGTTGCTCATCACGTCGGATTTTCCCGGCCATTCGGCTTGGCCGGTTCCTGAAGGACTGCCGTTCGGGCACGGCTGCGAGGCGTTGCGCCGCTCTTCCAGCAACAGCAACGTCGACCGCGCCGTGTTATTGCTCGTGCCCGTGGCGTTGTGATGCACCGAATGAAACCACGTCACGCCGAAATTGTTGGCGATCTGCTCGCGCGCGCTCAAACTGATGTCAGTGGCGTTGTTTAAATGGGTCAGTAAAACCGTGTCCACCCGCGCCGTTTTTAAATATTCCTTTAAATAGCTTGCAACGCGAAAATTGATATCCGCTTCGCGCAATCCCGTTGGCCCGGCATTCACGTTGCCCGGGCCGTGGCCGGGATCAATGCAAATGCTGATGCCGGAAAGGTTTTGGGAAAAAATTAAAACCGGAAAGAGTAAAATAAAAGCAAGCCAAAATTTCGAGCTTCGAATCATAAACATAATAATGCTCCATTAATCCAGCGCTCCAAAACTCCAAAACTCCAATAATCCAACTTACTTGTGATACGGCTCGCCGCGCAAAATCGTCAGCGCGCGGTAAAGCTGTTCGAGCAAAACCACGCGCGCCAGCTCGTGTGGCAGCGTCATCGCCGAAAGCGAGAGGCGCAGATTGGCTTGCGCCAAAATTTTTTTATCCAACCCCACCGGTCCACCGATCACAAAATTCAGTTTGCGTATCCCCGCGCCGATTTGCTTTTGCAGCAGTTGCGCCAATTGCGCGCTATCAAAAGATTTGCCCTCGCGATCAAGCGCAACGAGAAAATTTCCCGGCTGCAGTGCTTGGGCAATCACTTTTCCTTCTTCGGCCAGCGCCGCCGCCTCCGGCAAGCCTTTGCCGATGCTGTCACGAATTTCAAGCAACTCAAATTTTACGTAACGCTGCACTCTTTGGCTATATTCTGTTGCCGCCGGCAGCCAGATCGCGCCGCGCAATTTGCCGACGGCGATGAGGCGGATTTGTAAAGGAAAAAGGGGCATGGTAAAATCGTTTGCCGGTTCGCCAGTTGGCCGGTTATTCATTAAATTTGCTTTTAACCGGCAAACAGGCTAACGGGCCAACTGGCTAACCTTCTCAAAAAATCCCGGAAAAGAAATATCGGCACATTCCGCCGCGCGAATCGTCGTTGGCGAATCCGCCAGCAGCCCGGCAATCGCAAAAGCCATCGCGATGCGATGATCACCAAACGAATCGATCTCGACGCCGCGTAATTGCGTCGGGCCGGTGATCACGAGGCCGTCGGGCAATTCTTCCACAGCCGCGCCCATCGCGCGCAGATTGTTTGCAATAGCCGTGAGGCGATCGCTTTCTTTAACGCGCAACTCACCGGCATCACGAATGTGCGTCGTGCCCTCGGCTTGCGTCGCCAGCACGGCCAGAATGGGGATTTCGTCGATTAGCAATGCCACGCGATTGCCGAAAACTGTTGTGCCGTGCAAAGCTTGATGACGAACGATCAAATCCGCCATCGGTTCGTGAGACGCATTTCGCAAATTCGCGATTTCAACATTCGCGCCCATCTCGCGCAAAACTTCGAGCAGCGCCGTGCGCGTCGGATTCACCCCGACGTTTTCGATAATTAATTCACTGTCCGGCAATAACAACGCTGCCGCAATAAAAAACGCCGCGGAGGAAAAATCTCCCGGCACTTCGATTTCGCTACCGCACAATTCTCCCGCGCGCATACTGATCACTGAATACTCATCACGGCTCACTTGCAACTTCGCTCCCATCATCCGCAACAACCTCTCGCTGTGATCGCGCGTCGGAATCTTTTCTTCCACCACGGTTTCGCCTTCTGCATGCAAGCCTGCAAAGAGCACACAGCTTTTTACCTGCGCCGACGCCACCGGAAGCTGATAATGAATTCCGTGTAATTTGCCGCCTTGAATAGTGAGCGGCGCATAACCGTCTTCGCGGCTCGTAATGGTCGCGCCCATTTGCGTGAGCGGTGCAATAATGCGGCGCATCGGCCGGCGTTGCAACGAGGCATCCCCGGTGATCGTGGAGCCGAAAGGTTGCGCCGCGAGAATGCCGGAAAGCAAACGCATCGTCGTGCCGGAATTGCCGGCGTCGAGCGGCGTTGCTGATTTTTTTAAAACACCGCCCTGCACGAGCACTTCGTTTTTATTCTCTTGAATGGAAACGCCGAGTTGCTGCAAACAGTGCCTGGTGCTGCGCACATCTTCTCCCGAAGCCAAACCACAAATGGCAGTTTCGCCTTTTGCCATCGCGCCGAGCATGAGAGCGCGATGTGAAATGGATTTGTCGCCCGGAACGGAGAGGCGGCCACGAATGGCCTGCACGGCTGTTAACGAAACATTCATGTTATTGGGCGATCACGGGTAACTTGATATGCGACGGAAAGGCTTTCGACCGAAACACACGCTGCGTCGCAACCTGATAATCAGCTTCTTTTGCCGTGAAAATGTTTTCCACATATTTCTGTGGATTGCGGTCGATCACCGGAAACCACGTGCTTTGCACCTGCACCATGATTCGATGTCCGGCGCGAAAGCGATGATCGGCGCCGTGCAAGTCGATCACGTATTCATTTACTTGATTCGGCGTGATCGGTTCCGGCTTCTCGAAACTTTTGCGAAAGCGGCCGCGCAACACCTCGTTGGCGATCATGAGTTGATGGCCGCTCATTTTGATATCCGCGCTATAATTTTCCGGATAAACATCGATCAGCTTCACAATCCAATCGCTGTCCGTGCCTGTTGTTGAAGCAAAAAGATGCGCAACGATATTTCCCGTCACCGTGAGGTCTTCTGTAAGCGCCTCGGATTCCCAGCTCAACACGTCCGGACGCTGATGCGCGAAACGCTGGTCTTCGAGCAGCCACGTGTACCAGCCTGAACCTGCGGGATAATACGTCGGCTCAATTGGTCGAGGACGATACGGCACCGGATGCGCAGGATCGGAAATGTAACTGTCAAATTCTTTTTCGCTATTTTGTTGTGGCGCATCGAAAGAGAGTTTATTATCGGGTTTGAAATAAACCCGGCGCTCTTGTGCGTTGCGGCGCGGCGGCCAATGTTCATAAGATTGCCACGTGTTTGAGCCGCTTTGAAACGTGTGCGCTTCCGTCATCGTGAAATGGCCTTTGTCTTTCAAAAAATAGGCAAACCACGGCGCTTGAATTTTTTCGCGAAAGTATTTGCTCGTCGCGCTGCCGAAGTCGATCTTGCCCAATTGTTTTCCCTCCACCCGATTCCAGCCGCCGTGATTCCACGGGCCGACCACGAGATAATTCATTTTATTCGCATCGTGCTTTTCCAATAATTCATAAATTTTTTGCGGCCCGTAAAAATCTTCCTGATCCCACCAACCCGCCACGTTCAGCGTCGGCACGTTGACGCGGTTCAAATACGGCGCGAAAGCCTGCTTCTGCCAGAACGCATCATAATTCGGATGCGCCACAAAATCGTTCCACGTCGGAATTTTATTCTGCAAATATTTGGCGTTGACGTTCGACAGCGGCCCGAGATCGAGATACCATTCGTAGGTGTCGTATTGATCGAAACTGAAATTCGTGTTGATATTTGAAGTCTCCATCATCGTCGCGTATTCGAAGCCGTAACTCAGCCGAAACGCGCCGTTGTGATGAAAATCATCGCCGAGGAACATATCCGCCGGCGAAGCCTGCGGCGACACCGCTTTCAGCGCCGGATGCGGATCGAGCATCGCCATTGCCGTGAGCCAGCCGTCATACGAAACGCCGTAAATGCCCACGCGGCCGTTGTGATTCGGAACATTTTTGAGCAGCCACTCGATGGTGTCATACGAATCCGTGCTCTCGTCAACTGCCTGCGGATCATTTTTATCGCGCGGGTTGCGCATCATCACAAACGAGCCTTCTGATTTGTAGCGGCCGCGAATATCCTGAAAAACAAAAATGAAGCCCTCATCCGCAAGCTGTTTCCGCGAACTTTGTGGGTTCGCAAAGGCTTCCGGAGAAACACCGTCTCCAATGCCGTACGGCGAACGTTGCATTAAAAACGGCAGCGGCGCCGTTACATTCTTCGGCGTATAAATGCTCGTGTTCAACCGCATGCCGTCGCGCATTGGAATGAGAACGGTTTGCTTTTCATAAACCAGGCCGGAATCCGGCAACGATTTGGCGTAAAGCGCCGGAACGTGTAAATAGAAACTCAATCCGATTAATATGCTGGCCAAAAATTTTGGTTTCTTCATGTTACCTCCGCGTGACTAAAAGGATAATTTTTAGCTATTCAGCAAAATCAATTATTCGTCCTTTTCCATCTTGTAAAGCCCTTTCATACACCATCGCCGCAGCCGCGGCATCTTGCAACGCCATGCCGGTGCTGTCAAAAATTGTAATCTCATCTTGAGATGTTCGTCCCGGTTTTTTGCCGGCGACGATTTCGCCCAACTCAGCATGAACATTTTCGCGCGTCATCAAGCCTGCGGTGATCGCATGATGCAAATCGCCGATGGTCACGCATTGGTCGAGAATATCGGCGACCACTTTGCTCGAAGCCAACAACTTCGGATCGATCTCCTGTTTCTCGGGATTGTCCGCGCCGACCGCGGCGATGAAGGTTCCCGGCGCAACGTCTTCGCGGCGAATAAAATACTGTTTGGCCGTCGTACAAGTCACGCACACGTCGCTGTCACCCAAAGCCTTTCTCAAACCCGGCGCGACTTGCGCGGTGATGCGCAACGCCGAGGACATCTCGTCTGCGAATTTCAGCGCGCGTTTTGGATCTTGATCATACGCGAAGATGCGCTCGATCGGCAACACTTTATCCAGCGCCAGCAATTGAATGCGACCCTGATTGCCGCAGCCGCAAATCGTCGCGACGTGCGAATCCGGCCGCGCTAAATATTTCGCCGCCACCGCGGTTGCTGCGCCGGTGCGCAAAATCGTGATCTCGATGGAATCCATCACCGCCAGCGGATAACCATTTTCCGCATCGCAAACGATGATGAGGCCTTGAATCGTCGGCAACCCGAAACGGGGCATATTCTGCGGGAAATTCGCATTGGCCTTCGCCACGAAATAATGGCGGCCAACCGCGAGCAAGCCGGCTTTGATATGAAAGCCGCCGTCGTGCGCGTGAACGCCCAAAATTCCCGGCGCTGCGGTTTTGCCTTCGCCGTATAATTTGAATGCGTTCTCGATGGCTTTGACACACTCATCGATATCGAGCAATGCGGCAACTTCGCGGCGGGTGAGCAATAAAGTGCCTTGCGGTTTCATCGATCAATTCCAGTTTTATGCACGATGACGCGGATATTCAAAAATAAAATCCGCGAAAATCCGTGTGAACCGCGTCATCGGCGGTCAATATTTTTTTCAAATTTCACGATGGCGATTTTCTCCAGCAATTTCAAGTAATCCAACACGGCTGCCGCGGGCACAGCACCATAAGCCGCGCTCAAGATCTCGCTAATCTCTGCTACACTGCGCTTGCCATCAACCAAATTCAGCGTTTCATAAACCAGCGTTCCGCCGTTCGGCAAGGAAGCCAGCCGCGCGAGATTTCCCGGCGACTCACCCTTCAAATGATCGTCGAGATAATCGTAATAATAGACTTCGAGATTACCGATAACGTTGGCGTTTCGTTTCGGAATAATTTGATCAAATTCGGTCGGCGTTGCGGCGGCAGTTGGGGTGGAATTAAAAGCGCGCAACAATGCGCGGCCTTCGTTTTCTCGCGCATCGATATTTTTACTCAATTCACCAAGCCAAGTTTGCAAACTTTGATCATCCTTTGCCAGCGTTGCAAGCGAAGCCAATGTCGCGCGTTCGCGTTGCGCGGCTTGCGCGATGATATTCTGCGCGACGGCGAAATCCGTCGTGAGCGCCCGTTGCAGCGCACGACTTTGTCTCGCGCCGCTGCGTGACAAAATTTCTCCGGCCAAAATTTTTGCTTCATTCACGCCGGCGCTGGCGAGAAAATAACCGCAGCTCGCGCCAATCACGGCGACGCGGCGTAATTTCGTCGCGTCCATATTTTCCGGCACGTCGTTGTTGGTGTGAATGAAAACGTCCGGCCAATCATTCAGGTAAATCGTTGGAATGCGAAAGCTGCCTTCCTGATAAACGTCGTGATCGCTGCCCATCGTGAAAGATTGGAAATCAGCAACCAGCATCTCTTTGTTGCCGTCAGGAGAGAAAATCGCGTCGGAAAAATCGCCATGCATCGCGGCGCGGCGGCTGCCGTCAATCACGTATTCGCCGAACACCGCGGCGACATCGTTCACAAAACTCGGCAGCGAGGCCGGCGTTTGCGTGAGATGAAAGATCGCTTTAGTGAGCTGATGATTGCCGCCGACCATGTCCATGTGAATCGCGGCGATCATGCGTTGGACGATTTCAGGATGACGCGCGAAGTAGCACATCGTTCCGGAAATTTCCGGCGGCCAGATAAAACGAATCGTCCGGCGCGGACGCGGCAGTTTTCCTTCGTGAATCAATTTCACGAGCAGGCGGGCGTCTTCTAAAATCGTTGCCGCGCCGCTGGCGTTATCATTCGCACCCGGCAGTTGATGGCAAAGGTGGCAGGTGAAAACAATCTCGCCGGAGTTCGGGTCGGTCCCCGGAATGATGGCTGAGACAACTTCGAAATAACCCGGCTGCACGCGCGTTTTGACGACGGCCTGCAAACGAATCTTATCGCCGCGCTGCAAACGCGCTTGATACGCGCGCGCCTGGCGCAGCGAAATCATGAACGCAAACTTGTTTTGCAAATTGTACGGCGAGAGATGGCCCCAGCGCACGTTGTCAATGTAAT
>CAZVZZ010000013.1:0-18567 GCA_964631505.1 uncultured Cytophagia bacterium
TGAAAACATGACGTAAAAAATACGAAGGCGCCGCGAAAAAAGCAAAAGATTTATTTTGTAAAATTTGCGGCCCCGGCTTCCGCAAAAAGTTTTTTTGCCGCTATTTTCTATTCTTCATCATCGATGACTTTGACGGGGCAAGGCGACTGCAGCATCAAATCCGCCACCGCCGAGCCGAAAAGGAAACGCGAGAGCCGCGAGCGTTTGCGGCGCGTCACCACGACGAGATCGACTTGCTCTTGTTTGATCAGCGCCAGCGCCTCTTCCACTAAATTGCCTTCGCGCGAGAACGCGCGCAACGCCACGCCTTTGCTGCGCGCGGCTTTCTCCACCTCTTGAATTTTGGTTTGCGCCTGCTCGCGATATTCCTGGCGCAGCGCCGAGAGAAATTGTTCCGAAGGCTTGCCGCCAATCCAGCCGTCTTCGGTGAGCTTTTTCGTTACTTTGGCCATCACTTCATCATAGAGCACAAACAGCACGATCAGCTCGGCCCGGCGTTCGGCGGCCATTTGCAGGGCCAATTCGATGCACCGCGGCGAGCGCCGCAAAAAGGAAAGCAGCAGCATGAGACGCGGCGGCGAGGAATTGCTTGGCGGCGAATTACTTTTTGGTAAATGCTTTTTTGCAGACATAAATTAAAATCCAATCAGCGGCCAAATAAAATGTATCGATAAATTAAAAACCAGCCAGCCCACTAAAAACAAGATCCAGCCGGTACGGACGGTGTCGCGCATGGATAAATAGCCGGAAGAAAAGGCGATGGCGGTGGCCGGTGTTCCCATCGGAAACATGAACCCCAAACCACTGGGAATGGTTACGACCATGGTCATCACGCGCGGGTCAACACCGAGATCTTTGCCCATGCTCAAAGCGATCGGCATGAGCAGCGCCACAACCGCGGAATTGCTCAACAACTCGGTCAGCGCGATGGAAAGAAATGAGATCGCCGCAATCAATTGCACCGGCGAATCGACAAACGCGCCGAGAGAGTGCCGCGCCAACCAAGCCGCGCCCCCGGTTTTCTCCATCGCATAGCCGAGACAAATCGCGCCGCCATACATCAGAAAAATGCCCCAATTCACGTCTTCTTCGACTTCCTGCCAATCCGTGAGCTTAAAAACAAAGGCCAGGACGACGGCGATCAACGCGATGGAGGCAAGGCCGAACTGCTCGCCGAGAACAATCCAGGCCACGATGGTAACCGCCGTCAAAAGGCTTACACCGGTTTCGCGGGCGCTGATTTTTCCCAATGCCAGCCGGCTTTGTTGCAGCATGGTGCGCACGTTTTCAATATTGATCACTTCGGGAGGGTAAAACCACAAGTACAATCCAAACGCAAACCCCAGCATCAACAAAGTGGTGGGCAAGGCGGCCAAAGCCCAGGGCAAGAATCCGATCGTTAGGCCGGTGGCTTCCTGCAAGATGCCGACAGCCAGCGGCGCGCGCGCGCCGCCTAAAAAAGTCGTAATGCCGCCGATAATGCAACCCGCGGCCAGTGCGAGGAAAATCGCTTTGCCATAACGGCTCGTTTGCGGCGATAGCTTCAAACAATCGACAATTTCAAGGACAATGGGAAACATCATCGCGGCCACCGCATGCTCGGACATCCAGCAGGAAAAGAAAGCCGCCAAGGCCAGCACGCCGAACAGCAACAGGCGCGGCGACTCCCCAAAGCGCTGCAAAGCAGCTAAAGCAATGCGCCGCGACAGACCGCAACGCATAAAAGGCGAGGCCAAAATAAACGCGCCGAGAATAAAAAAAACCGCTTCATTGCCGAATAGCGCAAAAGTCGTTTTGGAATCCAACACGCCGGCGAGCGGGAATAAAATCACCGCCAGCAGACTGGTGATCATCAACGGAATGGCGTTGGTGACATAGAACAAAATGCAAACCGTGAAAATGGCCACGGCTTTCATGGCTTGTGGCTGGAGATCCGGCGGGGCCGGCAGGCGCGCGATCAGCCAATAAATCAAGATCGCCAGCGCAAAAACGATGAAACGCCGCAATTGCCGCCAGCGCGTTTGCAACCAGATCACGTCCGGGCGTTTAAGCATGTGGCGCGGCCTCGAGTTTTCGCCAGTCGATAAACTGCGCGCGGGTGAGCGGCTGGCAGGTGGGGCAAAAAAACGTGTCAAAGCCGCGCACACCGGCGCGCCGGATTTTCGTGCCGCATTGCAAACAGGGCTGATCTTTGCGATTACGCACGCGCATGTGCTCGCGCACTTTCACTTCCAAAGGTGCATCGGCCTTCTCCACTTCGGCAATGCCCCAGCGCATCACGTCGATGACACCGCGATGCAGTTTCGTGATCGCGGCTTCATCGAGCTGATAGCAAAACGCTTTCGGATGAATGCCGGCCGCGAATAAAATCTCGTCGGCATACGCGTTACCAATACAGCTTACCACGGCTTGATCCATGAGCAAGACGCGCACTTGCTGCCGCGATTTTTTAATTTTTTGCCGGAAATACTCAAGCGTGAAATCGGCCGTAAGCAGATCCGGGCCTTGCGCATTGAACTTCGGGATGGCGTCATATTGGCCGCTGCCGGTAAGATAAACCTTGCCCATTTTTTTGTCGTCGAGATAATGCAGCCGGTGCTGGGCTTGATCGGGGCCGGTGCAAGTCAAAGAGAGCGCGCCAGCGGCGGGAACTTTTGCTTGCGGCAGCGCCCATTGCAAGCGGCCGGCAAGCATGGGATGAACCACGATTTCACGCTCGCCGAAAAGCGCAAAAACGAGAAACGGCCCGTGCCGCCGCACGCCGATGAATTCCGCGCCGATCAAGGTGCTGGCAAAATCGCCGGGCAGCAACATGCGCAGGACAATCGGTTCCTTGATTTCGACCGCAGTAATGCGCTGTCCGGTAATCAACGGCGGCAAACGTTTTTCGAGGCAAATGAGGTCGGGGAGTTCGGGCATATCATTGAATCATCGGATTGCATGCGATGACGATGACGTTAAAATTTTCCCGCAAACGCGCGATCTCTTCCTGCTCGCGCCGGCGAATCTCATCGTAATTGTATGGCGGGTTGCCGAAGCAAGCCATGCGAAAAAAACGAATCTCTTTTTTATTTTGGTCCACCAGTTTGCCGTTTTCGCACTTGGCTTGCATCGTATCGAGCGTTTCTTCCACGGTGACTTCGCGTTTGCCGTAGGAAACGACGTGCGTCAGTTGCACATTTTCCGGCAAACACGCGAACCGCGTCGCTTTTTGAGTTTCCATAAGTGTGGCTGGTTGTTGGTTGGCGGTTTTGGTGGTGTTTCGACAACAGAGGACAAACAAAAACATCGACATCATCCAAACCGTTCCTGAATACAGGCGTTTCATGTTTCTCCTTTTCGTTAGAGGCCAATCCGGAATATAGCAGATTTTCGGAAGATTGCAACGGTTGTTTTATGAAATTCGGTTGGATTTTAAACTGAAGTGGCGTAAATTGTACGAAGCGAGGATTTTTAAACCTCTCGCCCACGGAGAAGAAATCCCACAGAAAGGATTTACCATTGCGACAAAAAAGCCGGGCTGTTTTGATGATCTCGTGGCTGGTGTTGCGTTTGCGCTGGTCGCTGATTTTTGTGCAGCAGTCTTTTATTGCCGGCGGGATACAACGCGGGTGGGGCAAGCCGGAAATCATTCAATTCACGCACCAGCACCGGCAGTTTCCGCTGGCGCGCTGGAGTTTTGAGGGAAGGCGCGGGGCCTATCTTCATTTGGATCAGGCGGAGAAGGCGATCAACGTTTGCTTTCTTCCTGAAAATTCTCGCAATTAAAAGTGGAGTTCGGCTTGCTCCCGGGATTGCCTGCGTTTGGCGATGACCCCGTTTGCGCCGTAAATGTAAACCGCTAACGTCTCCGCAGCAACACTCACTCGATTTTTCTCGAGCAAAGGATAATCATTCCCGCCGTGCAGGTAAAGCTTCAAATTGGTGGCGGTGCCATTGTTATAACTTTTCATAACCCGCTCGGTGTCCCCGCCGTACTGCAAGGAAATCGAGCTTCCAGAACCCATGTTCATGGAGATCGGCCGTTGCGTGAAGCTGTCGTAGGAAATGGTATTGATACCTTTGGGGTTGGAAGTGGTGACGTTGGCATTGCTGTCGTAAACGTAATCGTTCCCTGAGCCATCAGTGTTCTGCACTTTGTTCGTGCCGGCATAATAAGTGTAATACTTCGTCGTGTTGCCGCGCATGAGATCGAGAATATTGCCGTTCGCATCGTAGTTGATCGGATTGCCAACGCCAATATTCCAAGCACTATTGAGATTATTCTCGGCAACCGTAAGTTGACCGAGATCGTCGTACGTGTACTCCACCGCATAGTTATCGGGCTTGCCGGACCAGTTGTAAGTGAAGCTCGTGGTTTTAATGCGGCCATCGTAATAACCGGGGTCGCTCCAGCCGGTGGTATGTGTGATGTCTTCCGTGAAGCGGTCGCCGTCAATTCGCAACAGCCAGCCGGGAGAGTTGTAAAAATGATTGCGCGTTTCTGCGCCATTCGCCAGCGTTTCAGAGTAAAGTTTGCTGTCAGGAAGATAAGTGTACGCGGCGTAAAAATCTGCATCGCTTGACGTGCCAACGCTCGTCAAGCGACCCAACTAAAATCATTTATTATAAAAAACCTTAATTGTGTTACTGTTTAATTTCGTAACGTTATCAGGATGTTTTTTATATCTGTCTATATAAAGTAATTTTATGGTATACTCTCCATACTCTCGATTGGCTCTTGTAAAATCAGGCAATTCTTTATCCGAATCCCATTTAACCAGTTTACTAAAGTCAATTTCAAAGGTTATTGCATGTCGTTGTTTGGGTTTTAACTTGAAATAATCACCTTTATTATAACTTCTCGCTTTATTAAGGTAACCATCTTCGGTAATCATCGTTTCCTTATTTTTATACTTGATTTCAAAGAGCCAATAAAAAGTAGGATTTGAACTGGAGCTGAACTCATTGTGTTTCAATATTGCTGCTGGATCACTACCTTGGTTTAGGATAACAGCATTTAACTTAATTCGAGAATTTTTATTCGTGACCATTGTATCATCGGTCGCAATTCTTAACTCAATCATATCGCCCTGGCTGTGGGAATTGCTTGTTGAAAAGAATAAAGCAATTATTAATGCAAAGAATAGTCGCATCATATTGCACTCCTTATCTGAATAAGTTAAACCAAATATTTTTCCATCTTAAAGCCTTTGGGATTGATCCAGCATAACCATATGATCTCAACTCACGTACTGACTCAAAAAAATATCTACTGGGGAGATTATGCAGAGATGCCGCCGTAATATCCGCTAAATGTCCTCTTGCCTCAAGAAATAATCGCGGGTTTCCTGATATTTGTAAAGTACCCGCTCTAATAGCTTGTATATCGCCAACATGCCTAAGCTCATGTAAAGCCGTATTTCTCGCAATAGCTTTGTTTTCCAATGCAGCGTTCCCAAATCTAACATTAAGTGTCCTTGTGTTAGTGCTGGCATAACTACCAGTCAAATTAGGGTCATATTGAATATTTGAACGGAATTCTCTGTTGATTATATCAAGACGTCGTTGAGGAGAAAATCTATCCCAAGTAATATAATCATAAGCAGAGTAACCCAAAGAAACGCCAGCAGCGATTCCGCCACCCCATTTTAACGCATTTAAATAATCTTTGCTAGCATAGTCAATCTTTCCGTTTTCCAATAAATCCTGAGTAAATAATCCTCCTGCCGATGAAAGTGCACCCGTAAATCCCGCATATACTGCCTTACCTGCATATTTTAATGCCAAGGGTGAACCAGAAAATGAAGGGGCAATTAACCCTAATCCACTACCTATCGCGGCTCCTGCAAAAGCACCTCCTAATTCAGCAAAATTAAATTCCTTTTGAACCCCTAACGCAATTTTTGTACCTTGAACTGCCGCATCAAGTGTGGCACTCCATAATGCTGCATCTATCACTGTACCGACTGGCCCTAGAAAAGCTGAAAAAAACCAATTTCCATTTGGATCTATCATTATTACCGGATTATTCCCTGCATAAACAAACGGGCTCCACCCTTGCCCCGCCGGATCTGTCGCATAAAATTTTCCAAGATCAGAATCATACAACCGCGCTCGATAATTGTGCAATCCACTCTCGTCATATTCTTGGCCCGTGAACTGGTATTTGACTTCGTTGACTGTGCCCGTGCGAATGAGATTGCCCAAAGCATCATAGTCATAATATGTGCGAACCAGTCCGGTTGCGTCCATCACCACGCGGGTTGAGCCGAGATGATCCTTCAGAAGAAATAATACCGTACTTCCGACCCGTTTGGCGATGACTCCATTCGCACCATAAATGTAAACCGCCAAAGTCTCTGCAGCAGCCGAAGTTTTGTTTCTTTCGATCAAAGGATAATCATTCTGCCCGTGCAAGTAAAGCTTGGAATTTGTGCTCGCGCCGGAAGTGTAGCATTTCAAAACGCGTTGGGTGTCGCCGCCGTATTCCAAATTAAGCGAAGCGCCCGAACTCATGCTCACGGAGGTGGGACGTTGCGTAAAAGTATCGTAAGCAATGGTGGAAATTGTTTTCGGATCAGAACGCGTCACGTTTGCGTTGGCGTCGTAACCGTAATCATTGCCCGTGCCATCAGTATTTTGCACTTCGTTGGTGCCGGCATAATAAGCGTAATTCTTGGTCGTGCTGCCGCGTGTCAGATCGAGAATGTTGCCATTGGCATCATAGCTGATCGTGTTGCCAATGCCAATATCCCAAGCGTTACTCAAACCGTTGTCGGCAGAAGTCAATTGGCCAAGATCGTCGTAGGTGTACTGCACGGCATAATCATTTGGTTTGCCGGACCAGTTGTAAGTAAAACTGGTGGTTTTAATGCGGCCATCGTAATAACCGGGGCCAGTCCAGCCCGTGACATGAGTGATGTCTTCGGTAAAACGGTCGCCATCAATTCGCAACAGCCAGCCGGGAGAGTTGTAAAAATGATTGCGCGTTTCTGCGCCATTCGCCAGCGTTTCAGAGTAAAGCTTGCTGTCAGGAAGATAAGTGTACGCGGCGTAAAAATCTGCATCGCTTAGTGTGCCGACTGAGGTCGGCCTTCCCAGCGCATCATAGCTGTAGGTCATAACTGTTGCGTCTTGCGTCAGAGTCGCATCAATCCTGGCATTGAAATAACTTCCCGAGGCCGCGGTGAATCCGGGGAGCAGGGTGATTTTGGCGCCGGCCTGCAAAACGGCGCTCGCGCCGGCAGCCACAACATAACTCGGACCAGCCGTGATCGTATTGGCCGCGCTGTAGCTGACGGTTCCAGTCACCGTCTCATTTTGAAAAATCAAATTGTCTGGAATGTACGTCGTGCGCGTGACATTGCCGGCATGATCGTATTCATACGCAATGCCGTAGCTCGAAGCGTTGTAGTCAAGCACCTTTGCGGTTTTGTTGATCACGTTGCCATAAATATCGTACGCAAAAATCTCTTCCACTTCGACGGCGGTGTCGCTATCGTTATTGGTTTCGACTTTATAAAGTCGCCCCTTGAGATAGGGCGTCGTGCCGTTGTAATCATAGAAGTATTTCTTGCGCCACGTGGAAGGCGTGCTCGGCCAGGTCGGATTGGTGTCGGCGTAACTTTGCAAGACAATGTCATTCCAATCCTGCACGATGTAGCCGCATTCAACGGCGCGGCCAAGGGCGTCGTATTTCCAGTATTGAATGTGACTGGGAATTTGCACCCAGCCATTGGCATCCATCATAAAGCGCAGGCGTCCGGCTTTATCGTAAATATAGTATGACGGGAACTGCGCGTCCGGCGTGGTTTTCTGTTTGAGGCGACCGAAGAAATCGTAGATAAAACCCATCGTCCAACTTCCGCCGCCGGCCGGCGGATTGTAATAATTCGGCAGCCGCGTACGGAGGAGGCGGCCAAAGTCATCATATTCGTAGCTGGTGGTGGGATCAATGCCGCCATTGGAGTCGATCTTTTCCGCGATCAAATGGCCGGCCTGGTCGGTCAACGTGTATGAGTAAACACCGTCCGGGCTGAGGTTGGTTTTTACAAAATATTTGCCCACCGGCAGCGGGCCGCTCGCCAACGTCGTTCCGACAAAATTGCCATCAATATTATTGGAATATTGGGCCCAGGCCGAATGGTCCTGGCCAATCGCAAACGTTTGGCCGGGCAAGCCGGATTCGACCACGCGGCCAAGCGGCGAGTTTTCGTAAACCTCGCGGGTGTAGGGATAGCCGTTGTCGTTGGAATAACCGCTGCCGGAGAGCGAGTAATAATCCGCGATCTCGCCGGTCATCACGCCGGTGGTCCAACTGAGGCCGGTGACGAAATTGGGGCGAAAGCCGAAGAGGGTGTTGGCAAATTCCTGGGTTTTGGTTTGCACGGCGGCGCGGCCCATATCGTCGTAAACCGTTTCGGCAACTTGACAATTTACGCCGTTCAATGTTTGCGTCTGCCGGGTTTTGCCGGCGCCGTCAAGATAAGCGATACCAAGCTGCGGATCGCGAAACACCACAATGTCGTCAAACGTCACTTGTGTGCCGGACGCGCCGGTGTAAAGCTTGAGCTGGCCGGAGATGGTGGCGGGCCGACTTTCTTTGAAAATCAGCTTGCCGTCGGCGAAGAACAGAACAGTTTTATCAGAAGTGATTAGTAACCAGTTGTCAGTGAGCGGGGTGACGGTTTCCTCTTTGACGAACGCGCCGCCGTCGCGCAATTCCCACTTGCCGATCCATTGCACCAAAATGCTGCCGATCTTGAGGCCGAACGCATTCGTGCCGGAAAGATATTTCACCTGCGCGCGCACGCCGTAATTGGCGTAAGAAAAATTCAACAACACCGCATGGTCGCTGGCGTCAACGCCGGTGTTTTTCAGCTTGCTATCGGCAGTGATCGTCCAGTTGCCGTCGCTGCGATCCCAGCCATTGGCATCGTTGTCATTGAAATCATCAAAGACGCCGCCGTTGCGCGCGCCGGCGCTCAAAGCGCTGTTGGGGTCCGTCGTGGAAAAATTATCGTTATTGCCGCCGCGAGAATAATACCGCGCCGAGACGGAGGCGACATTTTCATTCGGGCCGACCGCGGCGATGGGGCGCTGGAAATTGTCATAAACCGAGCGCATGGTCTCGCCGTTCGCGCCGAGGGTGGCGGTGACCAGGTCGTAATCCGGATCGTAAACCGTGGCGCTAAAAGGCGCGTCCACCGGCGAGAGGCGCAGATCGTCGAGCAGAAGATAATGCGTATCGTCGTTGTTCACCGGGTAACAGCGCAAGCGCAACAGCGTGTTATCCGCAACGCTGCCGCTGGCGCGCACGCTCTTCAAATCGAGATAGGCTTCGAGATATTGCCATTGGCCTTGGGTGTCACTGATGTTGATTGCGACGTAAGCCGCGGGAACGCTCGTCGGATAAACGCTGTGATCGATATCCGAGTCCTGTTTGGAATAAATGATCAATTGCCCTTTGCTCGCGCCGAAGCCGGTCTCCGTGCGCACCCAGCACGACAACACGTATTGGCGCTGTTGTCCCGCGAGATCCGGCGGCCGGAAATCGCGCGTCGGACCGTAAACAGTCGTGGCGGCGTTGTTGTCAGCGTTGAGCAAGACGCTTTTCCGGCCGGTGTGCGCAATCGCAGAAATCGAATTGAGCGCCGGAAACTCCCAGTAATCATTGTCGCGCGCGTTGCTCGTGGCGCTGCCATATTCAAAATTGACGAAGCTCGCTTCCGCGCCGATAGAGCTTTGCGAAATTCTGGCATTGGTAAACGCGGCGATCGGCCGGAGCTTGGGATAATCGTAGAGCGTGGCTTGATGAACGCCGTCCACGTCTTTGGTTTGCAAAACCGCGCCCTCGGTGATCATCGTCGTGGTTTCGGAAGTTTTGAGCCAGCCGGTAGAAGGTTCGCCCGCGCCGGACCAACTGGCAAAATCAAAACTGCTGCTGCCGCTGCCATTCCATTGATAACTCTTATGCGGCGCCCATTTCGCGGTGAACCACTCTTTCCACGTCGTGGCCGTGACCGAAGTGACGGTGTTGTTGGTTTGGGTGATGGTTTGAATCACCGGCGTGAAAAAATTTTCGGAGAGATCGGTGTTATAAGCTTCGTGCCAATATTTAAAAGTTTGCGTGTGCGTGTCGAGATTGCCGTCCCAGTTGTGGTTGTAGGTTTTGGTTGTCGCCGCCAAACCGAAAGCGTTATAGGTGTTTTCAACAATCTTTTCTACGCCGTCGACTTTGTTGCTGGTTTTGGTCAGCCGGAAAAGGGTTCCCTGTTCTTTGTTTCCCAGTTGCCGGGTATAAACTTTCCAATAGTTCGTGGTGGAGGAAACTTCAGCGGCGCTGGAATTGTAAACGATGGTTTTATAAGGAAGCCCTTTGAGCAGGTTATAATAATTATCCGCGTTGGTCGAATCAAAATCCGTCGGGTAGTCAACGAGCAGATCGTTATTGGAAAGACCATTGAAGAAATAATTTTTTGTCGCGCCCAAAGGCTTGGCAACGCCATCGCTGCTTCCCGGAATCATTTCCACTTCGTTGTATTGAGCAACGTTACCGGAGGGATCATACGAGGCAGTTGCCTCGTTATACATAAAAGAGGTATATTGATAATCATAGCCATCAAAGATTTCAATTGAGGTGACAGGGAAATCAGTCAATGCGCCAAGGGCGGATTTATTAACCGCGCGAAACAATTCCAAGGTCGTTGCATTCTTTAAGTCACTGGCATTTTTCGCAACGATAGTGTTGTTCATGACGGTGTGTAATTTGTAGGCCCCGCCGCCCAATAAAGTAAAGGTTGTGCCCCATTGTCCATTTTTAACAAATCTGATGGCGGGACCATTGGGTTGGCCGTTGACGTGATCTTCATAAACATAAAAATCTGATCCGATCTGCAAGTTTTGGTCGTTGGCGTCCCAACCGCTGGCAGATGTGATAGAGGTTTCGCTCCACCCTCCCGGCAGCTTTTTGTAAACCCTGGCTTGTCCACCGATTTCATACCAGGCATACATGTCATTGAACACGGCGAATCGAGGCTGATATAATGCAGTCACCTGATTATCATTCGACCACGATTGCGTGTTAGGATTAAAAACCCAGCGGTGAATCCAGCCATTGGTCGCCCAATTGCGGCGAATGATGAAATCGTTTCCCAACGCATGCGAAGTCGCATCGATGGGAGTAAAGTTTATGAGATTCCAGGCATTGCCGGCCCAACGCAAGCCCCTGGCGTTGGCATTGCCCACTACAGAATACGAAGTGGAAATGGCGGCATCAAATAGCCCGACTTGGGAAGCGTCATCAATGGCGCCAATATCGCTATGGAGGTAAAAAGCGGCAAAATCCTCATCCCAACGATAAATATATTCCTGCGTCCCAGGAGCTATAACCACGGCATACGCATTATTGGCCAACCAGCGTGATTGGTACTGGTTGGTATAAAAGCTGATGCCTGCTGGAAGTTGCATCGATGACCAGGCGCCGGTTTCATCGAGAAAATAAAATTCGATCAGGTCCGGGTTGGGATCGTGATAATGCCGGATAAAATAATTGTTGGTTGCCGCCAGGTAAAAATCAGCGTCGTCGCCTTCTCCCGGATATTGGTCAATAATATCGCCGGCCCCCAATGACCAGGTTGATCCGTTCCAGCGGAAACGATAAATTTTGCCCTTCTCCTTTCCGACCACAACGGCAAATTTTTCGCCGGCAGCCAGCCAGGCATGCGCCTGGCCATTTGCGGCATCGATCGTCATCGTATACGAATAATTGTGCCAGGCGCCCCGTTGTTCAGGTTTTTTATGAAAAAGGTAAATGGGTTTGTTGACGTCGTTGAGGTCCAAACGATTGACAATCGCGAAGAAGTCGTTTTCCAAGACGATGCCGAAACTTTGCGCATTCGTTGATTGATCGATAAAAGTCACATTGCTGATCGTGGCAACTTCTTGCTCTATCCATTCACCGTCCCATTGATAAACCCGCACTTTCAGCTCGTTCGTGCTCGTGTTTAACCAGGTGACGACAACGTAGTCGTTGGCGGCATGAACTTGCGGGTAGCCGAAAGCAGAAGATGGCCTGTCGACAGTGGCGCTTCTTGCTGATCTCGAAATGTTTTTCGTTGTATAATTAAACGTCGCTGTGCCACCTTCCGGAAAGGTAACCTTTTTGAGCACGCCCAAGGAAGGTGAAGTTGCGTTGTATTCAAGCTTTAAATTGGGCAGGGCTTTGCCATTCGCGTCTTTCGTGGTCATCGTACTCAATAATCTTTTGGCCAAATCCCCGGCGCCCAAAAATGTATAGCCGAAAGCAATTGTATACAATTTGACGTTGCCGGGGTTGAACACGTCGATATAATCCAAATACTTTGTTTCGAGTTTTTCCTGATAGGCGTCCGGCTCAGCAGTTTCGGCATTAGGATCCTGATATTCAACCTTGCCGCCGGCGTCAGGATTCAAAGCGCCATATTTGGCGCCATAGTTGAACACCACCGTTCGTCCCAAAACATCGGTAATTTTTTTGAGATAGGAAGCTTGGGTATATCCCGTGCTGCCGACATACTGGTTGACATTCTCATATTCAAAGGTCATTCGATTTCCCCAGGGGTCATAGATTTCCGAAAGGCTCCAAACCTGTACGAATTGCTGTTGCCCCGTCGTTACCGAGCTGCTGCCGATCCAATTTCCCCATTTGACGCCCCATTGCACGGTGTTGCGATTGCTGTTTTTGTCGCCATAGACGTAAGTTATGCCATTTTCCCGGGTGATTTCCCAGCGCTCGGTTGTGGAATAGCAACGTATCTTCCAGAATTGATGGTTTTGGGTTTCGTAAATAAAAGGATTGTCCGAAGCCAGCCCCGTTCTCACGAGCGGATTGCTGGCGCCGCCGGCAACGAAATAAAACTCATCATCATTTCGTGAACCAGTGCCTTTGTGATCCATCACGATCTTTTCATAATCCAGCGACCAGCCCAGGCCCAGGATTCCGGTCGGCGCTTCGAGGCTTCGAATGTCGGCGAGGTTTTGGAGGTTACTATTGTAGGAAATCGTGACACTCACGTCGAGTCCATTCCGCCCTGGCAGGGAAAGCAAATTCAACGGCAAATTAACGTCACCGGTGAATAGATTAACGCTATTGCCAATGGCGCCCAGATTGTCGGGGTTTAGCGTAAAGGTGTTGATCTTGGGCGTATAGACAGACTCAACGTCCTGGGCAAGGGCGAAAGTAGAGCAGATAAAAATTGTCGTGAATAGCGGGATGAGGAAAAAACGAGTAAATGTCTGCGTACGCATGAAAAAACTCCTTTTCATTCGTGCTTTAACGATTGACCTGATTCCTTGTGAGGCACCGTGACTTAGAACCACCCACTCCGTCCTGCTTCCATATAAAAGCTTGGAGACGGACAAGCGCGGGGGGACTATTCTTGTTTATTGCTGTTTTTCCAAATTGCTTATGCGTTCATGCAAGCGGTCGTTTTCCTTTTTCAGCTCGATCACGTACAAGGTCAATTCCTCAATTTTCTGCAAAAGCTTTGATTGCATTTCGCCGACGCTGACGCCGTTTTCGGCCACTTCCTTTTCAGAAGGAATTTCGGGGAGATGTTTGTTGGCTTTGAGATATTGTTCCACTTCCGATAGCGGCCGGAGGTGATAATCATCAGCAAAGACAAAATCCGGCCAAGTCGATTCCACAATCACTTCGGCGGCTTTGACTTTGCCGTTCACGGAGAGTTTATAGGTCGCGCTCGGGTTGGTAATCCCGATGCCGACCGTGCCGTCGTTGAGGATGGTGAGCTTGGAGCTTTCATTGGAAGCGTCTTGAGAAATAAAACGTAATTTGCCTTCAAAATTGTCTAAGAAAAAATAACGATTCGTTCCGGCGCCCTCAAAACGAAGTTGGCCGCCTTCGTCAGATCCGTTCTGTGCTCGCAGCACGATGCTATTACCGACATTTGTATAAAATTGGCCGCTGACATCCAATTTTCCGGCCGGACTCGACGTGCCGATCCCCACATTACCGGAGTTCGGCGTTAAAATAAGGCTTCCCACGTCAGTTGAAATCTTTCCATCCGTGCCGTCGTGCTTGAGGGCGAGGTATTTATCCCAATTGGCCGTTGTTGAGCTGCCATGCACGCGGACTTCCGCATTATACGTTCTAGTGCCGGCCCAGACGGAATAAAAATTGAATACTTGATCGGCGCTGATACCGACGCCATCGCCCGCTAAAAATGGATGTACATTGCTGCCGAAAACAATCCCCGGCCTTCCGGATGCATTTGCCGTTTGAGAGCGAATCAAAAGGCGTTTGCCGTCCCCATAAATATCCAAAGCGTTCATCGGGCTTGTCGTGCCGATGCCGACATTGCCAGATCTGTTTATTGGATCGGTCGTATTATTATTGCCCTGCCACTGTTGGCCAAACAAGATGTTATTCATCATCAACGACAATGTCATTCCCGCAGAAGCGATAATTTTTTTAAAGGATTTCATAGCTCCTCCTGATTGTTGTTTTTTTCACTGCGTTATTAAATTCAGAAAAAAATTTGCAGCGCGTCTGAAAAGCAGTGGACAAATTTGCGCCCACGGAATTGGGGACAACGTGTGTCGAAGGTGCAGTGCGAGGAGAGAGTGCTTTGAGAGGAGAGAGGCTAATCCCACAACTCTGGCGTTTCGGCTTTCTTTTAAGACTTCGCAAAGAACGGCATCAGAATAGCCAGCCCGAAATCAGATGATTACACGGTAAAAAATAATTTTCGTTTTGTCAAGACATTTATTTACTGCCTTTCACCCGCACGGTGTCCGTCACCGTTTGCTGGATGTAGATCACGTCGTAAACCGGTTTCTCCACGTAAATCGTGTCGGAGCGGGTGTAGAACATCATGTCGTGAGCGAATTGCTCGTCGGGTTTGAGCGGGTGCAGCAACTCGCCTTCTTGAAAGCCCCAGATCTGTAGCGAGGCGGCGCCCTGTTCGGAGCCGTCAAAATCGAATTGCAGCGTCAGGCGGCGGCCGGCGTAATTTTTGGCAATGAGCCGCACCAGTCCGGCGAACATCGCACGCGCCGCGGGAAACGTGGAGCGCGCGACGTAGTCGCCGTTTTTGTTTTTCTCGGCCACCACTTCGATGAAACTGCTGCGCTTCCAGTTGCGCATCACCGCCAGCGCCGTGTCGGACTCGCTGAGGCTGAAAAGCTGCTTGGAAGGATAAACTTCCAGCACGTCCTTCTCGTTGAAGCCGTCGCCGAGAATATCGACGACTTCGATGCTGTCGATCTTTTGCTCGGGAATAAAATATTGCTCGACAAAGAAATTGATCGTCGGGCGATCTTTGATGGTCGCCACCGGCACGGTTTTGCGCGTGACGTAGACTTGATTGTTGACTTGCGCGAACGCAGATGATAATGCTAACGCCGCAGCAACAATAGCAGCGGCGAAAAACTTCCTTGTTTGCATGATTTTATTGAAGAGTGCTTTCCGGTAAGCTGAAAACTTAAAATCTTTCCAAAACTTGGGGCAGAATGATCTTAATTATTCTGCCGTTTTTTTCAAGCGAATTACTGCATTGCACGCAGTTTATCAAAATAACTTCTCGCCTTATCGACCTGTCCGGAGCGGCGGTAGCCGTCCACCAGCAATTTGTAGAGATTTTGCAATTCGTCGGGAGCGAGCTGCGAGGCCAGCGCGACGGCGCGCTCGCCGTTGGCAATGGCGAGCTGCGGGTTGGCGCGTGAGAGATCGGCCATGAACATGTAGCTTTTGCCGCGGCCGCTCCATTCGATTTCCGCGGCCTGCGAGAAATAGGAATACGCCAGCCGGCGGTCGCTGCGCAGCGTATCGACGCCCATGTTGTAGCACATCGTGCCGTACGCCTCGAAGTAATCTTTGTAGCCGGCGTCGAGCGGCGTGCCGGTCGGGCTTTTCGGAATCGTTTGAATCACTTCGTACAGCCGCGATACCGCCGAGGCTTTTTTGTTGAGATTGCGATATTCGATCGCGGCGTAGGTCCAACTGATCTCATCTTTGGCGCGCTTGGTTTTCAGCGTGCGGCTGATCAAATTCTCATAAATTTTTCCGGCGGCATCGAACTCGCCGCGCGTGGCCAAAGCGTTGGCGGAATCCTTCAATACCGAGCCATAAATGTTGCCATCATCCCAGTTGATCCACTTGATATTGGACTCGATGATCGCGAGATATTCGGGATTGCGCGTGAGCTTTTTGGCGTGATGCAATTTTTGCAGCGCCGGCGGCGCGTCGAGCAGTTTCATCGCCGCTTGCGCTTGAAAATAAACCGCGAGGAAATGATAGGTGGTGTCGATCGTCGCTTCAACGGGCAGCGCCGGATTTTGCAGGCGGCGCGGATTGACCTCGGCGGAAGCGAGCAAAATTTCTTCGGCCTTTTTGAAATTTTCCAACGCATCGGCCCAGTGCTGCTCGGCAAAATACGTGGAGCCGAGGTTGTAATAATGCAAATATTCGCCCGGCTCCAAACGCGCCAGCGTGCCCCAAATGTGCAGGGCTTTATCGAACGCCATATCCTTGGGAAAACGCTGCGCCAGCAATTTATAGGTGAGCGCGAGATAGTTTTGCACCGGCGCGTTGAACGGGTTCAACTGCACGGAGCGCTCCAAATATTTTTGCGCTTCTTTTAAATTGTAGCTCGCTTGAATCATCAAGCGCTGCTCCTGCGTGCGGTCGAAGGTTTGCAAATTCTGCGCGGCTTCCTGCAATTTCAGCGTGCCGGGAATGGTTTGCTTCACCGCCGCGAGCGAATCATCGGGCCGCACGGATTTGACCGGCGCTTTTTTGGCGTTGTCCAAAACCACCCAGAGCGAATCGCTGACGTTATAGTGTTGCCGGCCTTTTTCAAAGAGGGAATTGGCTTCGCGCTCGTTTTTCATGGTGACAAACAATCCGGCGGCAATCGAATCGGCGCGCGCCGCCACCAGCGGCGAAATGCCCGGCGGCACTTTCAAGGCGCGATAATCGCGCAGCGCGCCACTGCCACCGCAGTTGGCGAGGCCGAGCGCGGTGAGACTCCAGCCGATGAGATAATAAATGCGTGTCTTCATGACTTTTTCAAACCTCCTGCTTTCGTCTTATCCCACCACGATAAAAAGATGCGATAAAATTTCGAAGTCTCCTGCAAGGTCGGGCGGGCTTCGAGCATGCTCACCGAACCGACGGCGGCGATTTCGTTGCGGCCGGCAACGCCTTTGCTCAAATAAAAACTTTGCTGGCGAAAGCCGGTGTCGCGCAGACAAATCGCTTGCGTGCTATCGCCGGCGGCGACGAGCAACAACCCAAAATCTTCCGAAGCCTCATTGCACAGCAGAAACAATTCGTAGTTCGCTTCCGTGGTTGCAATCGCGACGCGCGAGGTGACGTCGCCGGTTTTATAACGCATGTAATGCCGCAACGCCGGCGGAAAATCATAGGGATTCTTGCGCATCCATTCGAGCAATTCGGTAAACAATTTTTTGAGATCGCGGCTTTTCCAATCATTTTCGCCGGTGCCTTTGAGCACGACTTTCTCCGGGCCGGCGTCTTCGGCTTTGCGATCCGCCACGATCGGCACGGTGCGGCCGGTGGCGTAGCCGGACTTCGGATCGTTAATCATTGTGGTAACACGCCCGGTCGAATACCCTTCGTTATTGACCTGGCCGCCGTAACCTTTGCGCGGCGTATCGAGCCTCGGATTGTAAACGTTGCTCGGCGTGCCGAACACCGACAAGCCCCCGGCGCTGTTTTGCACCACCGGCGCGTTGAGTAACGGCATGACCGCCGCACCGACTTGCGCTTCCGACATTTTCACCGCCGTCGGCAGCGCCGCCGTGCGTTGCACCAGCGCCAAATCTTTCGGCGTTTGATCGACCACTTGCGTCAAAGCTTCCAGCGTTTTTACGTCGATTTGCGGCAGCTCGTTGGGCGCCACCATCGTCGGCGTGGCGCTGTTTTCAACGCGCAAGTTTTCAATTTTCGCTTTGGGGCGATTCGCGCCGCCGGGGCTGATGGGTTGGGGCGGCTCGAATTTAGTGAAATCGATTTCGGCAAACTTTTCCACGTCGAATTGCGGCGGCGAAAAACGCAATTGCAGCAATACGGCGTAAATCACCAGCAGCAGCACGGAGGTCAAAATATACGTCCACAATTTCTCCGGCTCGAGGCGGCGAAAACGGCTGTATAAACTATACGCCAGACTCGACATAATTGATATTTTTCACAAAATGATTGCGTTCACAAATATCCAACACGTTCACCGTCAATTGAATCGGTGCGTTCGGATCGGGTTGAATCAAAAAAATGACCTCTTCATTTCGGCGCAAATGACTTTGGCGCAGCGCCTGCATCACTTGCTCGATCTTGCGCAAATCACCGTCGCTGGCGACTTCGAGCGCGCCCTCCATCACCGTGTAGCGTGGACCTTCCAAGACCAGCACAGAAACGGTTTTCAATTTCGACGGCGCGGTGACCGCCGCCACTTCGCGCGGCAAATTCACCTGCGTCTTGCGCTCGATATCGCTGATCGCAATAAATCCGAACAGCATCGTCAACGCGATATCGATGTAGCGAATGATCATTCCGGCTTTGCCCAT
>CAZVZZ010000013.1:18667-29843 GCA_964631505.1 uncultured Cytophagia bacterium
ACAGCATCGTCAACGCGATATCGATGTAGCGAATGATCATTCCGGCTTTGCCCATATCACATTTTAACTTTCTTGCCGAGCCGCACGTCGACGCTGCGGGCGACGTCGAGCTCGTCGCAAAGATCGACGGCGTGCATCACGTAGCGCGTCGGCGTGTCGTAGTTGGCGCGCACGCGCACGCGCATTTTATAACGATTCTGCGTCAGCTCGTTTTTTTTGTTCATTAAATATTGCGCCACCACCGCAAGATCCGGCGTGCGAATTTTTTCGCCGTCGAGCAAATACATGCCATTGCTCTGCACGCCGACAAACACCACCATCTCCGCATCGGGATGGCCGGGTTTCAATTCCACGGTGGTCGGCAATTCGATTTTGCCCGGCTGGCTCAATTCCGAAAAACAAATAAAGCCGAACAGCAGGTTCAAGCAAATATCGATGTAACGGGTAATCATGGCGCCGTTGCCCATTGGCTTCTACTCCCGTCCCATCGACTCAAAAGAAGTTTCCAGCTTGCGGCCACCTTTGGGTTTCACGGTGGCTTTAACGATATTGACGCCGGGCGTGTCGCCGAGACGAAAGCCGACGGACGCGACACCTTCCTCGTTCGTCTTCACATCAAGGCGGGCTTTGTCGCGGTCAAGCCGGCCCGAATTGTAAGTCACTTCAAAGAGCACGGTTTGATCCGGCACTGGATTGCCGCAGGCGTCTTCCAATTTCAACCGCAACGCTTCGGGCGCTTGCGCGCCGGGCTGCGCGGTTTGCAAATGGCCGGAAAGCACCGACAATTTATCCGGCGCGCCGACTTTCGTTTCGATTTCAAAGGTTTCACTCAAATTGGTTTCGCCGTTGACGCGCGCGACGACTTTGTGCTTGCCGAGCAATTTGCCCAGCCTGGCCTGCACTTTGGCGCGGCCGATGACGTCGGTGTCGACTTGCCGCAGGTTCTCGCCGTTGTCAAACGTGATCATGCTGCCATTGGCCTCAAACGTCACCGTCACGTTTTTCATCGGCTTGCCGTTTTGATCTTCTACCGCCACTTCCAGCGCTTTCGACAGCGCCGAGCCGGCGTCGGCGATTTGATGATTGCCGGAAATGAGACGCAGCCGCGCCGGAATCCGGCTCGGCGGCGGCGGCGCGATTTTTCCATTCGCCGTGTGCGTTACATGCACCGCAGCCTCGGCGGCGCGGTTTTCACTTTCTTTTACAATTTGCATGGACTGGCTTTTGCCAAAACGATTGCGGAATAAATCCGCGCGTTCGGCAACCAACTCCATGTGGCGATGAAACACCGAATGCGCCCACGAGATGCCGAAATTCAAAACGATACTCACCAACAAGCCACCGATGGTGGTCACGAGCGCGACGCCCATGCCGGAAATAATTTGCGAAGATTCAAGCTGGCCGGGCATGAACGTTTGATACATGCCCAACACTGTGCCGAGCAAACCCAGCGCGCCGGCCGTGTCCGAGAGCAGCGTCGCGAAATTTTTTCCGACTTCGTAACGTTCTTTCACCGATTTCACAAAACTTTCGATTTCCACATACAGCGCTTCGCCGCTAGAGTCCCGATGCCAGAGGTCGCACAGCCGATCCAGCAATTGCGCGATTTTGGATTTGGGATGCTCGCGCACGAGCTGCCAAATTTCCGCGACTTCGGTATCGACATTCATCACTTTACCCGTCAAGCGTTTTTCAATGGCGGCGACAATCGGCTTGGCATAACGATTATCAAAATAGACGCGCACAAATTGGTAAACCACGATGCCGAGGCCTAAAACGAAAACACCGTAGATCGGATACATAACCCAGCCGCCTTGCTCAGTCCATTCCGCAAAAGTGTGGGCGATACCGCTGCGGGGCGCTTCGGCTTGCACCGGGGTGGCTGGCGTTGACATCGTGTCATAAACGGCGGACGCGAGTGCTGATGGCGCATTCGTGTTGGCCGTGTCCTGCACCGCGAACGCCAGCCCGTTCGTCGCGATCACCATCAACAACATGGTCGCGAGAACGGCGTTCGTCGTGCGTTGCGTGAACATATTTAAAGTCTCCCTGAGATGGTGCTTGTGTTGATAAAACGTGATTCGTAAAACGTGAACACATAATGCGTAAAGCATAACACGTAAAACGTAATGCGTAATTTTTACGCATTACGTTTTACGCTTTACGCATGAAGCTTTTCTCAATCATTCACCAAAATCGTCGCTTGCGCGTGCGGTTCGGCGGTCAAGCTTTTGCGCCGCATAATTTCGATGGCGATGCGGCGATTCTCGCGGCTGAAGATCAACGAACGGCGTGGCGAGGTGTACGTTTGGCCGTCGCTCGACTTCCAGCGCAGATAATAGTAATACGTGCCGGGCATCAGCAACTCGCCGTTGCTCGCGCGCCAATTCCAAACATAACGATGCGGAATCTGGCGCTCGCCCGCATAACGCAGCAGCTCTTTGCCGTCGCCGTCTTCGATGATGAATGTCCAATTAACCGGACCGCGGCGCAAATCCGTGAGATTGAGTGCAAACTTAAACGTGTCCACCGGCGCGCTCAATTCGCGATGGAAAACAAATTCCGGAATCTTGCGGCCCGCCAGACGATCCGGCTCGGTGGGCTGCACGGAATCGCGTTGCGCGATCTCGAGGCGATTGTTCAGCGCGCCGTACAGCGACAAATATTTTAACAGCAAATAAAGGCGCTTTTCATCCCGCGGCGCAATGATGCGCGTGCGGAATTTCGGATCTTTCATGCCCCGGCTGAGATTGCGCAAGAAATCCAAATACGCCGGCGTGTGATCTTTCAGCATCGCGGCGACAATGCCGGCACTGTCCGCCGGAATGTCGAACTTCTGCGCGGCGTGGCTCTTGACGGCCTCGATGCCGCTCATCAAATGTTCCGCGCCGATTTGCGGCAGCACCGGTTCCAGGCTGTCCGCCGAAAATAAAATATTCGCCGGCAAGTTCGCCAATTCTTTCGGCGTAAAAGTCGGATCGATTTTGCGGTAAATAAATTTGTCGATGATCTTCAACGTGTCGTACACCGAGCGCGCCACAAAGGCAGTGGCGGGATTGATGGCCGGCGGTTCACGGCGGGCATATTCCGCTTTCAACCATTCCGGCTCGTACGGCGTGCGATTTTTGCGAAAATTGAACGACAATCCGACTTCGTGCGAGCCGCTGCTGGCGAGCCGCAATTCGTTCATCGGGTGGTTGTAACGATAGCTCAAATTCACGCCCTGCATCACGTACACCGCGCCTTCGAGCGTGGCGGTTTCGCGGCCAAACGCCACTTTCAAGAAACCGAGATCAGGCCGAAAACTCTCGAAGCCGATTTGCGGCAGCGTGAGATCGTCTTCATGCGAAACGCCGATAAGCGCGCGGAAATAACCCATGCCGATCGCCGCGCCGAGATTGAAGGCGCGCTGCAAGCGCACTTTTTCTTTTAACATCGAAACATTGGGGCGCGTCAGATGCGCGACATTGAACGCGACCGTCACGTAGCGGTGCGGCACCGCAACAAAGCCGAGGCCGACATCCGGAAAAATCCATTTGGAGAGACGACTGAGCGCCGGATCGTCCTGCTGCTCGAGCAAAAACCGGCCGCGATCAAAAGCACGATTGATGAATCCGACATTGACCGCAGCCGCAAAATTTTCATACAGCTTTTTGCCAAACACCGCATTCATCGCCACCGCGCTGTACAGCGGCGTTTGCAACACTTGCCCTTGCACGCCGTAGCCGAAATGATCGAAGCCGGCCAGGCTGCGATTCGACGTGGTGAGACTGAAATAGTTATTGCGCATGTCCAGGCCGCCGGACAGCACGCCGTAATGCAATGCTTTGCTGCCGAGCGTGAACAGCGGATCCTGCATCATGGCCACGGCGGGATTGAGCAAGCTCGCGCGCGCGTCACCGCGGTCGGCAGCGTTCGCAAAAATCAAATTTTGTGCACGCGTGAAGCTGACACTCATCAGCACAAAAGCGATTGCAATGAAATGTCGAAGCGATCGATTCATAGGCATCAGGACATATTTACATTTCGCGTTGCTGCAACAAAAAAATCTGCAATAATATTATTAAAAACGGCCAGCGGATAAAGCCACCAAATCCGCGGAAATCCCGGCGGGCGTAGCCGTGCGCGCCGCGCTCAAAACTTATCATTTCAACGAATCAACACCAACTGGCCGCTGCCGACTTTTTTACCGTCGTTTTCGAGCAGCCATAAATACGCGCCGGGCATTTGCAGCGCGCCGCGATCGTCGCGGCCGTCCCAGTGAATTTCCGGATCGCCACGGCGTTCCGGGCGCAACAGCCGGACTTCGAGGCCGCGCAAATCAAACACGCGCAGAACCAACGCCGAGGGATCATAGCCGGAGAAATGAATTTTCGCCGCATCGTTTTTGCCGTCGCCGTTCGGCGTAAACGCGTTCGGCATGGCAAAAGCGCGGTTGCCGGTGGCGGCGCCGCGCAAGACGATTTTAGCAGTTTGCAAGTCGGTCGGCGCGGAAATCGAATGATAAACCAGTTTGAGCGTATCGAGAATCTCGCCGTTTTGCCGCGGCGCAAAATTCACCGCAAAGAATTGCGTGTTGCGTGGAAAAATCGTCAACGTATCCGGCAACGCTTTGAAATAACCGCTCGCCGATTGCACGGTGCGCACCACCACGCGGCTATCGGAACTGCAATTGGTGACTTCGAGATCGAGCCGCTTGACTTGACCGACCGGCACTTCGCCGAAATCCAAACGTGTTTGCGCGAGCTGCAAACACGGCGCGCCTTCGGTGACTTTGCCGAGCAAACTGACGCTCAGCCGCTCGCGGTTCTGCCGCCAATCCACGCAATAAATGTAAAGCGAATCGGCGAAGGCGCGAAAATCATCGCCGGTAAATGAAACCCGCACCTTCAAACTTTGCATGGATTCCAATTTCGCCGGCAGCGGCTGATCCGGGCGAACGGCAAAAACGCTGAGCTTGCGCGCCAATTCGATCTGATTGATTTCGAGACGGGCGCAGCCGGTGTTGGTGATCGTCATCAATTCGGTTTTCGACTGATCCAAATGGCTGTTGAAAGCAAAGGCGTGATGCGAAAAACCGAGGCGCGCCATGTCTTGCCGGCCGGCGCCTTGCAAAGGAACGCGCCACAACGCACCAGCGGCTAAATCGGTTTGCACGAACAACGTGTCGCTGAACGCGCCGGAATTTTTGGGCGAAAAAGTCACCGGAATGGCGACGGTTTCCTGCCGGCGCAAAACTTTCGGCATTGCCGGGCTGCCCGACAGTTTAAACAAGTCGCCGCGCGCCGTGAAGATACGCGTGATTTTGAGATCGGCGTCGCCGGAATTGGTAAGCGAACAAGCGCGGACCACGTTTTCTTCAAAGCAGGCTTCGCCGAAATGAAGCGCCGCGGGGCCGGCCAATTTGCCGGGCGCGCCGCTGCCGCTGCCGTTGAGCGCAATTTCAAAACGCGGCTGCGCCAAATCGGTATTTTCAATCACCAGCTTCGCGAGCCGCGCGCTGGCGGCATTAGGCTTGAATTCCAGGATCAAACGCGACGAGCTGCGCGGCGCGATCGCGGCATCGCCGTCGTCGATAATTTTGAACTCGTTCGCATGATCGCCTTCAAGAAAAACGCGCGTGAGGCGCAGCACACAATCGCCGAGGTTGCTCACAAAATAAACTTCCTGGCGCGCACTGTCCACTTTGGTCGCGGCAAACGCCAACGTGTTGCGGCCGGAAATTTTCGCGCTGCTGCCGCCGCCGCGCAGGGTAAAAGTGAAAACCGGGCTGTTGCCGGCATTGCTGTAAACCTGGACGGTCGCGGCATATTCCTCGGGCCGCGCCGGTTGAAAAAAGATCGGCAGCGCTTTACTCTGCTGCGGTTGCAGCGAGAAACCGCCGGTGGGCAGTGAAAAAATGGAGCGGAGCGAAGAACTTGCGGTGAAACGAAGATTGTGCATGCGCAACGAGTCCACCCGCAGCGGCGCATTGCCATTGTTGGTGATCACCGCGGTTAAACTATCACGGCTGCCAATGCACAATGCTGGAAAACGGTATTCCGCCGGACCGGCAATGAGCGCTTGCACGGATTTCGCGCCGGCGCCGCGCAAAAAGATTCTCACCGCGGCTTCATCGGGATCGTTGCTGCGAATCGACAGCGTGCCGGTGAAGTCACCCATCGCATCCGGCGTGAAAGCAACGGCGATGAGGCTGTCCTGCTTGCAGGCGAGCACAAGCTGGCGCGCACTGAGCTTGAATTGCGGTGAAGAAATCGAAAAACCGGTAACGTCCAAATTCAATTCGCCGTCGTTGCGGATATGAATCGGCCGCCATTCGGTATTGCCAACCGGCACGACGCCGAAGCTGATCGTGTCACCGGCAACGGCGATATCCGGTGCAGCCGTGCCGCGGCCGCGCAAATTCACCATCATCACGGGCGCGTCGGGATCGTTGCTGACGATGCGGAGGCGGCTGTTTTGCTCGCCGGTTGCGTTCGGCGTGAATCGCATCAGCACGTTCAAACTGCCGCCGGCTGGAATTTCTTTCGCGGCGAACGGCGCGGCTAACGAGAAAACGCCGCCGGTCAGCAGCGAATCAATTTTAAGCGCGCAACTGCCGTCGTTGCGAATCACATACGAACGCTCGGCGGCGTTCGCGATGCCCGCGCAAGTTTGCACCTCCACCACGCCGAAATCAATCGCCGCGAGACCGGCAAGATCCGGCGCGCCGCCAGCGCCATGCAAATTCACCACGACGCTTTTCTCGTCGGCGTCATTGCTGAAAATCGTCAAGGTGCCGTTCGACTCCAGCCCAGTGCCGGGAGTGAATTCAACTCGAATCGTATCTTGCTTACCGGGCGCCACGGTGAAATTTTTCGCATGGGTGGTCGCAAAAGCGGGGTTTGAAAATGCCAACCCTTCCACGCGCAACAATTGATCGCCCCAATTCGCGATGATCGTGTATCTTGCCGTGGCGCTGCAAACTTTTCCAAACTCCAACGCGAGCGGGGTCACGTCAATTTCCGGCCGCGTCGAGACGCTGTTGCCATTGAGCGCAATCATGAGCGGGTTGCGTTGCGGGTCATTGTTGTAAATGAGCAACGTTGCCGTTTGCCCGCCCAAAATCGCCGGCTGAAAACGAATGGCAAATACAGCCGTATCGCCGGCGGCCAGCCGCTGCGGGAAACTATTGGGCAACACCGAGTATGCGCCGCTGACTTTTACGGAATCAATGCGAACCTCGCATGCGCCGGCAGCGATGATCTGAGCCAGTTGCGTCGCCGCTTTGCCGAGAACAACGTCGCCAAATTGCAGCGTTTCCGAAACCGCGGCGATTTTCGCGCCGAGGCCGGCGCCTTGCAGCGCTAGGGTGGCAACACCGGCATCGCTGTCAACCGTTAAAGTTCCGGCATAATTCGCCAAAGCCGCCGGAAGAAATTTTACGGTGACGGTTTGCCGGCTGTTGGGCGGCAAAATAAAATTTGCCGGTTCGGCTTGAAATGAGACATCAGATACGGAAACGTTATTCACGCGCAAATCAGCGTTGCCGGCATTAGAGACGGTGAATTGCCGCGTCGCTGTCGTGCCGGTGCAGATTGCTCCCCAGTCGAGGGCGGCGCTGTCTACCACCAGTTTCGGCGCCCGCGCGCTGATGGCGTATAATTTTTTGTTGCTGGAGACGTAGATGGTGCCATCCGGCCCGATCGCCGGGGTAAACTGGCAATGCACTTCGCGCAAATTCCAACGCATCAAACCATCCGCGGAAGCGGACATCAAACCGTTGTTATCATCCACCACATAAAGCTGGTTGGCATCGTCGAGAATGACTTCGGTGAGAAATTTTTGGGTGGCGGGAGCGGCTGACCAGCGCTTGCTGCCGTCGGCATTCAACACGACGATTTCGCCGGTGGTGGCGCTAACAAAATAGAGGCCGCGATCTTTGCCGAGCGCCGGTAACCGTGGCGCGCCGAAACGCGCCGGGAAATTGTATTCCCAGCGGGTGGTCGCGGAATTGCTGATGGCGCGCACGCGCGGGGCTTCGCCGGTGACGTAGATCAATTCATAACCGTCAACCACCAAACCGGTGAGCACGCCGAGATCACTGCAGTTGACATGCAAACGGCGTGTGCCATCCGGCGCAAAGCCGTGTAAAAATTCGCCGGCCACGACGTAAATCGTGCCGTTGGTGGCAATGGCCGGCCCGTTGCCGGGAAGGCGGTCGATATTAGCGCGCCATTTAATTTTGCCGCCGGGCGTAATCGCATACAGCCGGGAATCTCGCGCCGCGACATAAATGACGCCGTCGGCGCCGATATTGGCTGCGTGGCGAATCGGCCCGTCCAACTTGACACTCCATTGCAGTGTGCCATTGGGATTAACCGCATAAAAAATATTTTGCGTCGAGCCGAAATATATCACGCCGTCACGGCCAAGCACGGCAGGCGCCACAAACTCTTCCTGCGCCAGCTTTTTTCCCGTGAACGTCCACAGCAAGTGTCCCGCCGGCGAAACCGCATAAAGTGTATCGTTCACATTGCCGGGAACGTATATGCTGCCGTCGGCGGCAACCGTCGGCGCGATCAAGGGGCCGCTGCCCAGCGGCAACGTCCATTGCAAAATCGGTTTGTTCGGACCGAGCACGTCGGCACGGCCAGTGAGCTGCATGTCATGACGCGGCGCCGGCCACGAACTGGGGGCAAAACCGCTTTGCGCGTGCGCCGGAGTGATAAGAAAAGTCAAAATCAGCAGCAGCGCGAAGTATGAAAAAAGTTTAACCATATCACTTTCAAAAAGGTAAAAAGTGATTCTGCTGATAAAAAAATAAAATACTGATCTAAAATTTAATAATGCAGGTGTTTAGAAAAAAAGGATCTGATTCAGGCGGCATCAGACAATATTACTTTTGCAGAAATTGGGCCATCCTCGGCCGAAATGCAAATAAAAAAAATAATTCCCCGGTGCGGTTGAAGCCGCTCCCGGAATTAATATCACACCCGCGGGCGCGATCACGAAAACTAAATCAGGGGAAAAGCGCGGGGAAGGTGCTTCCAGCGAGTAAACTCTTTTTCAACAAAGGCTTTACAAGCGGATGTAGTCGGCCGTGAGTATCCTTCACGCATAATTTGATTATACGGTCGTCCTAGACCCCCTGCTGCCAACCAAGTAGCACAGACATGCTGTGGAGGGGGATATATTTTTAAATGCTTTGCAGCAAAATTTAGTATCATATAAAAAATACCAGATCGTTGCTAAAAAGTAGATATTTTTTAGCAATAATGCAAGAATAAAATTGTAAAAATAAAGTGACATCGCGCTGAAAGTTGAACGTTTCCTAAATATTATCCCCGGCTTTCAGCGGCGATCAATAAAATGTACTTTTTACAGAGAGAAAATGCCAGCCATCCATGCGCAGTTTTGATAGCCCCTATCCTGCAGCAGAGATCGCTAAAAAATATTCGTATAAAAACAGAAGGACACTTAAGAAGGTTTGAAGTTACAAAAGAAGTTTCAAAAATGCAATATATTTTTATGCTCCACTGAAAATATTTTGTGGCAAACAGCTTCAGCTCTGCAAAAAAATTACACACCGTCAGCACATGATACACTCATTTTTTAGTTTCGGTTGATCCTGATCATGGCCATAAAGTTATCCACATGTTGTTAACCGCACACAAACGGGCGCCGCGCCATAAAAACAGCTTTGGACTGCTCGAAAAATGTTACAATTCGATCAAAGGCTGTAGCTTGTGTCTACATTGAAACATAGTACAATCTGTAGGTATTGCCCATCTATAAGGTTAAATAGCTGATTTTATTAAACGAATTTCGCAGCCAAACTTTCACCGCCAATATCTTGTGGGCAGCAATAAAAAGACAACCAACCAGAAGGCAATGTATAAAAAAAGCAACTTTTTTTAAGTTTTTTCGCCCAAAAAGATTTCAGAAAGTTATTCACATCCTGCCAACACTTGCTCAAAAAAATCGAAAAGGCGTAACTGGCAAAAAATTGTCCAGTTTGCGCAAAAAATTACGGGGCAATGTGCAAAATGTTCCGTTCCAGCGTTTCCAACACCGCCGGTAAATAACATGCCGCCAACTTGGCATTGGAAAATCCGATCCAGCCAATTTCACTGGTAGGCTCCGTTGGGCCGTTCAAATTTGCACCGCGTTGATCAAATAACGACACGCCCACTTTCTGCGCGATCAAAGCCGTGCCGAGATCATACGGGTGCGCGCAAAGCAGCGTCGACTCCTGGCGCTGCCGCCAATGTTGATTGAGCAACGGCCGAAAGTCCGCCACCAGCCGCATCTGGCCCGTCATTAACGCATAAAGCTGCCCGCCCGTGGAAAGATGTTGGTCGGTGAAAATCGGCAAATCTTCTCCGGCCGAGGCGGCAACGGCCGGCGAATAGAGAAACTCTTCTTCCAGCTTGGCAAGAAGCAGCTTGCCGCGCGGAAAAAAATTCACGAAAGAAATAAAGCCATGCTTCAAATCCTCCGCCGTATCCCCGCCGAGCAACAACGGCGTTGACTCGCCGGTGAGCAAGTTTTCGCGCCGGCCCTGCACGGCGGTAGCGGGTCCGGTCCACAACGTATCGGCAAAAGTTTGTTTCGGCGGCGGCAATTCGGTTTGTAGCGCAAAGAAAATATCCGCCAGCCGGGTGGCAGCGCCGCGCTCCGGCGCAATGCCGGTGAGAATCCAGCCGCTTGATTTTTTGTGCATCAGCAAGCGCGTGCCGTCGATTGGATCGAGCAACACGCGAAATTGCGGCGGGCCGCTGCCAAACGTCAGCGCGGCCCCGGTTTCAAATTCACCGACGAGCACAAACGCCGGCGCCTCGTGTTGGTTCGTCTCAATAAAATGCAACAACGCCGCTTCGGCAATCGTGTCGATGCCGTAAATCGTATCCACCGCGGTGATGGCCGCGACTTTTGCCATCGCGTCACCCTGCGCCAGCGCCAGCGCTTCACGCACGGCGGTGCGCGCCGCTTGATGCGCCTGCCAAAACAAGTGCGCCAGCTTTTCCGCCGGATGATTGTTGTCGATGAAAATTTCGGGAGTCGTCATGGTTGCTCATGCATTGAAAAAAACTCTGAAAGCTTTTGATAGAATGATGGAACGGCAAAATGATTTTAAATTATTCTGCCGACCAATCATTCGGCCAGCGCTCTTTTCTGCCTGCGTCAAAATTTT
>CAZVZZ010000014.1:0-22238 GCA_964631505.1 uncultured Cytophagia bacterium
CGGTGCCGCCATATTGTTTGAACGTGAACCGGCTGGTATTGGCGCCGCGCACGTTTTCGTCGATGACAACTGTGGAATAGGTGACGATGAAGCCGGTCGATGGCTCGCGCGCGCTCCAAACGTTGGTCACTTTGCCAGAGAAAATAAAACCGGCGCTGGAGATGATTTGTTCGAGAGTGAAAGGTTGGGTTTGCGCGAGGCCAAGACGGCCGCTTAAACACAGAATTGCCGGCAGCAGATGGCGGAAAAATTGGGCGCGTGGGCTTGTCATGATGGAGATTAAAAGAGGTGCGGCAGATTTTGATGAAGTAAAAATTTAGTAAGAATTTATTTGAGCAAACGCACGAAACCGGCTTGCTCAAAATGATGGTCGGTGGTCAGGGCTTCGACTATGCTCCACTGCTGCATCAGAACAAAACTCGAACAATCCACCAGACTCCATTCTTTGTCAGGGCGATTCTTGAGTAATTGCCAGGCTTCTTGATCCAGCGTGGAGTCAATATGGACAATTTCAACCCATGAAGAAGTTTTGATCGTTTCGATGGTTTTAATTTGTTGCACGCTTGGCATTCGCAGCGGACTTGTAAACAACGCGACCAGCCAAGAATGACATAGTTGGTGGTAAAATGCGTTTTTCTTCCGCTCGCCATTGAAGCATCGTGGTTTTAGCCAAATCATGGAAGGGTTCAGTCCGCACAAAGAAGCTTGCCCAGCCGGAAGTATCTGCAAAAACCTCGGTCATTATTGCTCCCTTCTGATTAGCGTATCAGTCCTCGCCCAATATAATCATCATGTTTCTCACTTAAATCTGTGGCCTCGGATTCAAAAGCGCCAGCCAACTGCAAAAGGGGGTCAGCGTTTACCGGGCGGAGAGCGTTGGTTAACCATTGCAAAACCACCTTTTCTGGTGTTTGACCAACTTGTTGGGCTTTTTTAATTAATGGCTGGTAAATTTCTTCCGGCACTTCTAATACTAAAGTACGTTCCATAGTTTTCCTTTCAATTACTGCTGCTTTAAACATACAAAAGATAAAAATTATTGCCAATAAAAATTTTTCAACAGGGTTTGAAGACAAAAATCAGAGGAAAAATGGACGCATTGAGCTTCTCGTTGGCAAATCGAGCTACGCCATGAAGTCTTTATAATAAAGCGGCTCTTATCTTACATTAACGATCTTGCCAGCGTTTGAAATTTATCCATCCACTGGCCGGGGAACAAGCCGAGGTTCAAGGTGCCGAAAATGGCGATGATGAGCGCGATGCCAACGGCGGGGAGCGGGATGATGGGCGCTTTCTCGCCTTCAGGCTCTTGCATGAACATCACGACGATGACACCGAGATAATAATACAAGCTGATCATCGAATTGATGACGCCGAGAATGACGAGCCAGAGATAACCGGCTTGCACGGCGCCGCTGAAGACGTAAAATTTGGAAAGAAATCCTGCGGTGGGCGGCACGCCGGAAAGCGAGAACATAAAAATCGCCATCGCCAGCGCCGCAAAAGGCCGGCGATACGCGAGGCCACGGTATTCGGAAATCAAAACATATTCCTTTTCGGCTTTCGCGAGGTAAGACACGACGCCGAACGCGCCGACGTTCATGAAGGTGTAGCTGAGCAAATAAAAAAGAATGCCGGCATAACCGGTTTCGTTGTTGGCAATCGCGCCGACAAGGATATAGCCGGCATGCGCAATCGAGGAATACGCCAACATGCGTTTAATATTTTCCTGCCGCAGCGCGATGATGTTGCCGATGGTCATGGTGGCAACGGCGATCACCCAAAAAACTTGTTGCCATAACTCGGCCGTCATGACATTGGCCGCGAGCAAGAGGCGCATTAACGCGGCAAAGCCCGCGGCTTTGGAGCCGGTGGCCATAAACGCCGAGATCGGCGTCGGCGCACCTTGATAAACATCCGGCGCCCAAGTATGAAACGGCGCCAGGGCGATTTTAAACCCGAAGCCGATGATCATCAGCACCAGGCCGGTCATGAACAACGGCTGCGAGCCCACCGCCGGATTTTGCGTGAGATGGGCTGCCAGCGCCGTCAGGCTCGCGCTGCCCACGCTGCCGTAAAGCAACGCGATGCCGTATAGCAAAAAGCCGCTGGCGAACGCGCCAAGCAGAAAGTATTTGAACGAAGACTCCAATGCTCTCGCGTCGTCGCGGCGGAAACCGGCGAGAATGTATAAGGAAACGGAAAGGGTTTCGAGGCCGAGGAAAAGCGTAAGCAAATGCGCACTGGAGGCCATCAGCATCATGCCGACGGTGGCGAAGATGATTAACGCAAAATACTCGCTGTAGGAAAGATATTTTTCTTCGAGCGAATTCAATGACAGCATCAGCGTCAGGCCGGCGGCAATGATAAACAGGCATTGGAAGCCGGTGGTGAATTTATCGACGCTGATCATGCCGTAAAACGCGGTTGCTGCGGTGTTGTTCCAATGATAGGTCGCCACAAAGAACGCCGCGGCTAAACCGATGAGCGCCACGGCAATCAGCGTTTCGCGATACATGCGCGGAAAAATGAGGCCAAGCAATAAAATGCTGAAGCCGAGCACGGTTAGAATGATTTCGGGAGCGAGGAGATAAAAGTCTTGAACTGACATGATAATTAAAAAAGATAAAGAGACAAAAAGCTAAACAGAAATGAGCAACCGCTATGTCATTCCAAAAGAAGCTGGTTAGGTTCCGGCGTTGATTTTGACTTACAGATAAGATTCCGGCGGAATGACATTTTTAGGAATTTCATTCTTTTGCTAGCGCATCTTCATTTTGTTGTGCGTCCAATTTTTCTGCCAATTCTAAAGGTGCAAGGCTGGGCGCTTGATGGACGCGCTCGGCGCGGTAATTGACGGTGCGAATGAGATGGTCGACCGACTTTTCCATTTTATTCAGGAATGGACTCGGCCAGACGCCGATCAAAATAATCAACGCGACGACTGGAACCAGCACGGCGATCTCGCGCCTGGAAAGATCGGTGAGCTGCTGATTTTCTTCTTTGTCCAATTTGCCGAACATGACGCGCTGGAACATGCGCAGCATGTAAACCGCGGCGAAAATAACGCCGCTGGTGGCGAGCACCGCGTACCATTTATTCGTCAAAAACGTGCCCATCAGCACGAGAAACTCGCCGACGAAACCGTTGAGTCCGGGCAGGCCGATGGAAGACAATGTGACGATCATGAAGAACGTCGTGAAAATCGGAATCTGTTTCGCGAGGCCGCCGAAGTCCGCGATCAAGCGCGTGTGGCGGCGTTCGTAAATCATGCCGACGATCAAAAAGAGCGCGCCGGTGGAAAGGCCGTGGTTGACCATTTGCAAAAGCCCGCCCTGCAAGCCTTGAGGCGTCAGCGTGAAAATGCCGAGCATCACAAATCCTAAATGGCTGACCGAGGAATACGCGACGAGTTTTTTGAGATCAGGTTGCACGGTGGAAACCCACGCGCCGTAGAGGATGCCGATCAGCGCGAGAATCGAAATCAGCGGCGTGAGTTGAATGGCCGCGTTCGGAAAGAGCGGCAAGCAGAAGCGGAGAAATCCGTACGTGCCCATTTTCAGCAGCACGCCGGCGAGGATCACCGAACCCGAGGTCGGCGCTTCAACGTGCGCATCCGGCAGCCACGTGTGAAATGGAAACATCGGCACTTTGATGGCGAACGAAATGCCGAATGCGAGAAAGAGCCAGATTTGATAATTTTCCGGAAAGAGCAAGTCGCGAATTTGCACGAGGTCGAACGTGAGCGTGCCGGTGACTTTGCCGTAATAGAAATAAATGAAGAGAATCGCGACGAGCATGAACAAGCTGCCGACCATCGTATAAATGAAAAGCTTCAACGCCGCATAAACCCGGCGTGCGCCGCCCCAGATGCCGATGATGAAATACATCGGAATCAACATCGCTTCCCAGAAAATATAGAAGAGCAGCAAATCGAGACTGGCGAACACGCCGATCATGCCGGTTTCCAGCAGCAGCATGGAAATGAGATAGCCCTTCACGCTTTTTTTGATATCATGCCACGAGGCGAGAAAAATCAGCGGCATCAAAAATGTCGTGAGCAGGATCATCAGCAAACTCAGCCCATCCACGCCGAGATGATACGTCGCCTGAAATGCGGGAATCCATTCGTGTTTCTCCTCGAATTGAAACGCGGTGCGCGACGAATCGAAGCCAAAGTACAGCGGCAGGCTGACGATGAAAACGAGCAGACTCACGCCCATCGCCACCATTTTATGCAGTTTCACCCGATCCGCGGGAACGAGGCTGAGAATGAGGGCGCCGACAGCGGGCGCGATGATTAAGAATGAGAGCAAGGGAAAATTTTGATTCAATTCAGACATATTGAAATGCAACAGTATTTTGATTTAGAATTTTTCTTCGTCGAACCATTAGCGCATCAACAAATACCCAAGAATAACGATCACGCCCAGCACCACGGTCACGGCGTAATTCTGCACGATGCCGGTTTGCCAGCGACGCAGCACGGAGGCGAGGCCGCCGAAAAATTTGGCCAAACCGTTCACCGTGCCGTCGATGATTTTCACGTCAAAGATTTTCCAGAAGAAATTTTCCGAAAGCCACATGAGCGGACGCACGAACAGGGCGTCGTAAATTTCATCGACATACCATTTGCGTTTCAGCAAGTTGTACAGGCCGGAGAAATTTGTGGCAATGCGATCCGCGGCGCCGGCTTTGACGAGATAGGTTTGATAGGCAATATAAATTCCGATCAGCGCAACCATAACAGAGACCGCCATCAGGCCCAATTCCAAGCCGAAACTGCCGTGCCCTTCCGCAGGCAACGAAGCGCCGGCGGGAATAAAGCGCGTGAATGCGGGCTCCAGCCAATGCTCGAATTGGTTGAGGTGCGGAATGCCGACATAGCCGCCGATGATGGAGAGCACGGCTAAGATCATCAGCGGGACGGTCATTACTTTCGGCGATTCGTGCAGATGGTGCATGACGCCGGCGTCCATGCGCGGGGTTCCGTAAAAAACGGAGAAGATCATGCGAAACATGTAAAACGCGGTTACGCCGGCGGCGAGCAAAGCGATGACGTAAAGCACCGGCGAATGCAGAAAAGTTTTCCACAGAATTTCGTCTTTGGAAAAGAAACCAGAAAGGCCGGGAATACCGGCGATGGCGAGGCCGGCAACAAAAAAGGTCCAGTACGTGGTCGGCGTGAGTTTTTTCAAGCCGCCCATTTTGGTGATTTGCGTTTCGCCGGAGAGCGCGTGCATGACGCTGCCGGCGCCGAGAAAGAGCAGGGCTTTGAAAAAGGCGTGCGTCATCAGATGAAAAATTCCCGCGGTGAAGGCGCCAACGCCGCAGGCGAGAAACATGTAGCCCAGTTGGCTGACGGTGGAATACGCGAGCACTTTTTTGATGTCGGTGGCGGTAATCGCCATCGTCGCGGCAAACACGGCGGTGGCAAGGCCGACAATCGCAACGACTTCCATCGCAAGCGGGGCTTGTAAATAAATAATGCTGCAGCGTGCGACCATGTAAACGCCGGCAGTCACCATCGTGGCGGCGTGAATGAGCGCAGAAACCGGCGTCGGGCCGGCCATGGCGTCCGGCAACCAAACATATAAAGGAAGCTGCGCGGATTTACCGGTGGCGCCGATAAAAAGGAGAAGCGCAATCGCGGTGAAAGTGGCCGTCGAAACTTGTTGCGTTACGAGCGATTCACCGGCCTTGGTAAAAACAGTTTGAAAATCGAGCGAGCCGAAAGTGGCGAAGATGAGAAAGATGCCGAGCAGAAATCCAAAATCACCGATGCGGTTGACGATGAAGGCTTTGGTGCCGGCGCCGGAGCAGGTCAGGCCGGTGGTCTCGTCGAAGATGCGGTCGTAGTAAAAGCCGATCAATAAATAGGAACAGAGGCCGACGCCTTCCCAGCCGACGAACATGAGCAGAAAGTTGCTGCCCATGACCAACAGCAGCATGGCAAACATGAACAAATTTAAAAAGGCGAAGAAACGGAAGAAACCGCGCTCGCCGTGCATGTAGCCGATGGAATAAACGTGAATCAAAAAACCAACGCCGGTGACGACGAGCACCATCGTGGCGGAAAGGGTGTCAAGGCGAAACGCGATATCGATGCCGAGATTGCCGGTGGCGAGCCATTGATACAGCGTTTGTGTCAACACGCGCGACTCCGGCGCCAGGCCGAGCAGTTCCATGAAGATCAATACCGCCGCTATGAAACTCGCGAGCACCGCTCCCGCGGCAATGACGCCAACCATTTTCTCGCTAAACTTGCGCCCGAACAGGCCGTTGATAAGGAAGCCAAGAAGAGGGAAAAAGGGAATGAGCCAGAGATAATTTTGCATTCTTGATCCTGGATGCGTGATCCTGGATTCTGGATCCTTGATGCTTGACTCTAAAAATCCAGCATCCAGCATCCAGCATCCAGTTTTACCATTTCATCAAATTAATTTCGTCGACAAACACGGTTTGCTTGACGCGGAAAATCGCAACGATGAGCGCGAGACCGACGGCGACTTCGGCGGCAGCGACGACCATGACGAAGAAGACGAAAATTTGCCCTTCGAGGTTTTTAAAATGCGCGGCAAAGGCGACGAACGTGAGATTTACGGCGTTCAGCATCAGTTCGACCGACATGAAAATCACAATGGCATTGCGGCGCAATAAAACGCCGGCGACGCCGATGCCGAAGAGAAGCGCGCTCAATAAAAGATAATAGACAACAGGCATAGTTTTAAAAAAGAAAAAAGATAAAACGACAAAAAGATGATGCCGGTGCTTAAGAAATCAGCTTGCGTTTTGCCAGAATCACGGCGCCGATGATGCCGACAAGCAGCAGCACGGAGGCAATTTCGAATGGCAAAATATAAGTCGTAAACAGTTGCTTGCCGATGGCGGCGGTGCCGCCGGAAAAGCCGGTTGAGTCCGCGGAGCCGTTGGCAAGGCCGACAGCCACGGGGGTGGTGGCCGCGACGCCGTTGCCGGCCAGCAGGGCGCTGCTAATGAGCACGCCGATTTCCACCAGCAAAATGAGGACAAGCAAGGAAGCGAATGCGCGCCGTGCGATCTTGCCGCGCTCGCGGCTTGGATCCTGCTTGAGGTTGAGCAACATGATGACGAACAGGAACAGCACCATTATCGCACCGGCGTAAACGATCACATGCACCGAAGCGACAAACGGGGCATTCAGCAGCACATAAAATCCCGCCAGCGCAAACAACGTGACGATCAAAAAAATCGCGCTGTAAACGGGATTACGATGCAAAATCATCATGATCGCCGCGCCAAGCGCAATCACGGAAAAGAGAAAAAATAAAACCGTTTGTAAATTAATAGCCATTGTCGTGGGTCATTCTATTGTAAAATATGATCAATAGAAGATAAAATCTTTGCGGCAAAAGTCAAGCGGATTTTGGGATAAAAATTAAAATATGTAAAAATAAAAATGGAGCCGAAATACTTCGAGCTCCATTTATTATATATGAAAAGTAAAGCGTAAACGGGATGGGCAATTACAAGCGCCGCTTCGCAGTGGGCGGTCCGGCGGCGCGGGTGAAAAAGTTTTCCGTGACGCCGGTGTTGAAGCGTACGCCGGAAATCTGCCAGCGATTGAGCGGCAAATCGACGAACGGTTTGGTGAGCGTGAAATTGATTTGCGTCGGCATCCAGAGGCCGTCGAATTGTTGATAGTTTTCAAAATCGGCGCGAAACGAGACGTAACTCGGCATTTTTTCAATCAACGTGTATTCTACGTGTGCGAGGCGGCCGGTGGCCTGGTCAAAATCGGCGAGATATTCATTCGCCGGATAGCTGCCGGCATTCAAACCAAACACGATGCGAACACGGTCAAATATGCGGTTGCCGTTTTTGATCTCGTTTTCAAAATGCGGCAAGGCACCGGTTTCCAAAAAGCGATACGGCAGCGCGAACAAGTATTGGCTCAACGGCAGCGTCAAGCCGGCGCGCCGAATGCTGGCGGCGTCGATTTGCTCGTTGAGTAAAGCCCACGGCTGGAGGTCGTGGTAGCCCCAAACGTGTTTGCCGCTTTCCGTGTTCATTTCAAGGCGGCTCGCCTGTTGATGCAAAAGATAATACTGTTGCGTTTCCACTTGACGCGCCGGCCACAGGTTGAGCAAATTGGCGAACACCGCGGCTGGCAACGAGTTCCATTGATCGGTGAGCTGCAAAGCCACATCGGTTTTGCTCTGCCAGGTGTCGAGGCCGCCGTGCGCAGCAACCGCGTGCAGGATGACCTCGCGGCCTTTTTGCAAGCTTCTTTGCCGCAATTCATCGTGCCCGCGCGAACGCCGAACATGCGGAATGACGACGCTGTTGACGACAAACAAGCCGCTGAAGAGCAGCACGGTAAATAAAAACATGCGTTGCAACATCTCAAAAGCTCCCTGTGGTTAATCGCTTGATCATGGGTGTATATTTTGTTTCTTGCGCTTGCAATAAGTTTACAACACCGCGCGCGGTCAATTTCTTCCCGCGGATTAATTTTTTTTGATTGCCGAGCTTGAAAGTCAAATTAAACAGCCGCTTGGTTTTTGGTCGTTCGGCCGCTGACAAACTTACAAACCGGCATTTCTGATACGAAAGCGAGTCTGCTAAGTTGCGTCAATTATTAAAAAAGCAAAATATATGCCGAGCTTTGCACAATTTTAGATACGAAATCACCGCTCGGTTGGATTGCCAATAGGGCTTTAAAAATCCCTCTTGTTTATCAAATCCTTTTTTCATACTTTCATTATATAAAACTTCAGACGACGGTGGTTTGATTCTGCTCATTTATTTTTTTGCTATAAGCCATGACGCCCATAAAAACCGAAACTGATCGCAGCGCGCTGCAGGCGCAAATCCGCGAGAAGATACTCGACATTCGCGCCAAGCATAAGGTGCATGCGCCGGATTTTCCCGCGGAACTGCCCTGGTTGAATGTGCAACCGGGCAACAAGCTTTCGCTGGCCCAACTCAAGGGTAAAATCGTGTTGTTGGATTTCTGGACGTACTGCTGCATCAATTGCCTACACGTGATTCCCGATCTAAAATTTTTAGAAGAAAAATATGCGGGCCGGCCACTGGTGGTGGTCGGCGTGCACTCGGCCAAATTCACCAACGAGAAAGAAGCGGCGAACATCCGGCAAGCGGTGTTGCGCTATGAAGTCGAGCATCCGGTGGTGGTGGATTCGGATTTCACGATTTGGCAGCAATATGCTGTGCGCGCGTGGCCGACGCTGGTGATGGTCGATCCCGAAGGTTATTTGCTCGCCATTTTTTCCGGTGAAGGCAATCGCGATATTTTGGATAATTATATCGAAGTGGCGCTGGAGATTTTTGAAAAAGAAGGCAAGCTGAATCCGGCGCCGCTGGAGCTGCGTCCGGAAGCTTCGGAAATGGCGAATGCGTTTTTGAGCTTTCCCGGCAAAATCGCGGCGCATGCCGAAAAAAATATTTTGGCCATTGCCGATTCGAATCATCATCGGATTGTCCTCGCTGCATTGGATGGCAAAGTATTGGATATCGTCGGCAGTGGCTTGCCGGGATTGGAAGACGGCGATTTCGACACCGCGCATTTTTCCCATCCGCAAGGCCTGGCTTTTACAGGTGAGGATTTGATTGTTTGCGACACGGATAATCATGCGGTGCGCCGCGTTGATTTCACGAGCCGCAGCGTGACGACGATCGCGGGCACCGGCGAGCAATCGCGCGGTGGTTCGCGCGGCGGCGCGGGCATTAAAACGCCGCTTAACTCGCCGTGGGATATTTTTATTGCGGGCAATACCGGTTATATCGCGATGGCCGGACCGCATCAAATCTGGACGATTGATCTGAAGACGAATCGCGTCGAGCCGTTTGCGGGCAGCGGCCATGAAGCGCGCCGTGACGGTGATCGCCACGAAGCCGCGTTTGCGCAGCCGAGCGGCATCACCGGCGAGCTGATCAACGGGCATCTGACGCGTCTGTTTGTGGCGGACAGTGAAATTTCCAGCGTGCGGCAGATCGACGCGCGCAGTGAAAAAGTCGGCACGCTCGTGGGCGGCGATCTTTTCCAATACGGCGACACGGACGGCACCGCCGACAACGTGCGCTTGCAGCATCCGCTCGGTGTGACGTTTCACGACGGCAAAATTTATGTGGCCGACACCTACAACCACAAAATCAAACTGATCGATCCGAATTTGCGCACTTGCAAAACGCTGCTGGGCAGCCGCACGCCGGGATTAACGGATGGCAGCGCGCCGCAATTTTATGAGCCGTCGGGTTTGGCTTTTGGGCACGGCAAAATGTACATCGCCGACACCAACAATCACGCGATTCGCGTGGCCGATTTGCAAACGCAGGAGGTTGCCACTTTAACGCTGCAGCCGAAAGCGGCCACGGAGCTGCATATTCAGCATCTGGTCCATTTGCAGACGCCGGTGACGCGTTTGTCCGGGCAGACGCTGGCGCCGGATGCGACGCATCTCGCGCTCAAGATCGAGTTGCCGGCTGACGTTGAATTTAATGCCGGCTCGCCGCTGCAAATTCTCGTGCGCACGTTGAATGAAGCGCTGACGTTCGATTCCACGATCATCACGATTGCCGAGCCGCAAACGGAAATACGGGTTCCATTTAGCGTGCATCCGGATTTCGGCGGCACGGCGCTGCGCGTGGAATTGCTGTATTATTATTGCCACAAAACGCGCGGCGTTTGCATGGTGCGGCAGGCGGTTTATGAGATGACGGTTTTATTCTCGGCGTATGGGGAGGGTAAGTTGTTGGTCACGGATCGCGTTGATTGACAACAAAAAGTTAAGCCGCAGCGATAAATTTTGGAAACTGATCACCGCGCGACGCCAACAACCGACGATGAGCCGCGAGGAATTAGAACGACGCTTCAACAACAGAAGTTAGAAATGCAAATCACCAACGGCGAAATACTGGGACTCACCACTCAGGAAATTTACCAGCGCGGGGTGGATTATTTTCGAGCGGGGCGCGTCCGTTTGCTTGGAATAGCCGAGGACACGGTTACCGCGCGCGTGCGCGGCCAGCAGGAATATGAGGTCACGGTGTCACGCAACGGCCGTGGTTTCGTGGCAAGCTGCACGTGCCCGCAAGAACACACCTGCAAGCATGTGATCGCGACGCTGCTGTATGCGCGCGAGCAATTGGCGCATGATGATGGCGCCGTTAATTTAGCGGAAAAATCCAAAACTTTTGTGGGAGAGCTTTCCCGCCCCACGGCGCTGGAGGCCAACAAAACCGGCTGGCGGCAGCTCATTCAGGCCGTGCAAAAACCGCCAAGCGAAGCCGGACGCCAATCCTTCTCCACATTTGTCAGTGATCGCTCCACGTGGGGCATTTACTTCACGCTGCAACTGGGACGCAACGTGTGGACAATGGCGTCCTACCGCGCGCGCCGGCGCAAAGACGGCACATACGGCATGGCTTATCCCACTTCGGTGCGCGAGCAACCTTATTATCGCGTACAGATGACGCAGAAAGAAAATCTCGCGTTGATGCTGCTGGATGCGGTGGAGCAGCCGCAAGCCCACGCTTATAGTTACCAACAACGCCACACTTATCAATTGCCGTACGGCCAACGCCACGGCATGTTGTTCGATCTGCTGCGCGACAGCGAGATTTATTTTGCCGCCGATGAGCAACGGCAAAACCCGCTGCGCGTGCGCCCGGAAATGGCGCGCTTTGAAATTCTCTTGCAGGAAAATGACGGTGCGGTGCAGTTGCTGCCGACGTTGATCATCGCCGACGAACATTTGCCGCTGGATCATGAAATTTTTATTTTAACCAGCGAACCGTTGTGGCTGTTGCGCCGGCAGGAAATTTTTAAATTGGAAAACTCGCCGCCGGTCAGCGCGGCTTTCACCAAGCCCCATGGCCGCGAGGCGCTCCCGCCGTTCGTGCAATTTTTGCAAATGCTGCGGCAACAGCAGCCGATCGTCATACCGCAGGCGGAGATCGGTGATTTTTTCGCGGCGCTCGCGCCGTCTTCGCCGTTGCTGCTGTTTTTTTCCCTGCCGAATCGTGACGATCTGCCGGTGCTCCATCAATTCACACGCAAGAAGCTTTATTTGGAAGAGCATCTGGAAATTCTCAAGGTGCGGTTGAAATTCCTTTATGGCAATCAGGAAGTGGAAGACGTGCCGCCGAACGAGGCGTCAGCCGAGCCGCGCGAATTGCTGGTGCACAGCGGCGAGGGTTTGCGTTTTCTGCGCGTGATTCGTGATCGTGAGGGCGAACAGCAGGCGCAGGCGCAGTTGCTGGCCACCGGCGCGCGCCAAATGTCCACCGGCGAGTTTGTCATTCGCGAAAGCGCTTCGGTGGATTGGCTGTTGTTTGAGCTGCCGAAGTTGCTTGCCGCCGGCTTCGAGATTGTCGGCGAAGAAAATTTAAAACGCCACAAAGTTCGTCGCGCCGCGCCGACGCTAAAAGTCAACGTGAACAGCGAGATCGACTGGTTTGATCTGCAACTGCTGGTGGATTTTGACGGCATCACGCTGTCGCTGAAAGAGCTGCGCAAGTCGCTGATGCACCGCACGCGCTACGTGAAGCTGCGCGATGGCAGCACGGCGCTGTTGCCGGAAGATTGGCTGGAACAATTTTCTTATTTGTTCAATCTCGGCACCCCGGGCGAAGAACGTGTGAAAGTTTCCCGGCATCATTTAACGCTGATCGACGCGTTGTTTGATCAAGCGACGGAGACCCATGCCGACGCCACGTATCACGAAAACTTGCAGCGGCTGCGGGATTTTCGCGGCATCGCGGCGATCGCGCCGCCGGAAAATTTTCACGGCGAGCTGCGGCCTTATCAGCAGCAGGGTTTGAACTGGCTCTATTTTTTGCAGGAGTTCCGCTTCGGCGGCTGCCTGGCGGACGATATGGGACTCGGCAAAACCATTCAAGCGCTGGCGCTGTTGCAAAATGAAAAAAAGCGCGGCGTCACCACGCCGAGCCTGATCATTTGCCCGACGTCGGTTTTGTTCAATTGGGAAAAAGAAATTCAGCGTTTCACTCCGGGCCTGCGCGTGTTGACGCATGCCGGTCTCGAGCGGCGCCGCCTCAAACAGTTTGACGAGTGCGACGTCGTGCTCACCAGCTACGGCGTGTTGCGGCGCGACATCGTCTTTTTGAAAGACGCGAATTTCCATTATATTATTTTAGACGAATCGCAGAAAATCAAAAATCCGCTCTCGCAAACCGCGCGCGCGGCGCGGCTGCTGCAAGGCCGGCATCGTTTGATTCTTACCGGCACGCCGGTGGAAAACAACACGCAGGAATTGTGGAGCCAGTTCGCTTTTCTCAATCCCGGTTTGCTCGGCAGTTTGAATTATTTCAAAGGCGCGTTCACGCGGCCGATCGAAAAAGAGCAGGACGAAAGCTCGGTGCGGCTCCTGCGTAAAATCGTTTTTCCGTTCATCTTGCGGCGCACCAAAGACGACGTGGCGCGGGAACTTCCGCCAAAAGTCGAAAGTTTTTATTATTGTGCGATGACGGAGGAGCAGCAAAAGCTCTACAACCGCTGGCGGGATTATTATCGCGCCCACGTGATGCAACAAATCGATCTGCAGGGCTTGCAAAAGTCGCGCATGTACGTGCTGGAAGGCCTGACGAGGCTGCGCCAGATTTGCTGCCATCCGCGGCTGACGGAAGAAAAGTATCATCATGATTCCGGCAAGTTCGAGGCGCTGAAGGAGTTTCTCGAAAACATTTTGGCGGAAAATCATAAAGTCTTGATCTTTTCGCAATTTGTTCGTATGTTGAAGATCATGTGCGGCCATCTCGATGAGCAGCAGATTCCGTATGCCTATCTCGACGGCCACACGACCGATCGTGAGGCCGCGGTCGAGCAATTTCAAAACGACCCGGCGACGAAAGTTTTTCTGATTAGCCTGCGCGCCGGCGGCGTCGGGTTGAATCTCACCGCCGCCGATTATGTGATCATCTACGATCCGTGGTGGAATCCCGCGGTGGAAATGCAGGCGGTAGATCGCACGCATCGCCTGGGCCAGGACAAACAAGTTTTTGCGTACCGGCTGATCGCGCGCAACTCGGTGGAAGAAAAAATTTTGCAATTGCAGGAACGCAAAAAAGAGTTGGTGTCCGATCTGATCACGACCGACAGCGCCATGTTTAAAAATCTGACGAAAGAGGATATTGAGACGTTGTTCAGTTAGCTTGGCGTAACTCTGCAAGCGTAGATTTTATTAAGGATCGGGCGAGAGAGCTGTCACACGGATAAACCCGTGCGTTGTTTTTTTTCGTGTGAACGCATTTTTTTGATCTAGATTGGCATTTGTGTTTTACGCTTTACTTTTTGGTCTCAGCTTTTCAACCACGGCGTCAACCTCGCAGCGTTGTTAGCCAAACACGTGGCGAGGCGGAAAAATAATAACTCAGTCGTGATTGATGACACGTGATGGGCATTAGGGAAAACGGCGAACCGCGGCCAACGGGCCATTCGCGTTTCTTCACGAGACTCCTTCACCTTCACCAATCACCTCGCAGTTCACTTTATATTCAAAGGAGTCCTATCGTGAATATTTATGTTGGGAACCTGGCGCCCCAAGTGAAGGAAGACGACCTTCACAAGGCTTTCTCGGCTCATGGTGAGGTGATCTCGGTTACGTTGATCAAAGATCGCTTCAGCGGCGAGCCGCGTGGCTTTGCGTTTATCGAGATGCCGCAAAATGATCAAGCCCAGGCTGCAATTCAAGCCATGAATGGTTTTGAGCTGCAAGGCCGTACCCTCATCGTCAACGAAGCCCGTCCGCGTGAAGAACGCCGCGGCGGCGGTGGTGGTGGCGGCGGTTTTGGCAATCGTCGCGGCGGCGGTGGCGGCGGAGATCGCAGGCGTCATGGCGGCGGTGGCGGCGGTCGCCGATTCTAATTTTTTTAATGACTCACCCTTGCGGAAGCTGAAAACTTTCGCAAGGGTGGAGTTGAACATAGTGAAGCGGGGCTTCGTCTTCAGGATGACGATGAACGGCAGAATGTTCGCTAGCTTGGTGTTATTGAAACGGAGTGCCCAGGGAATGGAGCGAAGGAAAAAAGCGGTATCGCCTTTTGCACCGCGGCGATACTGGTTGCACCCGAAAATAAGTGCCGCGGTTTTTTCGCCACTTTTTATACTCAGCGTCGTCTACACCCTCGCCTGCCATCGCGCCGGCCAAAATGCCAACCATGCGCCTCCCGACTTTTCAAATTACAGTTTGATTTCTCCACGCACGCAGGACAATATTCGCGCCCTGACCTCTTCCGTTGTCGGTATTTCCGTGGTTGTCGATTACCGCTTGGAATTTTTTCAATATGAAATGGCGGGGGGCAAATTCATTCCGGACGCCGCGAGTGTGACCGGATTCCGATTGGCGCGTCAAGGGAATGCCATTAAAGCGGCAAAGAAAACACAAAAGATTTCCGGCGGCGGCCTCATTCTGTATCAAAATCCCAGCATCACGCTCATTCTCACCTGCGAACACGTGATCAATTCGCCGGATACCGTGCGGACTTTTTTCCGCGATCCGGAGGGGCGCGACACGAAAATTCTTTCCTCGCGCGCGATCAAACGTCTCGCCACGTATCACGCCATTAACCAAATCAATCAATTGTTGCCGGCGGAAATTTTATCCTTTGATTCCCGCTTCGATTTGGGTTTGGTGCTGGTTAAAACCGCGACGGGACTTGGCGCGCCTTATGCTTCCGGCGTGGCGTATGACAGCGAGACCCGGTGGGGTGATCTCGCTTTTGCGTTTGGGTATCCACGCGAAATCAAACAGCTTACGATGGGCGTCATCAGCCCGTCGCCTTATCCGGGCACGTTTTCAATGGATGTGGTGGCGCGTTACGGATTTTCCGGCGGGCCGGTATTTATCGTGCGCCCCGGCGGCGACTTGCAATTGGCGGGCATTGTACGTGGCGTGCCGGTGTATAAATTGCGTTATCTGGCGCCGCCCGCGGATTTGCCGGCCGGGCAAAATGTGACCGTCGAAGATTTGCCGTTAAGCACGGTGGAAGAATATGATCTCATCGAATACGGCACCGTTTACGTTGTCGGCGCGGAGAGAATCGGAAGGTTTCTCAAAGACAGCCTGCCGCTATTGCAGCAAAAGGGGATTTTCCTGCCGGCCTCGCTGTTGCCGAGATGAAAGAAAATTTCTACGAGCGCAGTTTAAAAATTTTCGCCACAGAAAAGGAAATCCCGCAGAAAATACATTTCTGCGGGATTTCCTTTTCTGTGGGCGAGGACTTTGTGCCGCGCAACAAGTTTCGATTTTCGGTTTACAAAGATTAGTCGGTCAAAATCTCTGCCAACTTTTTCAGATCAACATTGCCGCCGCTTACAATAATGCCGATGCGTTGGCCGCGCCAGCCTTTTTCATTCTTCAACGCCGCGGCCACCGGCACGGCGCCGGTCGGCTCGATGAGAATTTTCATTCTTTCCAAAACCACCCGCACCGCGTTTTTGATTTCCTCTTCCGAAACGAGCAGCACGCCGGCAAGATGCTCGCGCATAATCGCAAACGTCATTTCTCCCGGCGAGGTGACTTGCATACCGTCCGCAATCGTTGGCGGCACCGGAATGGTAACCCGCTCGCCTTTTTGCAACGAGAGAAACGTATCATTGGCGACCTCGGCCTCAACGCCGTAAACGGCGGTGGCCGGAGAAAGTTGGTGGATGGCCAGACAATTTCCCGCGATCAAGCCGCCGCCGCCGATTGGCGCCAGCAACACATCGAGCGCGCCAACCTGCTCATATAACTCCACCGCGCACGTGCCCTGGCCGGCGATAATCGCGGGATGTTCATACGGCGGAATGAGCACGCGTTGCTCGCGTTCTTGAATCGCGCGGGCAATCGCGACACGATCTTCGGTGTAGCGGTTATACAAGATAACTTCGGCGCCGTAACCGCGCGTCGCAGCGAGCTTCGCCGCCGGCGCGTCATGTGGCATGACGATCTTTGCGGAAATGCCGAGCAGCTTTGCCGCGAGCGCCACGCCCTGGGCATGGTTGCCCGAGGAAAACGCCACTACCCCCAGCCGCCGTTGCGCCGGCGTTAATTGCGCCAGCGCATTGTACGCGCCGCGAAATTTAAACGCGCCGGCGCGCTGAAAATTTTCGCATTTAATAAACAGATGATTGCCGGTGCGTGCATCTAAAAAAGTCGAGGTCAGCACCGGTGTGCGATGGGCCACGCCGTGCAGGCGCTTCGCCGCCGCTTGAACGTCGTCAAAGGTCGGCAAGGTCATTGAGTTTGCTCCGCCGATGGTTTTAAAAACGAATACCGCTTTATTGACGCCATGAAAAAAAATAAATCGCTAAAAAAACGGCGACACTCTGAGAATGCCGCCGTTCTTCGTCGTTTTCCCGTGGCCGTCCTAAACCAGGTCGTCAACACGCTACTCCTCTTTGACCTGTCCCAAAGGAAAAGCGGCAAATCTGTGCGGCGGCTCCGTGCGCAGGCGCTCCATAATGCTCGTCACGATACTCCACAACAGCGACTCCGCAATGCCGATCGCTTCGTGGAGTGTGCGGAACGGGCCGCGCAAATCCTGGCGAAGCGATAGGTCTTCGCTCGTCAGAATCTGAACGCGACGGAGATCGCCGAGCTGTGCCTGCCGGTCACAGTGAATCCAGTACGGCATAACCCGCCCTTTCTGCTCCCTCATCTTTTTCATCGCCTGAAAAAGAATCCGGAACAAAATAAAAATGGCCGGGAGAAACGGTGCCACACGACCCAGTTACGGATCGATGTGCGGAGCTTAGCCCCGCGCCGCCTCTCGTCGGCCATGTTTTGGCTAATTCGAAATGAAAAACTGAGTCGTGTGGCATTCTCAAAATAATATATTTGTTACAAAAAAGCAAGAGATTTTTCCCTTGCACTTCTCTGCGCAAATCTGTAAGTTACATTCATCTTCTTACTCACGATCAATTTGCATGAGCCTGACGTATTTGCCGAAAACTCTGGTGCCGGATTGCCGGCTTTTTACCGGTTACAAGCCGTGCGTGCCGTTTAAATTATGCGAAGGCTGTCAAGATCGTTTGCCGCACGGCACGCGGATTCTATTGATCAACCTCGACGCGTTGGGCACGGTGCTCGCCACGACCGCGCAGCTTCCGGCACTGAAACGGCGTTATCCGCATAGCCATTTCACATGGATGACGCGCAAAAATGCGCTGCCGTTGTTGGAAAACAATCCGTATATCGATCACCTCGTCGAATGGAACGACGAGAATCGCCTGGTGCTTTTGCAGCAGAAATTCGAGCTGGCGCTCAACGCCGACAAAAGCCCGCCGGCGGCGGCTTTCATTAATCTGATTCAAGCCGATATAAAACGCGGCTTCGGCTTGAACGGCAATGGCGCGATTGTGCCGCTCAATGCTGGCGCCGAATATGGCTACCGTCTCGGCGTTGATGATCACTTCAAATTCCGCGTCAATCAGCGCAGCGGCAATGATATTCTCGCCGAGGCCTGGGAAAGCGATTACCAGCGCGACGAATACGTTCTGCAATTGAGCGAAGCGGAACTGGCGGAAGGGGAGCGTTGGCGCCGCGAGCTGGGTTTGGAAAATGCGCCGTTGGTGATTGGCTTCAACACCGGTTGCTCCGAGTTGTTTACTTTAAAGAAACTTGCGGTTGAAACACAGGCGGAAGCCATTCGGCAGATTGCGGCGTTGCTGCCGGAAGTAAAAATTATTTTGCTCGGCGGGCGGGAAGACACCGAACGCGATCAACAGATTGCGGCGCTCACCGCCGACCGCGCGATTCTTACGCCGACCACCTTGGGTTTGCGCCGCGGTATCATTCTCGAAAATCTGGCGGACATCGTCGTCAGCGGCGATTCGCTCGGCATGCATCTGGCGATTGCGCTGAAAAAATACGTCGTCGCCTGGTTCGGCCTTTCCTGCGCCGCGGAAATCGACCTCTTTGATCGCGGCATCAAAATCATCCGCGCTCTGCATTGCGCCCCGTGCTGGAAAAAGGTTTGTGATCAACCGCATGGCCCGATCTGCATGACGGAGTTTAAAGCAGAGTGGATCGTCGAAGCGGTGCGGAAAATTTACGCCAAGCTTATGGCTGCGCGCAGTATTGGCGAGGAGCAACTGGTAAACGAAACATTCTTGCTTTAGTGAGAGGGGAAAAGAAGTATGTTCATCCAGCAAGTCATCATTCTTGAAGAGGTAGAAGAGAAACTTTTTTTATGCGAAAACCAAACGGTAAAAACGGAAAAAGAACCGGCTCGAGATTGAGCCCGCGTGATCCTGTTCCTAATTTTAAAAACCTTGAGGAAGAAGTTGAGTTTTGGGAAACCCATGACTTGACGGAGTATCGTGATTACTGGCGTGAAGTCAAAGATGTTAAAATTAATCTTGACAGCCGACGTTTGCGACTGGAAAATGATTTGGCGCAAAAAATTGGCCGAATTGCACGTCAACGCGGTGTTTCCTCGGAAACGTTGATGAACCTTTGGTTGCAACAAAAGTTGGCTGAAACTTTAAAAGACGAAAAGCGCCATTCTTCACGGCGGCAGTCGACGTCTTCTCGGCCTGATTTAAAAAGTAAAGCCGGGCTTTCGCAATACGCATGACGGCCACAAATCCGCAATCCGCGCTCCGCATTCCGCAATCGAACCCCGGCGTTTCGGCGCTTGTCATCACAAAAGACGAAGCCGAAAATATTCACGACTGTCTTGCGTCGTTGCAATGGGTTGACGAGATCATCGTCGTTGATGCGGAAAGCACAGATGATACGGTGGCGCAGGCGAGCGCCTTTACCGATAAAATTTTCATTCGCCGCTGGGAAGGATTTGCCGCCGCGAAAAATTTCGCGCTGGCGCAATGCACCGGTGAATGGGTGTTGTGGCTGGATGGTGATGAGCGCGTCACCCCGGAACTGCGCGACGAGATCATCGCCACGCTTGCCAATCATCCAACCACCGCCGGCTTTGAAATGCCGCGTCTCGCGAATTTTCTCGGCCAGTGGATTCGTCATGGCGGCTGGTATCCGGGTTATGTGCTGCGCCTGTTTCGCCGCGCTGCCGGCCGCTTCAACGATAAGCCGGTTCACGAAGGCGTGCAAGTGGATGGCTCAACAGCGCGGCTGAAAAATCATCTGCTGCATTACACCGACCGTAACTTGCAGCATTATTTTGAAAAATTCAATCGGTACACTTCGCTGGCGGCGGAGGAATTGCAACAGCGCGGCCGCCGTTTTCATCTTTGGGATTTGTTGCTGCGGCCAAGTTGGTTCTTTTTTCGCATGTATATTTTGAAAGGCGGATTTTTTGACGGCCTGCCGGGGTTTATTCTCGCGCGCCTTTCCGCGGCGTATGTTTTTGCGAAGTATGCAAAGCTATGGGAAAAGGAAAGCCGTTAGTCTTTAAAATTAAATCGATGTTAAAAAGAAAAAATTTTCAACCACTAAGACACGAAGCCACGAAGAACCTATTCAACTTCGTGTCTTTGTGCCTTCGTGGTTTTAAAAGTTCTTTAAATGCCCGACACATTTATTAATGAATTCGTATCCGGCTCGCGACGTGCGCTGGCTAAATTGATTTCTGCCGTTGAAAATGACGGCGCGCCAGCCCGTGCCATACTTGACGAGCTTTACGCCAAAGTTGGCCGAGCCTATCGCATTGGCATCACCGGGCCGCCGGGCGCGGGCAAATCGACATTGGTGGATCAGCTTGCAAAAACGATTCGCGCCAACGGCGGGACCGTCGGCATTATCGCGGTTGATCCGACCAGCCCCTTCACCGGCGGCGCGCTGCTCGGGGACCGCGTGCGCATGCACGACCTCACCACCGATGCCGGCGTGTTCATTCGCAGCATGGCGACGCGCGGTTCGCTCGGCGGGCTTTCGCAGAAAGCGCAAGATGCCGCCGACGTGCTCGATATTTTCGGCAAAGACTTCATCATCTTTGAAACCGTCGGCGTCGGCCAATCCGAGCTGGATATTGTCGAAGCCGCGGACACGGTCGTCGTTATCCTTGTGCCGGAGAGCGGCGATTCCGTGCAAGCCATGAAAGCCGGATTGATGGAAATTGCCGACATCTTCGTGTTGAACAAATCGGACCGCGACGGCGCGCAACGCGCCGTGCAGGAATTGGAAGCCATTTTGCATCTCCGTGCCGCCGCAGCGTGGAATCCGCCCGTCGTGCCCACCGTCGCTTTTGTTGCGCAAGGCATTACCGAAGTTTGGGAAAAAATTCAATCACACCGCGAGTTTCTGGCGCAGGATGGCCGTCTCGTGGCCAAGCGCAAACAACGTTTGGAGAAAAAAATTCACGAGTTGGTGAGCCGCCGCTTAAAACACGAATTTTGGGATGAAGAAGCGCAGCGGGTTTTGAATATGAGTCTTGAAAACTTTCAGAATCAGAAACTTTCGCCGTATCGGATTGTGGAAGAGTTGATGGGGAAGTTTATGCCGCAAGCAATTGGCGAAACTCGGGATTCAAAAGGCGAACATGAGGTTTTTTGAGGCGGGTTTCTTCAACCAATTCCAAAAAATTGGAAAGCGGCTCACTCGAAAGGAGGCGACGTACCTTGCGTTGTTGCGTGACTGGCATTTTTTTCAAATTTTCCAATGGAACCTTTTCCATCTGCAAAAGCCGTTTATAGTCAAGGATGGTAAGATTGATCGGCTTTCCGGTATGTGGATTGACAAAAAGTATAATGTCGAAGCCGAGTTCCAAAGCCTGTTCGCCAACGATAGGTTTTTCAAAAAGCACTTCGAGCATGTCGCTTTCTTGATCATAAAAAATGTTGATCTCAGTCATGGTAGTTCTCACTTTAAGCTTGATAGGCAGTGGTGACAAAATTATTAGGTAGCAAGGAAGTACCTTGCTTTTTCATTTCAAATTTAACAATGGCAACAATGCGAGTTTTTCCGGATCGAAGGTGGCGGAACTTTTTCTGATAATAATATTTACTAGAGCCAAAAGGTTTTTCTTTGCGGTCACCGTTTTGTAGTGTTAATAATAGCTGCGCCCGACATCCGATCATCTCCGGATGCCGCACGATGATGTGTTGCCATCGCTCATCCGTGAGATAAATCTCATGATTCCACTTATCAATGACGACGTCTTTCATCCGTGCCGCCTCAATTTTTGCGTAATCATTTTTAGCTTGTGAAAAATTTAAGCAAAGTTATATTGAATAGCAAGAATAACTTTTAACCCCATACACCAACCCACGGGAGCCAACAATGTCCGACGCAAAATCGAAGTTTGAGCAAGAGCGC
>CAZVZZ010000014.1:22338-28943 GCA_964631505.1 uncultured Cytophagia bacterium
CAACCCACGGGAGCCAACAATGTCCGACGCAAAATCGAAGTTTGAGCAAGAGCGCCAGCGCTGGGAAAAAACCACGGCGGCGCGGGCGAAAGATCGCCCCGTCAAATTCATGACCACCTCGAGCGTGCCGATCAACGCGCTTTACGGACCGGAAGACGTGCAGCACATCGAGTTCGCTCGCGACATTAATTTTCCGGGCGAGTTTCCATACACGCGCGGTATTCACGCCAACATGCACCGTGGACGGTTGTGGACCATGCGCCAGTTTGCCGGCTTCGGCACCGCGGCGGACACGAATCAGCGTTTTAAATATTTGCTCGAACACGGCCAAACCGGACTCTCCACCGCATTTGATTTGCCGACGCTGATGGGCCGCGACTCCGATGATCCGCTCTCCGAAGGCGAAGTCGGCATTTGCGGCGTCGCGATTTCTTCTTTACGCGACATGGAAAGGCTCTTCGAAGGCATCCCATTGGACAAAGTCAGCACCTCGATGACGATCAATTCGCCGGCGGCGATGCTATTGGCGTTTTATATTTGCGTCGCCGAGAAGCAGGGCGTGCCGCCGGTGAAGCTGCGCGGCACGTTGCAAAATGACATTCTGAAAGAATACATCGCGCAAAAAGAATTTATTTTTCCACCCGAGCCGTCGATGAAAATCGTCGTCGATACCATTCAGTATTGCGCCAAACACGTGCCGGAGTGGAACACTATTTCGGTGAGTGGCTATCACATTCGCGAAGCGGGCAGCACCGCGGTGCAGGAATTGGCCTTCACTCTCGCCGATGGTTTTGCTTATGTTGAAGCCGCCGTGGCCGCCGGCATGAGCGTCGATGAGTTTGCCCCGCGCTTGTCGTTCTTTTTTAATTCGCACCTCGATTTCTTTGAAGAGATCGCCAAATTTCGCGCGGCGCGGCGCATTTGGGCGCGGCGCATGCGCGACAAATACCACGCGAAAGACGAGCGTTCGTGGAAACTGCGCTTTCACACGCAAACCGCGGGCTGCTCGCTCACCGGACAGCAGCCGTTCAACAATGTTGTGCGCACGGCTTTTGAAGGGCTTGCCGGCGTACTCGGCGGCACGCAATCGCTGCACACCAACTCGCTCGACGAAACGTGGGCGCTGCCCAGCGAGTTTGCCGCGAAAATCGCCTTGCGCACGCAGCAAATCATCGCGCACGAGACCGGTGTCACCAACACGGTCGATCCGCTTGCCGGCTCGTATTTTGTCGAGCATCTCACCACCCAAATGGAAAATGACGCCGAAGCCTATTTTCAAAAAATCGACGCGCTCGGCGGCGTGATTCCGGCGATCAAACAGGGTTTCTTTCAACGCGAGATTGCGGCGGCGGCGCGGCAATATCAGCACGAGATCGAAAAGAAAGAACGGGTCATTGTCGGCGTCAATGCTTACATGGAACCGGATGAAAAGCTCGAGATCCCCATTCTCAAAATCGATCCGAAAGTTGAACACGAGCAAAATGAAAATCTCAAAAAACTCCGCGCCGAGCGCGACAACACCAAAGTCCGGCAAACGTTGGATCAGCTCAAAGCCGCGGCGCAGGAAGACCGTAATCTCATGCCGCCGTTGATCGATTGCAGCCGCGCGTATTGCACGCTCGGTGAAATGATCAACGTGTTGAAAGGCGTGTATGGCACGTGGAGAGAAGAGCCGGTGTTTTGAGTTCGTCGTAACGCCTTCAGGCGTTCGCTCTTGCTCGAACTGCAGTCCCTGAAGGCTACGCCCGCGGGGGCCAACTTCAAACTTTAGCGAGGAGCAAAATTTTCATGCAACGCAAGATTCGAGTTTTAGTCGGCAAAGTCGGTTTGGACGGCCATGATCGCGGCGCGAAGGTGATTGCGAGCGCGCTGCGCGACGGCGGTTTCGAGGTGATTTATTCCGGTCTGCATCAAACGCCGGAGATGATCGCGGAAGCGGCGCTGCAAGAGGACGTTGACGTCATCGGCATCTCGCTGCTCTCCGGCGCGCACATGACGCTGTTTCCGCGCATTATGGAGCTGATGAAAAAAAATCAGATGGAAGACGTTCTGCTGCTGGGCGGCGGCACCATTCCGCCCGAAGAAGCAAAACAATTGGAAGCCATGGGGGTGGGAAAAATTTTTGGGCCAGGAACTGACACGCGCGATATTATCGAATTTATCCGCAATTGGGTGGCGACACGCGTCGTGCCGGCGTAAAACGCGAAGCCACGGATCACCGCAAGCTGTACTGGCTTTTCATCCCGCCGGCGTCAAATGTGTCAACGGCAGCACCGTCGTTTCTTTCGGACTGGAGAGCACGATGCTGGTGCGGGTGTTGTGCACGCCCGGCCAGGATTGAATTTGCGACAACAGTTTTTCCAGCGTCGCGGTGCTCTGCGTGCGCGCTTTGATAATGTGCGAACCCTCGCCGGTGATCGCGTGGCACTCGAGAATTTCGGGGTGGCTGCTGGCGCGTTCGATAATTTGCGGATAGAACGTCGAAGACTCGGCCATCACGAAAATATACGCCGTCACTTCCAGCCCAACTTTGCGCGCCTCGAGTACTGCGTTGAAACTGCGGATCACGCCGCGTTCCTCCAGCTTGCGCAAACGCTCGCTCACCGCGGGAATCGACAGCTTGACTTTCTCCGCCAGCTCGTTGCGTTTGGTGCGGCCGTGCGCTTGCAGTTCCTCCAAAATTTGGAGATCGATGGAGTCGAATTTTTCCGTCTGCATAAATTTTAAAATTCAGTTCAGTCAATTTACGTTTTATTTTGCTTGGATCAAAGCGCTAAATTTTTAAAGCGCGTCCTTCCACAAGCCGAGCACGTTGCCGTCCGGGTCGCCGAACAGCGCGAACCAGCCGGTTTCCGTTACTTGTTTGGACGGCATAATGATTTTGCCGCCATACAGTTCGATGGTTTCCAGCGTTTTCTCTAAATCATCCACTTTGAGATAATTAACCACGCCTTGCCGGCCAACATGTTCAGGCGATTTATAGAAACCGCCGTTCAAATCCCCGCCGGTTTCAAAGAGCATGTAATCCTGCTCCGCCATGTAGCGCGTTTTCCAATCGAACACCCCTTCATAGAAAGTTTTAGCCCGCTCAAAATCCGTGCAGGGAATTTCGACGTGAACAAAATAGTTGGGCATGATTCGGCCTTTGGTTTAAATGAGAAAAATTACGTGGGCCAATTTTGCATAAACGTAATCAGGTCGGTAATGGCCGGGCTTTGCGCCGTGCGCACATAAAAACCCGAGGTGGTCACGCCGGCCAGCAGCGACTGCTCAAGATCGAATCCCAGCAGCCGCCCGAGACAGAAACCGGCGTTGAAATGATCGCCGGCGCCGGTGGAGATCAGCGGATTCGGCTCCCACGGGCCGTCAACGAGCTTGACTTCGTCCGCGGACGCCGCGAGCGCATATTGAATCGGATGCACCACCACGTTGTAGATGCCGAGCTTGCTGCGAATCTCCTGCGCCATGCGCAACATCGAGGTTTTAGTGTTGTCCGGTTGTTTAACGCCAAGCACGTCGGCAATTTCAAAACTCTCTTTTTCATTCGTCCCCAAAATCACTTTAAAATAGTTTTTGAATTGTGCGATCAACTCCAACGCCGCGCGAATGTCGGTCGGCAAGCGTTTGGCCGGATCGGCGAGATCGAAAAAGATTAAACGATTTTTGCTCGTGGCCGGCAGATGCGGGCAAATTTGCCGCAAGATCTTTTGCCAAATATCCGACATGAATGGAATCATCGTCCAGTTGTTGAGGCTGATCAAATGCGCGTTGGAAAATAGTTGCGTTAATTTTTCCGCGCCCATGCGCTGGATGAGCGTCTCCCACGTGATTTCATTCAACGTTTCGAGTTTGCCGAGCATAACTTTGCCGTCAGCAAATTCTACCGCATCCGTGTGGCCGGGATTGGCAATAGAAATTACCGTCGCGCGTTGCGCCAATTCCGCAAACACGGGATGCAGGCTCGGATAGCCGAGGTTGCCGATGTAGGTCACCGGCGCGCCAAACGTCGCCAGCGCATTGGCCATTATCGGCCCGTTGCCGCCGAGCTTCATGCGCTCCACCACTAACTCGATGTTGGTGCCGCGCTCTGCTGCGCCGGCAATACGCTCCGCCAATTGGGATAACGTTGCAATCGGCGTGTAGTTTTGCAGCGTGGTGCGCTTATCCACCATGCGGACGATTTCATCGACAAAGCCGTCGAAGCCGATGAGGGCAGGCTGATTGGCCAATGCCGTCCGGGCTTGATCAAGGGCAGCGGCTGTTTGAGCAAGAAGATTTTGGTTTTTCATGATACTTTTTAGTTGTTTGGAAAAAGAGACACTTCTATTCACCACGCGTGCAATTTAATGCGTTCTCGTAAAATGCACAAGTAAAATTTTACCTCTGAAAAAATCAGCGATACGCAACAATTTCGATCCCATAAACTCTGCCGCGTTTTCTTGGCGTCGTGAAATTTTCGAGCTGAGCGCTTCGATTTAGCGCCGCACGCGTTTTTTCGGTTTGCCGGTTTTTTTTTGCCGTCCGTCATTCTCTTCATCTTCATCCATTATCGCTTGTACCGCCTTGCGCGTGCGTTTTTTCCATTCGACTTCGGATTCTAATTTTCGCAGCGGGCGATCCGGCACTTCGATGAGCAGTTGGCCGTTGCCGCTGCTGAGGTCCTCGCGGCGCGCGGTATTCAAAATATCGGCTAAAAAATTTCCGGTGTAAGACTCTTGTACTTTTGCTACTTCCTCCGGCGTGCCGGTTGCAATGATGCGTCCGCCGGCGTCGCCGCCTTCCGGGCCGAGATCGATCACGTAATCCGCGGTTTTGATCACGTCGAGATTGTGCTCGATCACGATCACCGTGTTGCCCATATCGACCAGACGATTGAGCACGCCGAGCAACATGCGCACGTCTTCAAAGTGCAAGCCCGTTGTCGGTTCATCGAGAATGTAAACCGTGCGGCCCGTTGCCACGCGTGATAATTCAGTGGCGAGTTTCACCCGCTGCGCCTCGCCGCCGGAGAGCGTCGTTGCTTGTTGGCCGAGATGAATGTAACTTAGCCCAACGTCGAACAGCGTTTGCAGCTTGCGTTTCAGCGGCGGCACGTGTTGGAAAAAGTCCAGCGCCTCGCTCACCGTCATATCCAAAACCTCGGCAATCGACTTGCCTTTATATTTCACCTCGAGCGTCTCACGATTGTAGCGCTTGCCTTTGCACACTTCACAGGTCACATAAACATCCGGCAAAAAGTGCATTTCGATTTTAATGATGCCGTCGCCCTGACACGCCTCGCAACGGCCGCCCTTCACGTTGAAGCTGAAACGTCCCGGCTTGTAGCCGCGAATTTTGGCCTCCTGTGTTTGCGTGAACATATCGCGAATCAACGTGAACAGCCCGGTGTAAGTCGCGGGATTGCTGCGCGGCGTGCGGCCAATCGGCGATTGGTCGATGTCGATGACTTTGTCGAGATGCTGCAAGCCCTGTAATTTTTTAAACGCCAGCGGCTGGTCTTTCGCATTGTTGATTTCGCGCGCGAGCACGCGATACAGCGTTTCGTTGATCAGTGTCGATTTGCCGGAGCCGGAAACGCCGGTGATGACATTAAAAATCCCCAGCGGAATTTTGACGCTCACTTCTTTCAGATTGTTGCCGCGCGCCCCGAGCAGTTCGAGATGCGTGCCATTTCCATTGCGGCGTTTGAGCGGCACGGGAATGTATTTACGCCCCGACAGATACGCGCCGGTCAAGGATTTTTCATTTTTCGCGACCTCGCTCGGCGTTCCCGCCGCAACGATGTGCCCGCCCTCGACGCCTGCCGCCGGACCGAGATCAATCACCCAATCTGCCGTTTCAATCGTCTCATGATCGTGCTCAACCACGACCACGGTATTGCCAAGATTGCGCAAACGCACGAGCGTGTCGATGAGTTTGCGATTGTCGCGCTGGTGCAAACCAATCGACGGCTCGTCCAGAATATAAAGCACGCCAACGAGCTGCGAGCCGATTTGCGTGGCGAGCCGGATGCGCTGCGCTTCGCCGCCGGAAAGCGTGCCGGCGTTGCGATCCAGCGTGAGATAATCCAATCCGACATTCACCAGAAAACCGAGCCGCTCGCGGACTTCCTTCATAATTTGATGCGCGATGGTTTTTTCGCGCGCCGTTAAGTCGAGATTTTGAAAAAACGCCAACGCCGCTTTCACCGACATTCGCGTGGCATCGTAAATATTTTTGTCGCGCACCTTCACCGCCAACACCTCCGGACGGAGACGCGCGCCGTTGCACGTTGGGCAGGGCTTGATGTTCATGAAGCCTTCAATCCACGTGCGAATGTACGACGAGTCGGTTTGCTTGTAGCGGCGCATGAGATTGTTCACGACGCCTTCGTATTTGCCCATGAACTGCGCCTGCATTTTGCCGTCGCCGCGGTTGTAGGCGAATTTAAATTCGCGGTCGCCGGAGCCGTGCAAAACGACTTTCTTTTGTTCTTTGGTGAGTTTCTCCCACGGTGTATCCAGCGAAAAGCCATACTCTTTAGCGACCGTTTTGAGCTGGCCGTAATACCAGCCATCGACATTGTTTTCGCCCCAGGTTTCAATCGCGCCCTCGCTGATCGAAAG
>CAZVZZ010000015.1:0-28837 GCA_964631505.1 uncultured Cytophagia bacterium
ACGGCCCCTTCTCCAAATCAAAGGGCCGCCGTGCTTCGGCGCTCGCGAGCCGCCGTGCTTCGGCGCTCGCGAGCCGCCGCGCTTCAGCCTCGCGCTGCGGTTTGGGCAAATCGAGCAGCGAGACGATGGCGAGCGGCGCTTTCCATTCCTTGGCGATGACCTGAACCGGCTCGCCTTCAACTGCTGCAAAAGTTGTCCGCAGCGCTTCATGGCGTCGCAGCATCTCGTCGAGGCTGCGCGCCAGCGCCGTGAAGTTCACCACGCCGAGCGTGCGAATGGCGAGCGAAATGTTGTAAATCGTCGCGCCGGGTTCGAAGCGATCCAAAAACCACAGCCGCTGCTGCGAAAAAGAAAGCGGCAAATTTTCACGCGGCGCGCGCCGCGTGACTTTGCTTTCTTCATCTTTGGTAAAGTCGCGCCGGCGCTGTTCGATAATCGCAGCAAGCTCCGCCAGCGTGGGCGCTTCAAACACGCAGCGCACGGGCAGGGCGATTTCAAAAACTTCCTGCACGCGCGAGATCACTTGCATGACCAGCAGCGAATGCCCGCCCAACTCGAAAAAATTATCATGGCGTCCCACCTGGCCGGCACGGAGAACCTGCTGCCAAATTTCCGCCAACTGTTTTTCGACGGAGGTTTGCGGTGCGGCAAATGTTTCGCGGCCTGCAACGGCGCTGGCGGCAAAATCCGGCGCCGGCAATTTCTTACGGTCAATTTTACCGTTCACATTGCGCGGCATCGTTTCCAAAAACACGAACACCGCCGGCACCATATAGTCGGGCAGTTTTGCTTTGAGCAATTGGCGCAACTCGCTTGCCGACGGCGTCCCGCCTTGCGGGATTTTCGAGACTAAATACGCAACGAGCCGCTTCCCTTCGACTCCGCTCGGAGTGACACCCTGTAAAGAGCCCGCGCTGAGCGAAGTCACAGCGTCTTCGCGTGCGACGACAACAACTTGCTCAATCGCCGGATGCTGCATGCACACGGCTTCGATTTCGCCCAGTTCGATGCGATAGCCGCGAATCTTCACCTGATGATCGCCGCGCCCCAGACATTCGAGGCGGCCATCCGGTAGATAACGGGCGAGATCGCCGGTGTTGTAGAGGCGCGCTCCGATGATCGCGGTAGCATCATCCCGCAATCCGCGATCGGTCACCTGAAATTGAGAGAAAGGATTGGGAACAAATTTTTCGGCGGTCAAATCGGGGCGGTTGAAATAACCACGGGCAAGGCCGTCGCCGCCGATCAATAAATTTCCGGGAACGCCGACCGGCACGGCTTGCAGATGATCGTCGCAAAGGTAAATTTGCGTGTTGGCAAGCGGCCGGCCCACGGTGATCGCGCTTGCCGCCGAATCAATTTGACTAAACGTTGACCAGACGGTGGTCTCGGTTGGGCCGTACATGTTCCACAACTCGGCGCCGCGGCTGAATAAAAGCTTCGGCAAATCCGGCGGCATCGGCTCGGCGCCGCAGATCATTTTTAATTTTGCATGGCCTTGCCAGCCGCTCTCGATCAGCAAACGCCATGAGGCCGGCGTCGCGTGAATCGCGGTGGTGCCGGTTTCGACGATCAGCGTTTTCAGCCGGCTGCCGTCCATCGCCGTATCGCGGCTGGCGAGAATGAGGCGGCCGCCGACCACCAGCGGCAAATAAACTTCCGGCACGGACATGTCAAAAGACAACGTCGCCAATGCCGGCATCACCTCCTGCGCCGTCAAGCCGGGCCGCTGCCGCATCGCGTTCATCAGATTCACGAGCGCTTGATGAACGATGGCAACCCCCTTCGGCCTACCGGTGGAGCCGGACGTGAAAATAACGTAAGCCAGATTTTCCGGCATCACGCTCGTCGCAGGTTTCGCGGTGCTCATCGCAGCAATCGCCGGCCAATCGCGGTCGAGGCAGATTAATTTTAAATTTTCAATTTGCAATTGAAAATTTTCAATTGTCGATTTCAATGTGACGAGCAACGGGGTCTTCGCTTCGGCGAGCGCGTAAGCCACGCGTTCCGGTGGATACATCGGATCGAGCGGCACATATGCGCCGCCGGATTTCAACACGCCGAGCACGGCGATAAACATTTCAATGGACCGCTCGACGTAAACTCCCACCACGGTTTCCGGGCCGACGCCGCGGCTTTGCAGATAATGCGCGAGCTGATTGGCGCGGGCATTCAATTCGCCGTAAGAAATTTGTTGATCCTCGAATACAATCGCGACGGCATCGGGCGCGCGTTCGGCTTGCGCTTCGAAGAGTTCGTGCAAATGTTGTTGCGCCGGATAAGCCGCTGTGGTTTCATTCCAGTCAACAAGCATTTGTTGCTGCTCGGCACTCGAGAGCAGCGGCAGCGCGCCAAGGCGCGCTGTTGGTGTTGCAACGAAGCCGCGCAACAAATTGTGCAAATGCCCCAACATCCGATGAATCGTTTCGGCATCGAACCGCTCACGATCATAGTTGAGCGAAATGGTAATTTCCTCGCGGGGCTCAATGGCGAGGGCAAGCGGATGGCCAAGGCCTTTTTGAAAACCCTGCAAGTCGCGGATTTGCAGCGCCTGATTTTCCTGCTGCAAGGAAAAATCGCCGAACCAATTCTCGAAGATCAAAATGCTTTCGAACATCGGCAGGTTCGCCGGCAGCTCGCTCCATTTTTTAATTTGCACGAGCGGACTAAATTCATATTGCCGCATCTCGACTTGCTTGGCCTGCAGTTGTTTCAACCACGGCAGCAGTTTTTCGGCGGCGGGAACTTGCGCGCGCGCCGGCAAAAGATTGACGAACATGCCGACCATCGCCTCAACGCCGGACAAAGGCACGGAACGGCCGGAAACGATGTTGCCGAAGAGCACGTCGGTTTCGCCGCTGTAACGCGAGAGCAGCAACGCCCACGCGCCTTGAAACAGCGTGTTCAGCGTTAATTGCTGTTGCTGCGCCAAGCGGCGCAACGCCGCGGCTTCGATCGCCGATAACTTGAGATGCTGCTCGTCATAATTCACCACCGGGCCGGTGGTGCTCGCTTGCAAACGGCCAACCGGCAGCGGTGTCGGCGTGGTCAAGCCCTGCAGCTCGCGGCGCCAAAAAGCTTCCACCTCACCGGCATTCTGCTGCTGATACCAATCGATATATTCGCGATACGGGCGCGGCCGTTTTAAGCGCAACGGCTCATTTTTGCAATAAGCGCGATAATAAGCCAGCGCTTCATTAAGCAGCAGCGCGGTGGACCACGCGTCGAGCAAGAGGTGATGAAAGCTCCAAACGAACTGATGCACGTTATCGGCGAGACGGATCAGCTCGATCTGCAGCAACGGCGGCTGCGTGAAATCAAAGCCGCGCTGCTGCTTTTCCTGAATGCACGCCGCGAGGCGCCGGCGCTGCTCGGCCGCGGATAAGGCGCGCCAATCCTGCAGTTGAAACGGCAGCGCGGCCTGCTGGTGAATGACTTGCACCGGTTTCTCCAAACCTTCCCAATGAAACGACGCGCGCAAAATCTGATGCCGCGACAAAATCTGCTGCCACGCTTGCTCGAAAGCCGCCACGTTCAAATCGCCGTGCAATGCGTAGCTCATTTGATACAGATACAAGCCGGCGTTTTCCTTCGACAAGCTGTCGAAGAGCATGCCCTGTTGCAACGGCGAAAGCTCGTAAATATCTTCGATGTCCGTCATCATAAATTGTCAATGTCATTGGTCAGTGATCATCGGCCTTTGCTCGTTCAACATTAAAATCAAAGGTCAAATGACTGCGCGGCTTAACGACGAATTTTTCCGACCAGCTTGTCAAGATCTTTCTGGCTCAATTTCGCGCCGGGAAAATCGGAAGGCGTGTAGCTCGCCGTTTCCACGGCCGGGCTAGGCGCGATCAGCGCCCGCAGGGCCTGCATGAAATTTTCCGCCAGATTTTCAATCGTCGCACGCCGGTGCGTCGAAGCGCTGTACATCCATTCGACTTGCAGGCAATCCTGCAACACCATGCCGGTAATGTCGAGCAGATGCGTCCGTTTAGCCTGCGGGCTGCAAACCGGGCCGGTGTCGCCGGAAACGATTTTAAACGCGGAGGATTTAGGCAGCGTTTGATCAAACTGTCCCAAATAATTAAAGCTGACTTCCGGCGTCGGGCTGTCATTGCTCAGTGGGTCGTGGGAGCAGAGATAACGCAACAGACCGTAGCCGATGCCTCGTTGCGGGATGCGCCGGAACTGCTCTTTAATCTGCTTCAAAGCGGCGATGACGTCATCAGCATTCTCCAAATTCAGGCGTACCGGAAACATGGTGGTAAACCAGCCGATGGTTCGCGATAAATCCACGCCCTCAAAAATATCCTCGCGCCCGTGGCTTTCCAGATCAATCGTCAACGCCGGCGCTTTCGTCCACCCCACAAAAGTCTGCGCCAAAGCCGCCAACAACACCTCGTCGATTTGCGCGCGAAAACTTTTTGGCACTTCCTGCAGCAGCGCCCGTGTTTCGGAAGCACTCAGAGAAACAGTGAGCGTGCGAGCCGCGCTCATCGTATTCGCCGCACGGCCTTCGGTAAAATCAACCGGCAAACGCGAAGGCGCCGCTGTTTGCGCCCGCCAGAAATCAAGCTCGTTATGCAGCTTCGGCGATTGCGCCAATTCCGCCAACCGCAGCGCCCAATGTTTGAACGCCGTGGTTTTCGGCGGCAGCGAAATTTTCTCACCCCTGCTGCTTGAGCCGCACGCCGTTTCCAAATCTTCCAATAGAATACGCCACGAAACGCCGTCCACAACGAGATGATGAATGATGATCAATAACCGCTGTGGCCGCGAGGCGGCGAGCTTGGTCGAGCCGCCAAAATCAAACAGCGCGAAACGCAGCAGCGGCCCTTCGGACAAATTCAAGCTGGCTTGTAATTCGGCGGCGCGCGCGTGCATGGCCGTCTCTTGCTCCGTTGGCGGAAGCGCGGAGAGATCGAAATGCGAAACCGGCGCCATGGCATCGACGGGGGCGTGCTGCGCCTGCCAGCCGGATGCGGTTTGCACAAATCGCAGACGCAGTGCATCGTGCTGGCGCAGCAAATGCAAAACGGCCTGCTGCAAAATCGGCAACTCGATGGCCGGCGAAACTTCCAGCAGCATCGCCATGTTCCAATGCTGCGGCGCCACAAAATTCTGCAAAAAAAACCAACGTTGAATCGGCGTGAGCGGCAACGCGCCGGTGATGAGGCCCTGCTCGTTCTCGGCGGTTTGCGCCGTCTCCGCCACGTCAACCAATTCGGCAATGGTCGGATGCGAAAAAAGCTGCTTCGGCGTGATTTTGATTCCGGCCCGATTGGCGCGCGAAATAATTTGAATGGTCAAAATCGAATCACCGCCCAATTCAAAAAAATTATCGTGCACGCCCACTTTTTTCGCGCCGAGAACTTCCGCCCAAATGTCCGCCAGCGTTTTTTCGAGCGGGGTGACCGGTGTTGCAAAAGTTTTTTCCAATTCTGCCGGCGTCTGTTCCGGAACAGGCAATGCTTTGCGGTCGATCTTGCCGTTTGCCGTCAACGGCAACGCGTCGAGAAAAACGAAACCCGCCGGCACCATGTACGCCGGCAATTTTTCTTCAAGAAACCGGCGTAACTCGTCACGAAGCGCCGCCGCATTTTGCATCGCGACAACATACGCCATTAAGCGCCGGTTCGCCCCGGCCGAAGCCGTGGAGTCGCTCACCACGCACACGGCTTCGCGCACGGCCGGATGTTGCAACAAGGTGGTTTCAATTTCACCAAGCTCGATGCGATTGCCGCGAATCTTTACTTGATGATCGAGGCGGCCGAGAAATTCGATATTGCCGTCGGGCAGATAGCATGTAAGATCGCCGGTTTTGTAGAGGCGCGTCTCGTGCGGTAATTCGCAATCCGTAGTGCCTAATTTTGTAAAGGGATTCGGGATAAATTTCTCCGCAGCCAATTCCGGGCGCCGCAGATAGCCCCGCGCGAGTCCCTCACCGCTAATGTGCAATTCGCCAGGAATGCCGACTGGAACCGGCTGCAGCGCATGATCCAAAATATAAACTTGCGTGTTCGCAACGGGCCGGCCAATCGGCGGAGCAGCAACGGCGTTCGCTTCAAACTCAACCGGCGTCCAAGTCGTGACCACAGTGTTTTCCGTCGGGCCGTAGTTATTGGCTAATATAAAAGGAAGCGTTTGCCGGGGCCGGCGATGCAGTTTGTCGCCGCCGACCAGAAGTGCGCGCAGCGCCAAATGTTTCGGCAACGGTTCTTCCAAAATCGCTTCGGCAATGGGCGTCGGCAAAAAGCAAATGCTGATGGCCTCGTTCGCCAGCCAACTCAACAGCGCCGTAGGATGGGTCAGTGTTTCTTCATCCGCAATGTGCAAACTCGCGCCGCAGGTCAAATACGGCCAGATCTCCCACACCGAGGCGTCAAACGCTGGCGCGGCAAATTGCGTGGCGCGATCATCCGGCCTGACGCGATAAACTTCCCGATGCCACGCGCATAAATTCATCAAACCCGTATGCGAAATTTCCACGCCCTTGGGCTGGCCGGTGGAGCCGGAGGTGTAGATCACGTAAGCGCGATTTTCCGGCGCGGCGCGCTGAACTGGATTTTCAACATTTTCAATGGCGCGGTTTTCTTTTTCATTATCCAAACAAATCAATTTTAAATTTTCAATTTTCAATTGAATATTTTCAATGATGACTTGCTTGGTCAAAAGCACCGGCACCTGCGAATCCTGCAGCATGAACGCGAGGCGCTCCGGCGGATACGCCGGGTCGAGCGGCACATACGCGCCGCCGGCTTTGAGGACGGCGAGACTCGCGAGCACCAGCTCGAGCGAGCGTTCCATGCAAATGCCCACGAGCGTTTCCGGGCCGACGCCCATTTTTTGCAGACGCTGCGCCAGTTGATTGGCGCGGCGATTCAGCTCGCGATACGTCACCGTGCGGCCCTGATGCGACACCGCCACGGCTTCCGGTTGCTGCGCAACCTGCGCTTCAAAAAGCTCGTGCGCGCAGCGTTCACGCGGAAAATTCAAAGTCGTGTCGTTCCACGAGACGAGCAATTGCTGGCGTTCGGCGTCCGTCAACAGCGACAGTTCCGCTAAACGCGCAGCGGGACGTTTGACCATGCCGGCGAGCAGCATTTGCCAATGTTGCAACATACGGCCAATGGTTTCGCTCTCGAAGCGGCGGCAATCATAAGTCAAACGCAACAACGTGGGCCGGCCGGGAATCGCAATCGCCGCCAGCGGATAATTCTGCCGTTCGAACCACCGCGCGTTGGAAATCTTCAAAGCGGTACTCATCGCTTCCAGTGGCGTGTCTTTGCGGTAGTTCTCGAACATGAAAATGCTATCGAAGAGCGCAACGCCCGGCGGCGCGTCACTCCAGCTTTGCACCTGGCGCAACGAGCTGTATTCATATTGGCGCAACTCGGCTTGTTGCGTTTGATTTTTTTTCAGCCATTCGCTCAACGTCGCGTTTGGCGGCGCTTGCACGCGCACCGGGAGCGTATTGATAAACAACCCGACCATCGTTTCGACGCCGTTGAGTTCAGCCGGACGGCCTGAAACAATTGCGCCAAAGCAAATATCGGTTTCGCCGCTGTAACGGCTCAAGAGCAGCGCCCATGCGCCTTGCATCAGCGTGTTCAACGTCACGTGATATTCTTGCGCCATCGCTTCCAGCGCGTTCGTGGTTGCATCGGAAAGCGCCAGCTCCTGCGAGGCGAATTCTTCGCCGGTTTTTGCGGCGGCGGGGCGATCAGTCCGCAACGGCGTGGGCGCGGTGAAGCCTTGTAGATTTTTTCGCCAGAACGCTTCGGCAGAAGCAGAATTTTGCCGGCGCAGCCACGCGATGTAATCCCGATACGGCCGCGGCCGCGACAGTTGCAAATCGCGCCCGCGCGTGAAAGCATCGTACAAACCAAAAACTTCCTGAAGCACTTTGAACATGCTCCAGCCGTCCAGCAAAATATGATGGAAGTTCCACAAAAATTCGTGGCGCTCCGCCGCGGTTTGCAGCAACACGGCGCGCAACAGCGGCGCTTTCGCAAGATCGAAGCCCTGCGCCAAATCCGCCCGCCGCATGGCCTCGATCTTTTGCTGCTGCGCTTCGGGGGCCAAAAGGCGCAAATCGTGATGCGCAATTTGCATTTCCGCTTTGCGATTCACGACTTGCACCGGCTCTTTCACGCCGGCCCAAACCATCGCAGCGCGTAAAACCGGATGCTGATCCACGACGCGCTGCCAGGCGCGTTGGAACGCCGGCACTTCCAGGCGGCCGTTCAGCGTGAACAGCGCCTGATTACAATACAGGCCGGCTTCCGGCGCCGACAGGCTGTGAAACAACAGGCCCTGCTGCAACGGCGCAAGCGGGTAAATATCTTCAACATTCTCCAGACGCATCGAGGTCTCTAAAAATTATTTATATCCATCCGACTCATGATCATGGTCATGCGCATGCCCAACGCGCTTGATCCAATCCGGTTTATGCAGCTCATATTCTTTCTTGATGTCTTCCGGCAGTGTGCTGGTGTAATACCAGATCGCCAGCGATTTTCTGGACATGTCTTCCGGGCATTGAATGGGATTCGGGAAACCGTGATACGCGTGCGGGGCGATGATGCTCACCAGCATGCGATTCCAAATCGGCAAATACGCGGCGCGCTTTTGCAAATCCTTGTTCCACAATTCCAAATGGCCGCCGTACTCTTCTTTCCAATCTTTGTTCATGTACAGGAGCAGGTTCAAGCGGCGGTACAAATTCAATTTTTTATGCCGGTAAAAATCGACGTGAACTTCCAGAAAGCCGCCGGATTGAATTTGATGCAAGCCGGCCGCGTCCAAATACGGATCAGGAATCAGGCCTTGAATGCCGGTCAGTTTTTCCATAAACTCGAGAAAATGCGGCGAGCTTAAACGGCTGACCAAATACTTGGTGTAAGGCCCGAGCTTCTCCGCGTTCTTCGTAATCAATTTCTTATGCGAGGTTCCCTCCGATTCGAGAAGCTGCCATTTATTTGATTGTACCCGCGGAAACTCTTTGACCACTTTTCCCAACAACTCGTCGTCGATTAAATTATCGATATAGCAATGCGGAAAAGGATCGGCGGTGCGATAAGTTTCTTTCTTGTTTTCCAAAACAACGTCCAGATCATCTTTGAAAGGGTTGGCAAATTGTTCGTAAAGCGTTTCCATGTTGAGTCTCCTTATAGATGAGATTGTTTAACGGCGGCCGCAATATTATCCAGGTCGGCTTGATTCCAATTGAAATCCGCAAAATCCGCGAGCGTAAAATCTTTGGCCGCGGTGGATTGGCCGTGTTGAATGATCGCGCGCAACTGCGCCATGAAATTTTGCGCGAGGCCGGCAATTGTCTCTCGGCGGTGCAGGTTCTCGCTGTACGACCATTCGATCTGCAAACAGCCGTGAATCACCGTGCCGACGATTTCCAGCACATGGCTGCGAATGCCGGCTGGGCTGCGGTCATAAATATTGGTTTCCTGCACGAGGCCGAAGAGCGACGACTCTTGCAAGCTCTGGTCGAATTGGCCGAGGTAATTAAAATTAATTTGCGCCGGCGGCAGCGCGCGCATCTTCGCCGCGATTGCGGGATCCTGATTTAAATAACGTAGCAAACAATAACTCAACCCGCGATTCGGAATGCGGCGCAGTTGCTCTTTAATGCCGCTCAGCGCTGCGCCGGGGTCGGCAGCGTTCTCCACGGTCAGCAGCACCGGATAGAAAATCGTGAACCAGCCGACGGTGCGTGACAAATCGACTTCGGGGAAAATATCTTCGCGGCCGTGGCCTTCCATTTCGATCAACACCGAGGACTCGCCGGTCCATGACGCAAAAGTCAGCGCCAGCGCGGTCAGCAGCACGTCGTTAATTTGCGAGTTATAAAATTTGGGCACTTCCTGCAACAGCGCCCGTGTTTCTTCCGTGTCGAGTGCGAGTTTGATCACGCCCGTGGAGGCTTCGGTATTTGCCGCGAGATTGTTTTCATAATCAAACGGCAGCGCCGGCGGCTGCGCCGGAATGGCCGAAAGCCAATAATCCAATTCAGCGCAGACGTTTGGTGCTTGCGCATATTCGGCGAGGCGCTCCGCCCAATATTTGAACGAGGTGGTTTTCGCCGGCAATTGCAGCGGCGCGTTACCGCGCAATAGCGTCAATGCTGTTTGCAAATCTTCGAGCATGATGCGCCACGAAACGATGTCGCACACGAGATGGTGCAGCACCCAGAGCAGATACGGCGATTGTCCATCGCCGCGCTCGAACAAAACAAAACGCATCAGCGGCCCGTGCGCGAGATTAAGCTGCGCTTGAAACGCCATCGTCTTTTCTTCGATTGCTGCAAGCTGCACTTCACCACCTTGCAACGCAGAAATATCGACGATCTCGAACGGCACCGCTTGATCGAGACCGGCAACACGCTGCTGCCATCCGCTTTCCTTCATATAGCGCATGCGCAGCGCGTCGTGATGCTCCAACAATTTTTGCGCGGCTGGCCGGAAATGCGTGTCCGGAATTTCATCGCGCACTTCTAAAAGCAGTGAGACGTTCCAATGATCCGGCGCCGGAAGTTCCTTTTCAAAAAACCAATGTTGAATCGGCGTAAGCGGCAATGCGCCGGTGACGGCATGTTGCTCGGCATGAATCGTCTGGACCGCACCGACAACTTTCGCCAGCTCCGCAATGGTTTGATGCTGAAAAAGCTGCACCGGCGTGAACCGCAAACCGGCGCGATTGGCCTTCGAAATAATTTGAATGCTGAGAATCGAATCGCCGCCCAACTCGAAAAAATTATCGTGAATGCCGATTCTCGCCACGCGCAAAACTTCCGCCCAAATTTCTGTCAGCTTTTTCTCAACCACGGTTTGCGCGGCGACGAAATTTTCTTCCAGCTCCGGCCGTTCCTCGCCGGGGTCGGGCAAAGCACGGCGGTCAATTTTGCCGTTGGGATTTTTCGGCAAGCGGTCGAGTTTCACAAATTGCGCCGGAACCATGTACTCCGGCAATTTTTCCGCGAGATAACGGCGCAACTCGCTGATGGTCGCCGGTTGCTCCGGACTCATTGCGACGTAGCCAATCAAACGTTTGCCTGTGCCGAGCGAAGCTGAAGCACGAGCCTCAATTGCAACTTCACGCACGGACGGATGCAACCCGAGCACGGCTTCGATTTCTTCCAGCTCGATGCGAAAACCGCGGATTTTCACTTGATTGTCGATGCGGCCGAGAAATTCAATATCCCCGTTCGGCAAGTGGCGCGCGAGATCGCCGGATTTATAAAGCCGCTCGCCGGGCTTCGCGCTGAACGGATTGGGAATGAATCTTTCGGCGGTGAGATCGGGCCGATTCAAGTAACCTTTGGCGAGCGCGTCGCCGCCGAAGAGCACTTCGCCGGCGCCATAAAACGGCTGCGGCTGCAAGTCGGCATTCAGCACGTACATTTGCGCGTTGGCAATCGGATCGCCGACCGGCGCGATATTCAGCGTTTGCGCGAGGCAATCATAAACGCTGCTGAACACCGTGGTCTCGGTCGCGCCGTACTCGCTGAATAATTGCGTGTGCGGCAGCAGCGCTTTGTGGCGCTCGACCATTTTCAACGGACACGCTTCGCCGGCAACGATGGCGTTGCGCAAACCGTCAAGCTGTCGCGGCTGCGCATACTCCATCAACAGCGCATAAAAAGAGGGCAGCGTCAGCAGATGCGAAATCTGGTGCTGCGCAATGATTGCCGCCAGTTCCGGCATGTTCTGCTGCAAGCTTTCCGGAACGAGAAACAGCGTGCCGCCTTCGCACAACGTCCAAAAAATGCCGACCACCGAGCTGTCAAACGACAGCGACGAGAGCAGCAGAAATTTATCGACCGGCTGTTTGAAATAGGCGAGACGCGCGAGATTCGAGATCACCAAATCCTGATGCGTGATGATCACGCCCTTCGGCTTGCCGGTGGAGCCGGAAGTATAAATGATGTAAACGAGATTGCCCGGCGTCGTCTCGTCGCTGAGATTCTCCGCGCGCGCTTCGGCAATGGTTTGCCAATCCGTGTCGAGGCAAACGATTTGCAATTTTAAATTTTCAATAGTGAATTTAAAATTGTTGACGACGGATTTTTTCGTGAGCAGCACCGGCGTTTGCGTGTCGTTCAAGATAAACTCGAGGCGCTCCTGCGGATAATTCGGATCGAGCGGCACATACGCGCCGCCGGCTTTGAGAATGGCGAGCACGCCGATGATCATCTCTGGCGAGCGCTCGACGCAAATGCCGGCGAGAACATCGCGACCCACGCCTAACGCACGCAACTTGCGCGCCAATTGATTGGCACGGCGATTCAATTCGCCATACGTCAGCGCTTGCTCCTGAAACTCCACCGCGACTTTATCCGGCGCGCGCCACGCCTGCGCTTCGATGAAATGATGCATGCACTTGTCGGTGGGATATGCGGCTGCGGTGTCGTTGTAATCATAAACGAGATATTGCCGCTCCGCCGGTGTGAGCAGATTCAGCGCGCCGATCGCCGTTTCCGGCGCTTCGGCAGCGGCGGCTGCCAACGCGAGATAATTTTCCGCAAGCCGGCGCATGTCGGCGGCTTGAAAAAAGTTTGGATCGAAATCAAAACGAATCGCCAGCTTTTTGTCGCATGGCTCGGCGGTAAATTTTAATTTGCAACGCTCAACGCAGGTTTGCCGTTGTTCGATGGCAAACGACGCGGCGCCGGCGAAGAATTGGGGCGCGGCTTCATAAAACTCGAAACCAAACGGGAAATAAGATGGTGCGCCGCTTAATTTGCCGTTCAAATTTTCCCAACTGAAAAAATCCTGCCATTCGCCGGCTTTACTCGCGGCGGCATGAGTCTGCGCGAGCACTTGCTGAAACGGCGCGCGCGCTGAGAGCGAAGAAGATACGGGCAGATATTTTGTCAATAAGCCCAGCGCGTTTTTCAACTCTTCATAAGCGCGGCCGTCGTAGCTCACGCCGAGGGTGAGATCGTTTTCGCCGTTCATTCGCCAAAGCAAAATGTTGTAGCACGCGAGCAACACGATCGCGCTGGTCGTGTTATAGTTTTTTGCAAGTGCCGCCAGCTTATTGAAAAGTTCTTCGGAAATTTCAACCGCCACGCTTTGCGGATTGAAATTCAACTCGCGCGCCGCCGGCGTTTCGAATGGCAATGCCGCCGCCGAAAAATTCTGCAACTCCTGCTGCCGCCAAAAGGCGCGGCCCATTTCGCCGTCTTCGTTTTCCAGCAATTGATTTTGCCATTCGGCGATGTCGGCGTATTGCATGGCCTCGTCGAGCGACGCCGAGGCATAAGCCCGGCTGATTTCACACACAAGCAAATTAAGGCTGGCCGCATCGCTGCAAAGCGCGGGCAGCGTAACGATGAGCCAATGCCGCGTTGGCGCCAACGCGATCAAACAAAAATGCGCCGGCGCCTCTTCGTCAAAAGCCACCGGCCGATTTTTCAATTCCTGCCGCAGCGCTTCGACTTTAAGCTTTTGGGCTTCGGGAGTGATTCCGCACCAATCGATTTGTTCGAGTTGCACGCTACCGGCGCCGATGACTTGCACCGGCCACGTCATTTCCGGCTCACGCCGAAAAGTCGTACGCAAAATCTCGTGTTGCCCAACGACTTTTTCCAGCGCGGTTGCAAGGTTTTGATAATTCAACTCACCTTCAATGCTAATGACAGCCTGCGTCTTGTAAGCCGCGCCGTCATTGCCTTGCAGTTGCCAGAGCCGCTTTTGCTGCGGTGAAAGTCGAAAGCCTTCAATTTTTGTTTGATCGTTGTTCATGCAGAATGTGCAATTTAAAATCTTGAAAGCCGCCCACAAGGGGCGGGGACTACATATAAAAAAATCCGCGGCAATCCGTGCGATCCGCGTTATCCGCGTTCAAAGCTTTTGTCTTACGGTCGTTCAACGCAGATCAAAAATCGCGCTGAACGGGATGCCGATATCGCGGCGGGCAGTGCAGCGCCAGCCGGCTTCGTCAAACAAATCCATCCACTCGGCGACGGAGGGAATGTATTGGCCCATCACGGCGTGGCTCACTTCGAAGCCGAGCGTGAAAATCGGCACGGCGCGCGAGGGCGGCAGATCGGCACGATAAGTATCGCTCAACAAAAACCGTTTGACGGACGGAAACGCGGTGCGGAGGCGGCGCAACGCGGCCAAACAATTTTGGCGCGGCCAAAGATCGTGAGCCATAAAAAAGCAGAAGAGCACGTCCACTTCGGCGAACTCCGGCCGCGGTTCGAGGCGGCTCGCGTCGCCGCGCACAACGGTGAGGCGATCCTGCAAGCCCGCGAGCTTGATCGAATCCTGGGCGAGCTTGACGGCGCCTTCGTTGATATCGACGCCGAGGCCGCGAAATTCCGGATTGTGCTGTGCGAGCCGCGTTAAGCGCATGGCGCTGCCGCAGCCGAGATCCGCGGCGATGGTGAACGGTTCCTGATAAAGCATCTCAGTAAAATAGGTATCGACAAAATGCGCGCCGTAATCGCGGCCGGCCATGGCGATGTATTTGCCGTTGCGGCCGATCGAATCCACCGTGCCGTTGCCGTCTTTAACGAGGTCCGGAAGATTTTCCCACAAGTTGCCGTAACCGCGCACCAGCCAGAGAAAATAACCTTTGTCGCCATACGCCTCGTTGAAAGCCGGGCCGGGGCGCGCGGTTTCCTTGGCTGCGTCCAATTCGATAATTTCGTGGCAGGCCAGCGTGTACAGCAGCATCGCGATCGACGGCCGGTGTAATTTTTCCTGCGCGCAAAAATCCGCCACGGACAAGACGCCGCTTTTCTTGATTTCATCAAACAGCCGGAGCTCGAAAGCCGCAGCAATTGCGGAGGCGGCAATCGCTGCATTGAAGATGCCGGCGGTTTTCGCGCTCAAGCCGACGCCGCGCTGCTGCATCTCCATTAGCGGCGGCGTCCAGTTCGGCCACGTGTCGCTGCTCATTCGCATGTCTCAGTCGCTTTAATGTTGAATTCGTGCAAAAGATGATTTTTTATTAACCTATTTATTCGCAACGCGTGTTGTGATTTTACGCTTTCAAAATTTCATGCAGCGCCTCTGCCAGCCGCGCCATTCCCGATGCCGGCGGAACGGTGATCCGGAGGTAATTGGCCGTGAGCGCGCCATCGAAACGGCGCACGGCAATGCGGCGCTGCATCAATTCTTTTTGCACCATCTCGGCGGTGAACTCCGGGTGCGTCGCGAGAACGAAATTGCCGCCGGGCTGATGAACTTTGAAGCCGAACGCGAGCAAATGCTGAACAAGCTGCTGCCGCGCTTCCACCAGCTCATCACGAATCGCGTCAAAATATTTTTTACGGCGCAGCGCTTCCAGCGCCATCACCTGCGCCAAACTGTTGACGTTGAAAGCGTCTTTGCGCGCCAGCATTTCTTCGACCAGCGCTTCATCGGCGATGCAATAGCCGATGCGTAATCCGGCCAAGCCGTAAAACTTGGAAAAGGTGCGGACGGTCACGAAATTCCTTTGTAGATGCACGGGCACGTGGTCGCCGGCAAATTCGCCGTAAGCATTATCCCAGATCACAAACGAATTGGCGGCACCGGCCAGCGTTTTGAGATCATCCGCAGCAAGACAAGCGCTGGTGATGGCATTGGGCGAATCGATCACCGCCAAACCCTGCCAGCCGTTGGGCGAGACGCGGCCGGTGGCAAACGTCTCGCCGGGCAGCACGTTGACGCGAAAACGATAACGCTCGGCCAATAACAGATAAATTTTGAAACAGACATCGAGCACGTTCATCGTGTCATAAGCATGGCGCAGCAGATCGAGCAGATCGGCCAGCACTTCATCGGAGCCGTTGCCCACAAAAATGTTTTGCGGTTTCACGCCGTACAGCTCGGCAAGCGCGGCGCGCAAACTGTCACAACTCGCATTGGGATAGGCGGCGATATCGGCTTTTTCGATCAATTGCTGCGCCGCGGTCACCGTCCAGTCCGGACCGATAAAAAGATTTTCATTGCGGTGCAGGTGCAGCCAGCCCTCGCCGCGCAGCTCGGCGCCGGGATTGTACTTCGCCGTAAATTTTTCTTGCATGGGTTCCAATCTTTCAATGCGAGTTCAGCTTATGATTTCTCCAGGCGGCTATCCAAACCAAAATGCCGGATGACGTTTTCGATGGTTGCGATTTCCGCGCGCGATAATACTTTTTTCCAGCCGCTGATTCGTTCTTCCACGGAGACGCCGCGGCGTTGGGCTGAAGTGGAAAAGCTGTCGCCGTTCACGTCGGGAAGATTCTCCGTCGCGCCAATGGGGACATTCTGCCGCGCGAGAGTGTGCAGCAAAATTTCTGGCCGGCGGCAAAGCTCTTCGTAACTTACAAAAACGGCGCGGCGCGTTTGGTTCGCAAAAGCTTCCAGCAGAAATTTTTCCGTGATCGCCCAGTAAGCCGCCATGCGAGCGATTTTGTCGTGATCGTATGTGCGGATTTCATCAGCCCAGCGGCGAAAAAAATCCGCGCGGCCATCCGGCGGCTCCAGCAATTGCTCGGACAAGCGCAGATGATCGAACAGCCAGTACCAATCCGTCATTTTCGCGCTGGCGATAACGGCACGCGGATCGCGGAAAACGTGAATGAGCGGCATCGCGAACGTGCTCTGCGCCGCGTGCAGAGAAAACTGGCCGCGCGTGAATTTCACCAGCACCCGGGTCCGGTAACTTTCCGCCGCCGATTTGCGCAACACGCGCACGGCGCGGCCGGAAAGGCCGGCACGCAACGCGTGGTCATAGTACTGATGGAGCAGCGAGTGCATCTCCAGCGTTGCCGTGCCGCAATACGGAATAAATAGCTCGCGAAACGGCTCCGATTTCTTCGCCACGCCGGCATGCTTGAAAATTTTTTTCGCCGCCGGCACCATGAAATGGAACGGCTCAAAAACCGTTTTTGCGTCGAGAATTTTTGTCAGCGCTTCTTCCAGCCACGTGGTGCCGCTGCGCCAGAAACCGGAGACCACGACGGTGTCGGCCGGATTGATCTGCCCGGCCAGCGCGAGATCGACGCTTTCCGCAAGATTTTTATCATCGCGCGTTTTGTGGTTCTGGCTAATTGGCTCGCCAACGGGTGCGACGATTTCCGAGACGGTTTCCATCAACGGCGTTTCTCCGAAAAAAATCTTTTCATACAACGTCTTTCTGGGATGACAAACAAGATTCCTGCGAAATAACCTCACACGTGTGCAACCAGTAAAACTACTGCCCAACTGCCCTGCGCTTGATCAGCTTCAATTTCTGTTGCGCGGCGTCGCGAACATTTTGCTCGCGGGCGATTTGCTGTTGCCGTTCGTCGAGGTTGAGACGCTCAACTAACGTGTGCAGGCGCGTCTCGGGATCGGCGACGATGTGGTTGAGCAGGGTGATAAAATTCTCAGCCATCCGCGCGATCGTCGGCGCTTCGAATAGATCGGCGCCATACTCGAAGGCGCCAACCAACCCATCCGGGAAATCCCACAGGAAAACCGCGAGGTCGAATCGAGCAATGCCGTATTCCATTTCCATTGGCAACATTTTCAACCCCGCAAACTCCAGCGTCTCGGTTGCGCCGGCAGATAGGCCGTAACCATAAATCGCGGGATTGTGGTCGAGCGTGAGCAAATCAAACACGACTTGATAAAGCGGATTGCGGCTCGAATCGCGCTCCGGTTGCAGTTCCTGCACCAGTTTGGCCAGCGGCAGCTCCTGATTCGCGGCCGCGGCCAGCGCGGTTTCGCGCACGCGCTGCAACAGCTCGCGAAAACTCGGATCGCCGGCGAGGCTGGTGCGCAGCGGCAACGTGTTCACAAAAAAGCCGATTAGTGCCTGCAGCTCGCGCCGGCTGCGATTCGCGAAAGTGGAGCCGACCACGAGATCATCCTGTCCGGCATAGCGATGCAGCAAAACTTTAAAAGCCGTGAGCAGCGTGACGAACAATGTGACTTCCTCGCGCCGCGCTAACAGGCGCAAAGCCTCCGTCAACGGCTGCGAGAGTTTTATGGCCTGGTGCCGGCCATGAAACGATTGCACCGCGGGGCGCGGCCGGTCCGTCGGCAATTGCAGAACCGGAATGCTGCCGCCGAACTGCCGTTTCCAATAAGCGAGCTGCGCTTGAAAGTTTTCTCTGTGCATTTGTTCCCGCTGCCAAAGTGCGAAGTCGGCATATTGCACCGGCAGCGGCGGCAGCGGCGACGGTTGATGTTTTGAAAAAGCTTCGTACAGCGCGCGCAGCTCGCGGGTAAAAATGCCCATCGACCAGCCGTCGGCGGTGAGGTGATGAAGATTCAAAACCAGCACGTGCTCTTCTTCATGGAGACTCAATAATTGCGCGCGAAACAACGGCCCGGCGGCGAGATCGAAAGCGCGTTGCGCCTCGGCGGTTGCCAAACTTCTCGCTTCCATTTCGCGTTGCGCAAGCGGCAATGTTTGCAGGTCGATCAGCGGCAACAAGAAGCGCGTTGGCGGCGCAATGACCTGATACGGCGCGCCGTCGGCTTGCACAGCAAAGCTGGTGCGCAACGCTTCGTGGCGCTCGACGATTGCACTCAGGCTCTTTTCCAGCGCCGCCACGTCAAGCTTGCCTTGCAGGCGAACGGCGCCCGGAATATTGTAATGCGCTTTGCCGGGCTCCAACTGTTCGAGAAACCATAAGCCTTCTTGGTTCAACGCCAGCGGAACAAACTCCGGCCGCGGCTGGTGCAACAGGGCCGGCGCCGAATTCGTTGTGACGCCTTTCTCTTTCAACAGCAACGCGAGCAACTGGCGTTTCTGCGGTGAAAGCGCTGCTGACGACTTAAAAGAATCACTCATACCTTGATCGGAATTGCCTGAAGCGTCGAGCTGCAAAGATTCGTCAAAATCAAAAACTGAATTGTCATGCGCCGGTGCGGCAAGTTTACCGCGAGTTTCCATCAAGACAAAACCTGAAAATTTTGTCTTCAGGAAATTCACCTCACACTTGCCGCATCGTCTCAGCCCTTAGATTTCGTCTCAAGGCGTTGCCGGCGCAAGGTCAAACCTCAATTATTCGCAAGAACCAAAGCTCACATTATCGACCAACTCCCCGCCGACAGTGTCAAGCTGATGGATCAAGATGCGCCTAATGGGCACAACCGGCGAGTACACACCAAAGAAGTTACCGACTATTGTACCGCTTGTCACGGTAAATACGCCGAGGATGGTATTATTTCCCGCCAGGATGTAAATATCCATGGTAGTAGGCCCAAAAGGACCCAACAATTCCATCGAAACGGCATTAACTTCCTTAGGCGGAAATTGCATGAGCAGATCAGCGCTAAAAAAGTTGGGGCCAACGACCGTGCTGCGAACGCCAAGGAAACCCTTGGTGAGCACCGCCATCTGCTCGGGATAAAGTGCGGTGAGCGAGACGCCGTCTGTAATGGTGCCAGCGGAATAAATCGCATCGTCTGTTTCGCTGTTCAAAGCGCCCAAAACCACCCCGACTGAACTGTTGGGCAGGTTAGAGCCTTCGAAGTTCGCCTGTGCCCGGTCGCAGTCGAGTTGAAAACTTGACCGCGTCGAGTAAACAGTGAGATCGCCTTGAACTTTGACGGTAATAGGCGTTTCAGCAAAAGTCACGTTGGAAATTTGCGGCGCAGCGGCGCCTTGATAATCGGAATACGACTGCGCACTTCCCTGAGTGACTGCAAGTTTCGGAGTTTCGGGAGAGGTCAACTCCACGGCATGCTCTTGACCGCAGGAGACGACCATCGTCAGCAACGCCAAGACTCCGGCCAGAATAAAGAACCGTTTCATGTTATTGTTTTCCTTTCTTAAGATCAATTTCCACGTCGGGAATTTGATGAAAGGAAACCGCCAAAAAGTGCAGTTCCGTTCATCCTTGATTAAAATGCACCACTGAGGCTTTGCCAGGCGCCACCTCCTTTCCATCAAGTCAAAATTTCGAAAAACTTGATGAACGCAACCGCGTAACATGCGGCCCCATTCACCCTTGATTAAAATACACTACTACCGCTTTGCCGGGCGTCACCTCCTTTCATTCAATAATCAAAAGATCACCGCGCTCGCAACGTTGAGGCGAGTTTCGCGCTTCATGCTATCGCCGCAAATCCGAGTTGCTCCAGTTGGCTTTGTACCATTCCACTGTCTTCGCCAGGCCGACCCGGATATCGGTTTGCGGCGCAAATTGCAACTCGCGCTGGGCTTTGGAAATATCAAAACAGCGCCGGAGTTGCCCACTCGGTTTCGTCGTATCCCATTCAATCTTTCCCCCAAATCCAGTCAGTTCGGCAAGATGTTCGCACACTTCGCGAACGGTGGTCTCCACGCCGGAAGAAATATTCACGATCTCATTCCGCTCGTAAACTTCGACGGCACGAATCATGCCTAACGCGACGTCATCGACGTAAACAAAATCACGCGAGGGGCGGCCATCGCCCCAAACGCCGACGATCGGCGCGCCAGCCTGTGCGGCCTCGACGAACTTTCGTACCAACGCCGGAACGACGTGTGCGTCGTGCAGGTTGAAATTATCCCACGGCCCGTACAAATTTCCGGGCACGCAAATTATGGAGACGAAACCGTATTGGCGAAAATAGGCTTCTGATTGCACTGTCAACAGGCGTTTGGCCAGCGAGTACGGAGCGCTTTCCTTTTGTGGCAGGCCGTTCCAAAACGAAGTTTCCTGCAACGGGATGGGCGCTTGTTCGGGATAACCACAGCCCGCGCCGGCGGCAACAAATTTTTCGGCGCCCGCTTGCTGCGCATAGTGCAGGAGCAACGTTCCCATCATGAGATTACGATAGAAAAACTCCGCCGGACGCTCTTTATTGGGCAGGATGCCGCCGACCAAACCCGCCAAATGAAAAACGATTTCCGGCTTGAAATCAGCATACAGTCGCGCCACCTCGGCTTCTTTGGTGAGGTCGTAATCTTTGCTGCGCGCGATAAACAATTCTTTCGCGCCGAGCTTTTGCAATTGGGCCACAACGGCATGCCCTAAAAAACCGTTACCGCCGGTGACGAGAATTTTTTTAGCTTTCCAGTTCATTATTATTGCTCTTTCACGTTGGTTGCTCGCCAATAGCCGCCCACCAGGGGCGGAGACGGCAAAACCTTATCGCATCACCATGTACTCGTTGGAGGCCATCATTTCATACGCTTTCACCATTTCTTTGATGCCCATCAGTAAGCTGTGTTTCGGCTTGAAACCGGTGGCCTCGATCTTGGCGTTGCTGACGATGTAATTGCGTTGATCCGGATCTTTGTTGTATTCGGAAAAGGCAATATGAAAATCCGGAATGACTTTTTGAATCTCCTCGCAAAGCTCCAGCTTGGATTTATTGGCTTCACTGAGACCGACGTTGTACGGCTGATTCTTCATCGCCACAAAGTTGTTCAGCGTGTGGACGAACGCTTCGGCGGCGTCACGCACGTGCAGATAATTGCGCTTGAAATGCGGCTCGAACAGCACGATGAACTTGTCGCGCACGGCGCGATAGGTGAAATCATTGACGATGAGGCCGATGCGCATGCGCGGGCTGACGCCGAAGACCGTGGCAAAGCGAAACGTGACGACATTCTCCTGATCCAAAATCATTTTTTCCATATCGACTTTCAACCGGCCGTACAGCGAGATCGGGCGTAGCGGCGTTTCCTCGGTGCAATGGATATCTTTTTCGCCGACGCCATACCCGCTGTTGGTCGAAGGGAAAATGATCCATTGCTCGCGGCTGCGATTTTCCAGAATGAGCTGTACCGCGTCGAAGTTGACGGTTTGGGCGCTGACCGGATCGCGCGCGCAAATCGGCGCGCCGACCAAACCGGCCAGCGGCAAAATGGCGTCGGCCTTTTTGATCAACGGCAACATCACGCCCGCATCGCGGACGTCCGCTTTTACCACTTCGAAGCTCGGATCGGAGCAGTAGCGCAGGAGCGCGCTTTGATCGAACCGAAAATTATCGATGACCGTAACCAGATGGCCTTCTTCCAACAAACGGCCAACCAAAACCGAGCCGATATAGCCGGCACCGCCGGTGACAAGTATTTTCATGCTGCGATTGCTTCTCCTCTCTTTATGATTGGTTTTTGCTCTTTGAATTTGGGCTGATCAGCTCAAACTCCAGGGGATAAGTCGAAAAGACGTCACAATTTTTTCCCGGCGCGAACTCGCTTTCAATTTTCGCCTGAACCTTGGCCGCCTCGCCTTTGTTGTGCGCGCGATAATCCGCATACACGCCGTCTTGCAAGGTCCGTTCATTGCCGAAACCGACGTGAAAAGTCAAATGGCTTTTCTTCAGCTCGCAAAAATTTTGGGCATAAAAAAACAGATTCCAAATGAGCACGCGGCCGACGTAAGGAATGCCGATGCAGACTTCGCCGAGCGTATAGCGCGGATAGTGTTCGCGCTTGAAGACAAAACAGTCATGGCCCTCGTGCTTGGAGCCGGTCTCGGCATACATGAGTGGAATTTCCGCCGGGCTTTGATACTGATTCGAGATGGTGCGGCGGTTGATGACCAAGGCATCGTGGCCGGCATCGATCAAGGCATTCACGGTCAAATAAAAATGCGGCATCAGCGCGATATCGACGTTGGTATAAATGAGATACTCCGCCGCGGTCGCTTCATAAAGACGATCCATGATGTCGCGCAGCAGCGGCAGTTTGCGTTTCAATTCAAAATGTCCCACGTCCTGAACCGAGCGCTCCAGCTCACGGGCGATTTTAAAACCATCCGGCACGATGGCGCGATCTTCGGGATACTGCGTCGACAGCAATTCCACTTCGACCCGGTCACGGGCAAATTGCCGCGCGATCTTCATGGTTTCAAAAGTGATCGGTTGTGCGAAAAACAAATCCGAGTTTTTTCCGACCATGACGGGGTTAATGATGTGCGCGATTTTTCTCATCTGCGGCTCACTTTTTTGAAAAACTGTTGATCGTCGATGCGGCGCAGGGCGCCAAAATCCCTGTCGGCGCGAAGCCTGGTTTGAAAGTCACGATCTTGCCACGGATCCCACGGCGCCGAAATATATTTACCCGTGATGCCGTCCGAATCGCTGGAAAGCAAAAACACCGCCAACTCGGCGGATTTCTCCGCTGGCACGCCGCCGCTGGCAATTTGTTTTTGGGTGTTTTCAAAAAAAGCGCCCGCCTTCTCCGGCCCTGCCGCAAAAGTTTGTTCATGCAACCGGGTTACGACAAAGCCGGGGGCAATGCAATTCACGTCGATTTCATCTTCCGCCACCTCAATGGCGAGGTTCTCCGTGAAGCGGACGATCGCGGCTTTGCTCGTGGCGTAAGCCGAGTAATTCGGAAAAGGAAACGTGCCGCCGCCGCCGGAGCAATTGATGATTTTCTTGCGCCCGACCGCTTTCAACAGCGGCGCGAGGCCGTGACACATGTAAACCGTACCGAGCAAGTTTATTTGAATTGCTGCCGCAAATTCCTGCATGCTGACCGTGGTGGTTTTTCCTATGGCACCAAAGATGCCGGCGCAATTGACTAAAGCGGACGGTGCAATGTTCTGTTGCGTAAGCCAATTGGTAAATTCCTGCACCGCCGCCAAATTACCGACATCCAAAGAGTACATCCGATGGTTTTTGTCGGAGAGGCGGCGCAATTGGCTTAAAGATTTCTCCAAATCCGGTTTGCCTCTGGCAACAATGACAACGGTCGCCCCGGCTTCAACACATTCACGCGCAATGGCATAACCAATTCCCACGCTGCCGCCGGTAATAACGATCGTCATGTCGTCTAATTTACGCATCATTATTTTTTCACTTTGTCGCTCAATGCCGCGTCGATATAGCGATACAAATTTCTCAGGCCTTCGTTCAGAGTCACTTTCGGCCGCCATCCATCCAAAACTTCACGCGCCTTGGAACAATCCAGCGTCTGGCTTTGCGTCACCGGAGGCGGCGCGGGCAATGTCACCAACTCGATGTCTTTTCCCGATACCGCAATCACTCGGCGCGCCAAGTCGATAATGCGAATTTTTTCTTCGCTGCCGATATTGAGCGGCCCCACCAGTCGATGCGTGTCGAGCTTTTCCATGGCGCGCAGCATCGCCTCCACCGCATCGCTGACGTAACAATAGGTTCGCGTTTCCTGGCCGTTGCCGCGAATGGAAAACGGTTGCACTTGCGGATATTCAACGGCGCGGCGAACGAGCACGGGAACGATCGAGCCGCGCTCCAGGTCAATGCTTTGGTACGGGCCGTAGATGTTCGAGAATCGCAAAATAACGCCGCGTAAATCGCTTTCCTGCGCGACGGTATATTCCAAAGTTTTTTCCGCCATCAGCTTGGCCCAGCCATACGAATTGGCCGGGTTCGGTGGATAAGCCTCTTCTTCTCGCAACGGCACGGCGTCAGGTTCCAGTTGGCGCTCGACTGGATAGATAAAAGCGCTGCTGACGTGCAGATAACGGCTGACGCGGCAGCGGCGCGCGGCGTCGAGCATTTGCGCATCCAGCATGAAATTGTGCAACACCACGTCGGCCGGAAATCGGCGATAAAATTCGCTGCTGCCGACTTTCGAGGCAAGGTGAAACACGGCTTCGACGCCCTCACAGGCACGATCGCAGACCGCGGCATCACGCAGGTCGCCTTCGGCGATTTCGATTTGATCGCGCAGAGGCGCGAGATTCGCGGGCATGCCGCGCTCGAAATTTTCCGCCACGCGCACGCTCGCGTTCTGCTCCAAAAGCTTCGCAACAAGATTGCGGCCGATGAAGCCGCCGCCGCCGGTGACTAAAACACGCCGGTGTTTCCAAAAACTCATCCGTGGTCTCCAACTCGATCAAATTAGTTTTCGCAAGCTAATTCATAATGGTGCGCCAACAGCCAGTCTCCGGCCTTCGCTTCCAGGCGCTCGACTTGCTCGCGCGATAAAACTTTTTTCCAGCCGCCGATCGTGCCTTCGTGGATATGGTTCGCGTGCAAATTGGTGGTCGGGTTATAATAAATGCCTTGCACCACGCCTGCGCGCAGATCGCCGTTTTTAACAGCGGCCGCAATGCGCTCCCTTTGCCGTTCCAGTGAATGATCCGCTGCGATCCGTTGAGCAGCCTCGGCGCTCAATGCCATGCCGAGGTGCGCGGCAATCCGCTGAACTTCCGCCGGCAGATCGGCGATTATCGTTTCATACCTTGACACCAGCACACGCGGCAATGCCGTCCAGCGGCGATATTCCTCGAACCGATCTTCGAGAAAACCCATGTCCCATAACTCGTCGAAGGTCTTTTCAGATTTGCGCATCGTTGAAAGCACCACGTCGCGCAGATCGCGATACACGTAAACACCGGCGGCATTTTGACGCTGGAACTCTTTTTCCATTTTGTCCGTGCAGGTGTGCGCTTTGAAAACCTTCCAGGCCGGATCGGCCGCATATTGTTTGCGTAGTTTGCCGAATTCCGTGGGCCTCACGGTTTCGATCCGTTTGCCCAATCCCGCTTCTTCAATCAATTGCGCGGTAATTTGGAATTGCAAAGTCGAGCCGGAACGCGGCATGCCGCAGCAAAAAATCCACATAAGAGAAAATCCTTTATTGCAAGTATCCGAGTTTGCGAAGCGTCTTGCCGGCCTGGCGCAAAAACAATTCTAAAACTTCCGGCGGCAGTTCATCCTGATGGCTGCCGATCTGCCCGCGGCGCACAAACAGCCGGTCTTTCGGCCAGTGCGCGCGGCCAAACCCGAGGCGCGCTTCCTTGTCGCGCATCTTCTCGAACGAAGCACTCGCCACGGCCTGCGCGAGAAAATCATCGTCGCGCTGGATGCCGGCAAATTCGCAAAACCGCCGCAGCTCTGCAAGTGTATCTTTCCGTAAGTTCTCGTAGCGGATGATCAAAATCTCCGCGCCATAAGGATTGGCCAGCCACGCTTCGACGTGTTTGTGCCATTCGTACTTGCCGCTGAACCGCGGCGATTTTCCTTTGGCGAGCTGCATCAAATCAATTTCCTGCTGCGCCACGGCGCGCAGATGATGCGCGAGAGAAACGATGACGTCGCGGCCATCGCGCAACAGATAGACCACGCGCCGGTGTTCCGGCCGGGGGAAATCATGCGTGCGGAAATACATCGGCGTGCTGTAGCGCTTGTAATAGCGCTTGGCTGCTCCATGGTTCGGAACCAGCTCCCACACCACAGAATAGGGCGTATGCTCGGACCTCACACCGTAAATCGCGCCGGCGACCAAATTCCGAAACCACGTGGTGCCGGATTTCATGTAACCCACCAGGAAAACATCCTGCGGATCCAATTCATGGCTTGGCACCCAATGGGTCAATGCGCGAATTTTTTTATCCAATTCGGCGTCAATCGCTGGCGCCGTACCGGGTGTGTCATTCATAACTACCTTCCATAAATTAAAGCCCACGCCGGTTTATATGTAGCCAAGCTGGCGTAGTGCGCTGCCGGCTTTGCGCAAAAAGACTTCCAAAACCTCCGGCGGCATTTCTTCCTTATGGCTGCCCACCTGTCCTTTTCGCACAAAGGGCCGATCTTTCGGCCAGGTGCGATAGTCCATGCCCAACCGCTCTTCGCGATCACGCATGTTCTCGAATGAAGCAAACGCCACGGCCCGCTCCAGCGCGGCGTCATCGCGTTCGATGCGAATAAATTCACAAAACCGCCGCAGTTCCGAAAGAGGGGCTTTCTTTAAATCCTCAAATTTTATCGTTATCATCTCGGCCTGATACGGATTCGCCAACCAGGCTTCGGCGTGCTTATACCATTCGTATCGCCCGCTGAACAGCGGTGATTTTCCTTTGGCGAGCTGCCGCAGATCAACTTCCTGCTGGTACACGTTGCGAATATGATGCGCCAGCGAGACCACGACGTCGCGGCCATCGCGCACGAGAAAGACCACCCGTCGGTATTGCGGCCGGGGGAAATCATGTACCTTGAAATACATCGGATCGTGATAGCGCTTGTAATACGGCTTGCCGGGGCCATGATTCGGAATCAGCTCCCACACCACCGAGTAGGGAAGATGTTTCGAATCCAGGCCGTAAATCACGCTGGCGGCGAGGTTGCGAAACCACGTGGTGCCGGATTTCATATAGCCGACGATGAAAACATCATTCGGATCGAGCTGATGATTCGGCAGCAAATGTGTCAATGCGCGAACTTTCTGATCCAATTCTTCTTCGATATAGACGTTATTCGGATTGTCATCGCCCTCGGGCCGTGGCCGGGAAACTTCGGCCTGAATTTTCGCTTTCAATCTTTCGGCGTGGAGCACGGTGCTGGGGTTGTCGTTCATGCCAAATCTCCTTAAAAGTATTTCCGTAAAATATGTAATTCGTAAAAATCCGGAATCGCTCTCACCAACAGAAACCGGCGTCCTCATGCCAAAATTTCGGCCGCAGCCGGGGTTTCACCCGACGTCGGCGCCAGCCGCTTTGCAAAACCAAATTGCTCCACGACCGCCTCGATCACCGCGACGTCTTTGCTGGACAAATATTTTTCCCAGCCGGCAACGCGTTCCTGCACGGAGGCGCCGCGCTGCTTTTTCGAAGTGGTGGTGCTGTCGCGCGCGGAAACCTGAAAATTCTCCTGTTGCGGCCGCAGGTTCAGCTTCTGAAGAATGGCCGCGAATATTTTTTCCCGTTCCTGCGCCAGCTTTTCATAATTGAGACAAACAAACCTGAAGGCGCCTGGAGAGCGGTCTTGATAATCCGCATAACTATCCTGCACGAATTTTTCCGTCAGCGCCCAATAAGCGGCCGTGCGCGTGATCGGATTGTAGCGATCATATTCCAAAATCTCCGCGCGCCAGCGGCCAAAATATTCCGCGCGGCCGTCGGGCAGGTCGAGCAATTGTTCGCGCAAGCGGAGATGCTCGAACAGCCAAAACCAGCGCGTTTTTTTGAGGCTAGCGATCACGGCGCGCGGGTCGCGGTAAACGTGCAGTACCGGCATGCCAAACGTGTTTTGCGCGGCGCGCAGGCAAAGCTGCGCGTTGACGAATTTCACCACGAGACGCGGACGACAACTTTCCTTCCAGCCCTTGCGGAATCTGCGCACCCACGAGCCGCGCGATTCGGAGCGCAGCGCGCGCGAAAATAATTCCCGCAACGGGCGGCTGCTCAAAGTGGCTTCGCCGCAATAAGGCAAATACAGGCGCAAAAATTCATGCGTCTTGCCGTCGAGGTGGTTCGCGGCGTAAAGGGCTTGCGCCTCCGGCGCCAACGGATCGATCGGCTCGAACAGCGTCTTGGCATGAAGAATTTCCCGCAACGATTCTTCCAGCCAGGTGGTGCCGCTGCGCCAAAAGCCGGAGATCACCAGCGTTGCGGACGGATTGAAACGAGCGGCCTGCGCGCGATCGAGCCATGCCGCTAGCTCGCCCTGACGGTTTTTCGGAACCCGCGCTTTCAATTCTTCCCGGCTCAACGCTTTACCGACAAATGCTTGCATAAAGTAAAATTTATTTTCATAACCACAATCCGGACAAGCCGGAACCAAAAGGCAAAATGAGTAAAAGCGTTTAAATAATTTTGCCCCACAACAGGAGCAAACAGAGAAAACGGAGAATTTTTTCTCTGTTTGCTCTGTTCACTCCTGTTTAAAAAAGTTAGAATTTTTTTCTAACTCCTGCTGTGCAATGACCTAATGCGAAGATCAGAGATCAACTGCTGCCGGCTTTTTTATTTCACCGTGCTTGGCGATGGCTTCCTGATACAACGCGACATAGCGTTGCGCTTGCAGCGTGAGGGTATATTCGCGCTCGACCACCTCCCGACTTTGGCGGCTCATTTTCTCCCGTAAGCTGTCATCATCGAGCAGCAAGCGCAAGCCATGAGTCAAGTCGTCGCTATCTTGTTTTCGCGCCAAATAGCCGGTTTCCAGATGTCGCACCACTTCCGGGACCGCGGTGC
>CAZVZZ010000016.1:0-25205 GCA_964631505.1 uncultured Cytophagia bacterium
AATTTTGGTTGACTGCGTCGTATAAATTGTGTATATTTTATGCTGTTCTTTATAAGCATATAAAGGGTGATTTAGCCGGTTATTGGTCTCGGCGTATCAATGATGTGCATCGACTCGTTTATGGCGTTTCGGGAGCCGAACTTGTAATCATTTCATGCCGGTTTCATTATCATAAATAGTTTGGTCGAGCCTGTAGCTCAGCTGGTAGAGCAGCGGACTTTTAATCCGTTGGCCGAGAGTTCGATTCTCTCCAGGCTCACAAGAAAGCAAAAAAGATAAAAAGACAAAAAGAAAAAATGATAAGGCGATAAATCGTTTTTTCTTTTTTATCGGGTTATCTTTTTTGTTTGTCGGCAGGCGCCTATAGCTCAACTGGCAGAGCAGGTGACTCTTAATCACAAGGTTCCAGGTTCGATTCCTGGTAGGCGCACCACATGAAAAAAAGATAAAAAGCAAAAAAGACAAAAAGATAAATGCATGACCTTGTTCTTTTTTTGCTTTTTATCGGTTTATCTTTTTTTGTCTTGGGCCCTTAGCTCAGTTGGTTAGAGCGGCGGACTCATAATCCGCTGGTCGTAGGTTCGAGCCCTACAGGGCCCACCGTTTGAAAAAGATAAAAAGAAAAAGACAGAAAAATGCAACCCGAGTCGCTGCTGCGATTTGGGTTTTTTATTTTTTGGCAAATATTTAAAAAATGTAAAATTGCGGGGCGAAGATTGTGCGTTATTGCCGATTTATGCTAAAGTTGTCCGCAAAAGTCTTGCACGGGGGGTAATCATTGTGTTTGGATTGTTTGTAAATAAGTTCATTTGACTTAATTCTGGAGAACAACATCATGCCTCTCAGCATACCTCACGGCGGCCAATTAATTGATCGAGTTTTACAAGGCGAAGCGCGCGAAGCGGCGTTGCGCCGCGCGCGTGACGCGAAAAAAGTGCCGCTTACCGACGTCGGCGTCGCCGATCTGGAAATGATTGCTAACGGCGCCATGAGCCCGCTCACCGGCTTTATGGGGAAGGCGGACTACGACAGCGTCGTGCATTCGATGCGGCTTGCCAACGGCCTCGTCTGGTCGTTGCCAATCACCCTGCCCGTGACTAAAGAAATGGCGGCGGATATTCGGCTCGATGAAGAAATTGCTTTAGTTGAAAATGGCAACGGCGGCGTCATTCTCGGCGTCATGACCGTGACCGAGAAATTTGAATACGACAAAACGCACGAAGCGCAGGAAGTTTATCGCACCGCGGATCCCGCCCATCCCGGCGTTGCGCGGGTGATGACGCAGGGTGAGGTTTGTCTGGGCGGCGAGGTGTGGGTGATCAATCACCATCCGGAAACCACCTTTCTCGAGCACCGCCACGAACCGGCGGCGACGCGGCGGATTTTTGCCGAACGCGGCTGGAATTCGGTTGTCGGATTTCAAACGCGCAACCCGGTGCATCGCGCCCATGAATACATTCAGAAATGCGCCATGGAAATCGTCGACGGCTTGCTGCTGCATCCGCTGGTTGGTGAAACGAAAAAAGACGATATCCCCGCGGATTTGCGCATGGAAAGCTATCACGCCTTGTTGCAAAATTATTATCCGGCCAATCGCGTGCTGCTCAGCGTGTTTCCCGCGGCGATGCGCTATGCCGGGCCGCGCGAAGCGATTTTTCATGCGATGTGCCGCAAGAATTACGGCTGCACGCATTTCATCGTCGGCCGCGATCACGCCGGCGTCGGCAAATATTACGGCACCTACGATGCGCAGAAAATTTTCGCGCAATTCACGCCGGCAGAGTTGGGCATCACCACGTTGAATTTTGAGAACTCTTTTTTCTGCAAAAAGTGCGGCGCCGTGGTCACGAGCAAAACCTGTCCGCATGATGGCGCTTTTCAAGTTTCGCTCTCCGGCACGCAAGTGCGGGAAATGCTCGGCCGTGGCGAAGCGCCGCCGCCGGAATTCAGCCGCGCCGAAGTAGTGCAGATTTTGATCAAAGGCTTGCGCAATGGATAAAACCGTGTCGTGCGAAACGTGTGTCAGTGTCACTGCAAGAATTGAGTTTGCAATTCCAGCAGGTGAAACTGGACGCGGTGCACGAAATTGACGAAGCCTGGTTGCTGATTGGCAGCGATTGTGGTTGGATAAGCGCAGGGCCCGGGCGCGCGGCTCGGCGCTTTTTTTTGCCCGGCCGGCGCCGGTTTGGGTGACCAGGATTTTACAAAAACGGGACAGAGACATGACACAATAATGTGTCAATATTTGTATATTTACAGAATCTGAAGTTGGAAAATTGACGCCGGCTTTACCGTCATTCTAAATGGCACACGACGAGTTTTAATCTAAGGAGAAACTTATGAAGACTTTGATGAGATGCATCGTTCTCGCCATTGCGCTGCTGGCGGCGGGTAACGGCCATGCGCAGGTTGCCACGCAAAAGACCGTGGCGGATTTGTTTAAAACGTTGAAGGTCGGGCAATGGCTGGAGTTGCAAGGCACGCCGCAGGCGGATATGCTATACGCCGCCAAAAAGGTCAAACTTTTAACCGGCGATTTCCAGGATGATGATTGGGAAATTAAGGGCGTGGTGAAGTCCGTCAACCCCTCGTCGAAACAATTTACCGTGTATCGCATTCCGGTTACCGTGACGCCGGATTGCGTCTATGAAAGCCCGGATGGCACGTTCACGGCTTTTGATAAGCTCAGAACCGGCATACTCGTGGAATGTGAAGGCACCTATTTAAAAGACGGCAAGTTTTTGGCGGAGGAGGTTCAGCACGAAACCGATTACAAACCGGCGGAGCTGAATGAGTTGGCCGTGGTCGGCAAAGTCGAGAAATTTGACGCGGCGAAACGCACGGTGACCATCATGGGTTCAACGTTTCGCATTGCGGACACCACCAAAATCCAATCCGTGGTGAAATAAACCGTTCCTTTTCGTTTGGGACGCTGTCGCGACCCGGCAAAAGTCATTTACCACTGAGTTTTTACAACTATGCCCGCAATGACGACCTTAGCGTTTCGGCTCTCGCCGCGAGCGGCCCTTTGGGCAATCGCCTTAATCTTCTTCATCTCGCCACTCGATTCGGTTCGCGGCGGCGATGATGAGCGTGGCAAGCTCCGCGATTTTTATTATCAAGCTTACAGCGATGCGGAAATTCAGGCGGTGGTGCAAAGGCCGCTGACGCTGGATGATTGCATTCGCATCGCGTTGGCAAAAAATATTTCCCTGCGGATTGCCCACGGCGATCTCGACCGCGCCGAAGCTGCACATGCCGGCAGTTACGGCAGGTTTCTGCCGGTGTTCAGCCTCGACGGCTCCCGTGTCAATAACATGACCGGCGAACGTCGAATTGTCGAAAGACGGCTTGTGCCTGATCCTGCGGATTCCACCGGAATGATTGAGCAAGAGGTTTTGGGATTCGTTGATAAGACGCAATTTGACAACAGCGCGACCGTCAGCGGCCAGGCCCAGCTTTTTTTGCCGACGGGTGGAACATTGCAGTTCACCCGAGATTTTGCGCACAGCGCGCAGATTCCTTTATTTCAAGAGCCTGCCAACCCGGAAGATCCCACCGATCGTGAAATTTCTCCAACGACGAAAGACCGTGAGCTTTCTTACGCCGTCAGTTTTTCCCAACCGTTGTTGCGCGAGGCCGGGCCGACCGTTGCGCGCAGCTCGTTTCTGTCCACGGCATACGACCGGCAGGCGCAATCCAGAAATTTGTGGAACCAGAAACTGCAAACGGTCTTTGCGGTGAAACGCGCTTATAACCAGGCGCTGCTGCAACGCGAATTGGTCAACGTCAACTTAACGGCGCTGCTAAAAGACTCCGCGCTGGTTGAAGCCTCCAAAGCGTTGATCACGGCGCGGCTGGCGACGCGACGCGACGTTTTGAGCGCGGAGATTCGTTTCGCGGATGACAAGGCTTCATTGATTTCAAGCCGCAGCAGCTATCAGTTGGCACTTGACCGGTTGAAAGACGAATTGGGCTTGCCGATTGATATGTTCATCGCGTTGGATTCGACCAGTTTGAGCTATAAGCCGGTCGCACTGGATGAACAAGCATTGGTGCGCGAGGCCCTGGAAAACAACCCGTTGGTTCACGTCGCGGAGTCATCTATTCGCAAGAGCCGCTTGCAGAAGCAGGTCGCCAGAAACAATCTGTTGCCGCAACTTGATCTTGTTGCCTCTTATAACTCTGACCTTTCGCGCAATGCCGTCACCCGCTTGGATAGAAGCCGCACCGGTGGTTGGCGCGCCACCCTGAATTTGAGTTACGAGTTTTTGCACCGCGAGGCTTCGGCCAAAGCGGAAGATGCAGAAATAGCCGTGCGGCAACAGGAAGATCGACTGCTCGAGGTGCAGCGGCAGATTATGATCGACGTGCGCGATATTGTTCGCGGCGTTTACAGCGCCGCGGCCGAGCTTGAGGCGATCCAGTCGGCCATTAAAGTGGCGGAGGATAAATTGGAATTTTCCACGACCATGTTCAATCTCGGCCGCGCCTCGAATTTCGACATTACCGAGTCGCAGGAGTTTCTGCTCAGAGCCCGCAGTCAATACTTGCGCACGCTGGTGGATTACCACACACAGTTGGCGCAGTTGGAGAGCCTACTTGGCAGGCCGGTTACGCAATAAGCGGAAAGAGTGAGTGCCCATCCATCTCAGGTGAATTTTATGAATGCATCGCAGGGTAGTTTGACAAGTTTTCTTTTCGATTCCAGCCGGCGCAAAATGGTGAGCCTCGCCGGGTTGAGCGTGGTGCTGTTGATTTTTGTCAGCAGCTCGTTTTTGGTTTCTGAAACCGATGACACCTCGATTCCGTTCACGACGGTTAAAAAGGGCCACGTGACCATCAAAGTCAGCGAAACCGGCGAGTTGCGCGCGGAAGATCAGGTGGTGATCAGCGCCGCGACCGATAAACAAATTCTCTGGCTGGTGCCGGAAGGCACTTGGGTTGAGGAAGGGGATACGCTGGTTCGATTTGAATCGGAAAAATACATTCTCACGAAAGGCGAGGCCGAATCCGGCGTGATGAGCGCGAAGGCGGATTTGATCCGCGCCGAAAGCGATCTGGAAGCCATGCAGGCGCGCGAAGAAGCGGCGAAGAGAAATCTTGAAGCCTTGCCGGAGCTGGTCAAAAAAGGTTTTATTCAGCAGAATGAAGTTGAGCAGGCGCAACTGGCTTACATGGAACTGCGCTCGAAAATCCGCTCGCAGCGGGCTTCAATCACCGCGGCGCAAGCCAATGTGTCGCGCGCCGAACGCGGCCTGGATCAGCAGGAACGCAAGCTGCGGCAGGGCGTCGTCGTCGCGCCGCGGCCGGGGCTGGTGGTGTATGCGATGACCGGCGACGTCGAAAACCAGAAAAAGATCAGCATCGGCATGATACCGTTTGAGGGACAAGAATTGATGTATCTGCCGGACGTTTCCTCGATGATGGTTGACACTGAAATCAGCGAAGTCGATCTGGCGCGCGTCAAAGTTGGGTTGCCGGTTGAGCTTCGTCTCGACGCTTACGCCGACGCCGTGTTTAAAGGCGAGGTGACTTATATCGCGGATCTCGCGAAACGCAAAATCAGCCGCATCACCGGCAAGGCCACAGCCGCCAAAGTTTTTGACGTCACCATCCACGTGTTGGATAAGGATAAACGCTTGAAGCCCGGCCTGACCGCGACGCTCGACATTATCGTCGACCAATTTGACGGCGCGCTGTCCATTCCGCTCGAAGCGGTTTTTCTTGATGATCAGGATCAAACCATTGCCTACGTGAAAACCGGCGGCAGAATTGCGATTCGGCGCATTGCGATTGTCGAGAGCAACGAGCGCGTCGCCGTGGTGAAAGAAGGCTTGCAAGAAGGTGAAGTGGTTTTGCTCGGCCGCCCGGCGTCAATTTAGCCGAAAAATTTTTTTAGGCAACGTCCAATCTTTTAAAAATCAGCGCGCTTTCTCAGTGGAGATGAACATGCTTGTTAGCGTCAAGGATTTGCGGCGGGAATATACGATGGGTGAAACCGTGGTGCAAGCCCTGCGCGGTGTTTCCTTTAGTATTGCAAACGGTGAGTTTGTCGCCATCATGGGCCCGTCCGGTTCCGGCAAATCGACGCTTATGCATTTGCTCGGCTGCCTGGATCGTCCGACAGGCGGCGCTTATTCGCTGGACGGCACGCCGGTGGAGAAACTTGGCGACGTGGAATTGTCGCGGTTGCGCAACCGTAAAGTCGGCTTTGTTTTTCAAGCGTTCAATTTGATCTCGCAACTCAAGGTGGTTGAAAATGTCGAAGTCCCGCTGATTTACATGGGCGTCGAACGTTCCCAGCGCCGGGAGTTGAGCCTCGAAATGTTAAAGGCCGTCGGTCTCGGCCATCGCGCCAACCATCGCCCCAACGAGCTTTCCGGCGGCGAAAATCAGCGCGTCGCCATTGCCCGCGCGCTGGTAACCAAGCCGCAAATCATTTTTGCCGACGAGCCGACCGGCAATCTCGACACCAAAACCGGCCATGAGATTATGGAAATTTTGCAGGGATTGAACGAACGCGGCACCACGATCGTGCTGGTGACGCACGAAATGAATAAAGCGAAATGGGCGCGCCGGCTGATCCACATGCAGGACGGCAAAATCCTGCGTGAGCTGCGCGGCGAAGAAATTCAACGTCTCAAAGATTTATTTTTGGAAATGCCGGAGGCGTAGTATGCAATTTTCGGAAAGTTTGCGCATCGGCATTCGCAGCATTCTGGTTCATAAGCTGCGCTCGTTTTTAACGACGCTCGGCGTGATTTTCGGGGTGGCTGCGGTGATTGCGATGCTGTCGATCGGCGAAGGCGCCAAGCGCGCGGCGGTGGAGCAGATCAAGCTGCTCGGCACCAACAACATCCGCGTCAATTACGTCAAGCTCACCGGCGATCAGGCTGAAGAAGCGGAGCAAAAACTTTCGCGCGGCCTGACTTATCACGACGGCCAGTTGATTCGCGAAAATTTGCCGAACGTCAAAGGCGTCGCGCCCGTGCGTTTTGTGGAAATATCGATTCTGCTGGGCAACAAAGAATCCACCGGGCGCGTGGTTGGCACCGATGAAGTTTACGAATGGGTGACGAACTTTCATCCGAGCGAGGGCCGTTTTATCAGCGCGCTGGATGTTGTCGAAGCCAAACGCGTTTGCGTCATCGGCAGTGAAGTTCGCAACGAGCTTTTCGGTTATCGTAATCCGCTCGGCCGGCGCCTCCGAATCGGCGACACCTGGTTTGTCGTCGTTGGCGTGATGGAATCCAAGACCGTCAAAGAGGGCAAAGCCTCGGTGATCAAGCTTCGCAACATCAACAAAGATGTTTACATTCCCATTACCACCGCGCTGAAACGCTTTACCGATGAAGATCGCCCGAATTCGATTGAAGAAATCGCGATTCAGGTGGAAAAGGAAGATCAGGTGCTGCCAACCTCGGAGGTGGTGAAGCGGCTGCTCAATCGCACGCACAACGGCGTCAATGATTATGAAATTATCATCCCGGCGGAGCTGCTGGCGCAGAGCCAGAAAACGCAGCGCGTCTTCAACATCGTCATGGGTTCGATCGCGGCCATCTCGCTGCTCGTCGGCGGCATTGGCATCATGAACATTATGCTCGCCAGCGTGACCGAGCGCACCAAAGAGATCGGCACCCGCCGCGCGCTGGGCGCCACCGAGCGCGATGTGCTCATTCAGTTTCTCAACGAAACGATCATGATCAGCGTCACCGGCGGCACGATCGGCATTATCATCGGCGTCATCATGGCGAAAGGCATCAACCTGTTTGCCGGATGGGAAACCGTTATTGCGCTTTACAGCGTGGTGATCTCCTTCGGCATCTCCGCTCTGGTTGGCATTATCTTCGGCATTTATCCGGCGCGCCAGGCCGCCAAGATGGATCCGATCGCGGCGCTGCGTTTTGAATGAAGCGAAAAAACACATACTCCTTTAAGCCAATTAAAAACGGCCGATATTGGGTTTCGTCCTGATTTTTTTGCGCAAATGCGCCGGAGCGGCGGTACAGATCAGGGTGTTGACTGCGTTTCAACGCCGCGGAGGCTTTGCAAGCCGTCATACTCTTTTCCTGCACTTTTGCGAACAAGGACCGTTATGAGCCGGTTGTTGAAAACGGCCACGAGAGCTCCAGAAAAAAGGATTTTTCGTGGCCGTTTTTATTTTTAGGCCGTATTGGTGAACGAACGTCATGGTAATTTTTTGGCAAAACCAAAAAAAGCCTTGACTTCAATAAAGAGATTTAATAAATTGTAACGCAATTTAATTCGGCGCGCGATCTTCCCCTCCATAAATATTTAAGTGAGGCGGATAAGTGGTTGGGTTTGTTTTTGCGGTGGGTTGGTTGCCGCCATTCAAGAATCTCCTTTACTCATCATTACTTAAAATCTCTACCGTAGCAGACAGTCGGCAGCACCGATAAGTCACAGCATTTGTTTTTTCAACTTGGGTTTTATCGGCATACGCGAACGCGAGGCTTTTCGTGTCGCCGTCGTTCTTTTTTTTAAAATGATCGGCAAGGCCGGCGCGGTAGTGGCGCGTTCGGCTCGACGCGGGGAAATGTTTTTTTGGAGATGTACCGTCATGTCTTCGCTGCGCATACTGATGTATTGCAATGACAGCCGAGGGTCGGGACAGACCGCGCGTACGCTCAACATCGCGACTTCCCTTTCCCGCGCGCTGGATAACTGCTCGATTTTGGTGTTGACCGATCTTTCCACGGTCGGTCGTTTTCGCCTGGCCGAGCGGGTGGATTACGTTCATCTTCCGGTCATTGAAAATCGCCCCCATCAGGCCGGCAGTCTGAATATCGAACACGAAAACAAGCTGCGTATTCGCCGTAAAATTGCGCAGAGCGCGATCAAGACTTTCAGCCCCGATCTGGTGATGCTGGATGAGAGCCTGCTGGAACATGCTGATGAAATGCAGCGTATTGCCGGATGCGTTCGCGATGAGTTGCCGGCGGCCAAAATCATTTGGGGCCTGTCCGATACCACAGGCGCGCCCGACTGGGTACGGCGGCAATGGCTCCACAATGACGTTCCGGAAATGTTCGAGCATTTTGCCGACGAGATTTTCGTTTATGGCGCCGCGCATTTTTTTGACGTGGCGGCGCAATACCAGATGACCCCGGTGGCCGCGCAGAAGATTTTTTATACCGGTTATCTGGCACGCCTCGGCATGCCGTCGCGGCGCGTGTCGGAGAGTGTAACCAAGTGGAACCGGAATTTGCCGACGGTGATGTTGAACCCCGGCGGCGGTGCCGGAGATTACGCGATGATTGACGCGTATTTACGGTTTCTGGAAAGAAGCCCGGATGGCGGCATGTTCCAAAGTTTCATCGTGGCCGGGCCGGCGATTGGCTCACACGAGAAACGCAACCTCGCGCAGCGCGCGCAAAAATTGCCGAATATCATGTTTCATCGCTTCGGCAAGCACACGCTGCAATACGCGCGCTTTGTCGATCTGGTGATTTATGCCGGCGAATATAATTTGACCTGCGAAATTCTCGCGCATCGCAAAGCGGCGCTCGCGGTTCCCGACGGCAAAGGCCAACCGGCCAATTTTAATCGCGCCCATCTGCTGCAGGAACGCGGCCTGCTTAAACTCGTTGTGCCGGAAGATTATCACGGCACCGTCTTGCAGGAAATGATCAATCACGCCCTGTTCAGCAAGCCTCGGCTCGTGCAAAAAGCGCGATACGAGGGCGTTCCGCTGGACGGCTTTTCAAAAATTGCCGAGCGTATTCGCCAACTCTGCGGTCTCGCGCCGGCAGCGCGGCTCAAGGCCGCTTCGTAGTTTCACCATGCTTTATCATATTTTCCTTGTCTTTGCCGTTTAGGCTTTTTGACCGTGTTTTTCATCATTGCACTGACGACTTATGACACACGGACCAGCTTCCCGAATTTTGATTTATTCTCAGGACGGCTTCGGCCTGGGACATTTGCGCCGCAATTTGAACATTTGCAATCAGATCAAACGGCGGCAGGCGGCGGCTTCGTGTCTTATTATCGCAGATTCGCCGGCGGCGCCGTTCTTCTCGCTGCCACCGAATTGCGATTTTATTAAAATTCCTACCATTGTCAAAGTTGATTCCGGCATCTGGCGGCCTGATCGCCTGCCGATGAGCGAACGCGAAGTGCTGGCGATTCGCTCGGATATCATTCGCAACGTTGCCGTCAGTTATCAGCCCGATGTTTTTCTGGTTGATCACATGCCGCACGGCGCGCTCGGCGAGCTGGCCGTGCCGTTGAAAATTTTAAAAGAGCACTCTCCCCACACCCGAATTATTCTTGGCCTGCGCGATATTCTCGGCGCCCCGGAAGTGATTCATCGGCAATGGAAAAAAGAAGGGGCGTTCGAGGCCGTCGAGGCGTTTTATGACGCCGTGTTTATCTACGGCTGCGTTGATTTATTTGACGTGATCGGCCAATACGATTTTCCAGAGACGCTGGCGCGCAAAGCGCAATATTGCGGCTACGTTTGCCGCGAGGCCGTGGAAGTCACCACGAACTCACCCCGGAAACGCCGGCCGCGTCCAAGGAAGGAAGAAAAGTTCATTCTTGTCACCGGCGGCGGCGGCGCAGATGCCTCCTTTTTTATGGATCAATTCATTGACGCGACGCGGCTGCTGCGCCACGACCTGAAATTTAACGCCTTCATCACCACCGGGCCGTTCATGAGCAAAGAGCAGCGCGCGCTGCTGAATGCGAAAACCCAAAATCTGCCGATCACCGTCAGCCGGCTGGGCGAAGACAGTGTGCGTTTTCTGCGCCGCGCCGATCTCGTGGTGTCGATGGCCGGCTACAACACTATCAGCGAGATTTTACACTTTCGCAAAAACGCCATCGTCGTCCCCCGCGCCGGCCCGAGCGCCGAACAAACCATGCGCTCGCGCCTGATGTCCGAGCGCGGCCTGTTCAGCACCATTCATCCAACGCGGCTGACCGCGCAAAATTTGTCGGAGCTGATTTGGAAACGGCTGCGCCAAAGATCTCGCATCGATGAAGAGCAGATGCCCGATCTCGGCGGCGCTTCATGCGCGGCCGCAATGATTTTGAACGGCAAAATGGAAACTGGCGCGCCGGCCTCCAAAAAACATGCGCTCACCGCCACGGCGGTTCACTGAAAAGTAATTTTTTTTGCGCAACAGGCTTTGTTCTTCTAAAAAGATTCAACAATGAAAAAGCTTCGAATAAGGCGCCGCCGCAACTGCAACTTTGGATCAGCAACAAGCACCTCAAGTCATGCATCAACCAACAGAGAAACGGCAAACGGAAAATTTTATCGGCTTCATTCTTAAAGGCTATCCTCGTCTTTCCGAGACCTTCATTGTCAACGAGATATTGCTGCTGGAGCAATTGGGGCATCCGTTGCACATTTTCGCCATGCGCAACCCTGGTGAAGCCAAAGTGCATGATAGTGTCCGCCGTGTCCGTGCGCAGGTAACTTACATTCCGGATTACTTCTGGCGTTTTTTTATCGCCTTCATCGGCGCCAACGTGCGGCTGTGGCTGGCCCGTCCCGGCGTGTATTGGCAGGCGTTTCGTTTTGCCGCCGGGCGCAGTCTGCGGCAACGCAGTTCTTCGACGATCAAACGTTTTGCGCAAGCCGCTTATCTGGTGCAAAAAAAATTGCCGGGAAGCGGCGTCGCCCATTTTCATGCGCACTTCAGCCACGGCCCGACCACCGTCGCATATTTTGCAGGCTGGCTGACCGGCATGAATTACAGTTTCAGCGCCCACGCCAAAGACATCTATTTGCAGGAGCATGATTTTTTGCGTGAGAAAATTCGCCGCGCCTGTTTTGTGGTGACCTGCACGGAGTTTAACCGCGCTTATCTTAGCAGCGTTGGCGGCGAAGACGCGCGGGTGTTTCGCGTGTATCACGGCAACGATTTGCAACTGTTCAGGCCGGAACGCGAAAAAAAAACGCCGGCGCCGGTGATTCTTTCCATCGGCCGCTTCGTTCCCAAAAAAGGTTTTCCCGTTTTGTTGCAGGCGTTGCAACGGCTGCGGCAGGCCGGCGTGGATTTTCAGGCGTATCTCATCGGCGGCGGCGAGCTGAAAAACGAGCTGGAGAAATTGATCACGGCTTTGGATTTGCGCGGCTGCGTCAAGCTGTTGCCGCAAATGTCACAACAGGAGTTGTTGGCGTATTACCGGCAGGCGGCGGTTTTTGCGCTCGCTTGCGAAGTGCAGGAAGACGGTGACCGTGACGGCATTCCCAACGTTTTGGTGGAAGCCATGGCGATGGGCATACCCGCTGTGTCCACGGCGATTTCCGGCATTCCGGAGCTGATTGAAAACGGCGTCAGCGGCCTTTTGGTGCCGGAAAAAAATTCGGCAGCGCTGGCCGAGGCGATCAACACGCTGCTGCAGCAGCCGGAACTGGCGCGCCGGCTCGGTGGTGCCGGGCGCGCGCGCGTTGAACGTGAGTTTGATGCCAGTCGTAACATTGAGAAAATTGGCGCGCTTCTGCGTGAAGCGCTTATGCATGGTACATCTGTCACGACAAGTTCGGCGGTGAGGCGTGAGGTGCGGTGTAATTAAAAAAGAGAACTGTGGCTTATCGTTTCGAGGGCAAGCATCATGATATCTGCAACGGCGGCGCCTGTACTGCATGACAAGTTGTATACGTTGGAGGTGGCGCTGGATTCGCAACGAATGGCTCGAACGTTTGCGGCGCTGGCGCCGGAGCATTTCGGCCAGAACGTTATCATTCGCGACGTCGCGATCGACGTCATCCGGCGGCGCAACCAGCGCTGCGTGATTCGCTATCGCATTGAAGCGCTCGAGGCGCCGTCCGGTCAGCGCCGGGAGTGGCGCGTTATCGGCAAAGTTTATAAAGCGAAGCGCGGTGAAAGTGTCTATGAAATCATGCGGCAATTGTGGCAAAACGGTTTTTCCCGCAACGCCCAGGATTGCATCAGCATCCCGGAACCGCTGGAATTTTCTTCCTCGCTGTGCATGCTCTTGCAGGAAGAGGTGCCCGGCCTGCCGATCAAAACGCTGTTGAAGCGGGAAAACAATCCGGCGCACTTCCGGCAACTGGCGCGCACCATTGCCAAGCTGCATAGTTGCAAGTTGGATTTGGAGCAGCCGTTCCTCGTCAAAGATCATCTGCTGCGCTGCCATCCGCGCTATCCGTTTCTGGAGCTGGCCTGCCCGGAACTCGGGAGCCGCATCGAGCACATGGTGCAGACAGCGAATAAAATCGAGACCGAGCTTATTCGCGACGCCCGGTTGACGCCGATTCACGGCGATTTTCATCTCGGCCAGGTTCATGTCGAAAACGGCTATACCTGGCTAATCGATTTCGATGCGTTGAGTTACGGCGATCCAGCCTCGGATCTGGGCAACCTGCTGGTGTTTCTGCGCGGCAAGGTCAAGCGCAATCCCGGCATCGTCGAGCTGATCAACGTGTTTCTCGAAGAATATTTTTCGCGGATGGATCGTGACATTGCGCGCCGGATCTTGCTCTACGAAGGTTTGACCAACCTGCGGCGCGCCTGCAAATGTTTGCGTCTCCAGGAAGATGGCTGGCGGCGGCGCGTAACGCGCATGGTCGATACCGGCATCGCCTGCATTGAGGAAATGCAAAGCCACGGCTGGTCGGCGGAGCGCTACCTCTACGATTTCGACGCCGATGAGGAAGCCGAAGAAGAAGTCGAACGGTTGCATTGAAGGCATGGCGCAATCAGGCGGCAAGATAGAAAAATTTTAACGTTGTTGAACGCCGGCTTGTACATTGATGGTTTTAGCCGTGAACCGCTTGTTTATGCGTGGATAATTTTTTAAAGGATTGCATTGCTATGCACCTCGCCAGTTTCGATGAATTGAACGCCGGCCAGTTTGTAAAAATCACCGGCCAATTTCGGGAGGGCGCCGGTTTTCTGGCGGTGGAGGTTACACTGGAATCAGGTGACGGCGACGGAGAAATTGAAAGCTTGATTCAGGGTATCGACCGCCGCCGCAAAGCGCTGCGCGTCTGTGATTTAGAAATTTTCATTCCCGACGGCATTGAGATGAAAGCTGAAGACGGCGAAGCCGCTGATTCGATGGCGTTGCAGTCCGGCGATATGATCAAGCTCAAAGGCGTTTCCAGCGAAGCCGGCTTTGCGCCGCGCAAAATCAAGTCGCGCCCGGCCCGTGAATTTAATTTCGAGCAATTGCAGGGTAAGATCACGCATCTCGATCGCGAACGCCAGACAATGCTGGTGAACGGCATTACTGTATTCGTGACCGCCAAAACCGTCATCGAGCACGGCGACGGCCTGGACGAGCTGCGCGAAGTTGCCGTTCCCTATATTCAAATTTAAAACTTGTTTTAATACCTGACACGTTGTACGTAAAACGTAAAACGTAAAACGTAAAAATTTAACAACTCATTTTCTGAAGGAATGCATTATGGAGAAAACGATCGGATTCAATAACCTCAAAGTGGGACAACGCGTAAAGGTGAAAGGCAAGCCTGCCGAAGGCAACAGTTTTACCGCGCTTGGCATCAGCATCAAAGCCGGCGATGACGAGTGCGCGCTGGAAGGCAAAATTCAGCATCTGGATCCAGCCCGTAATGCCCTGCGCCTGATGAACCGCGATTTTAGCGTGAATGGCGGCGTTGAGATCAGAAATGTACAGCGCCAACCGATCGCGTTGCAGAACCTGAAAGTGGGCGACATTGTCAAGCTGAAAGGCCCGTATTCGGAAGCCCAAGGTTTCGCGCCGGTCAAGGTCAAAGTGCAGGAGCCGAAAGGATTCAATATCGAAGAGCTACAGGGTAAAATTGATATGATCGACGCGGCGGGCAAAACCCTCGGCGTACTGGGTTTCACCGTCGTCGTCAATGATAAGACCGAGATTGAAGGCTTTTGAGCGACCCCAAGCTTCCCGGGTTGGCGCGCGCTTTAGATGAAGAAGCGATGCGGGCGCTGTTTGCAGCGCGGCTGGGAGAGCGATCCTTTTCACAACTCCGCTGCCGGGTTGTGAAGCATGCGCCCGGCAAGCGCTGCGTCATTGCCTACGAGTTAAATGGCGATGACGCCGTCTCCGCGCCGCGCCGGCTGATCGGGAAAATTTATCGCAAAAACCGCGGCGAGATGATTTTCGCGCAATGGCGGCGGCTCTGGCAGGCCGCCAGCGCCACCGAACCGTTTGGTATGCCGGAACCGCTGGCCTATTGGCCGGAGTTGGGCATGTTGGTGCAAAGCGTCGTCCCCGGCCGTCAACTCGCCACGTTTTCCGAAGGCGATGAGTTGCATGTGGCGCTGCGCGGTGTGGCGCGCAACCTGGCCGTCCTGCACGGTTTGACGGTTGATCTCGGCGAACCCAAAACGCTCGAGGATCACCTGAGGAAATATTGCCATCCCGGCCCGCAGGTGTTGAGCGCCGATCCCGAATGGGCGCCGCTGGTTGAGCGCTTGCTCAACGGTTTGGCGGCGGATGCAAGCTTGTCACGCGCGCCGCACTGCCCGATTCACGGCGATTTGAACCTGGCACAGATTTTTATCGACGCCGGACGCGCCTGGTTTATTGATTTTGACGGATTATGCCTGGCGCATCCGGCGTTGGATCTTGGCAATTTTCTGGTGACTTTACAAGTACATTTTACCGCCGAGTATGAAGCGTTGGCAAAAATTTTTCTGGAAGAGTATCAAGCTCGCCGGTCTCTTCGGATGCTCACTGGATTGCGAAGCTATCAGGCTTTCGCATGTTTGCGCCGGGCGGTGATCTGCACTCGCGCGCCAGCAGTGCCCCATCGGCGACAACAGGTGCGGCAACTTCTCGAGACCGGCTGCTTTTTTCTGGAAAACGGAAACTAAAAAATAGTTCTGCTTTTATTTATTGTGTCGCCAACAGATCGAAACTCCCCAACGGATTGCGCGCCAATCCAAGTTATTCATCGGTTGGGTTGTTTCTTTCCGTTGCAAAAAAAATTGCTCAAAACCGGCAAATCCTGATGCCATTTTTTAAAGACCTCGCTGAAATGCGCGCCCTCACGAAAAAGAAGGAAGAGGGCGCCGAGCCGCTGAATACGCGCGGTCTTTTGCAAGTCTATAAAATCTTCGGCCGGCACTATAAAGCGCATTGGAAAATGCTGACCGTGGCTTATTTGAGCCTGTTCGTCGCGATCGGCATAAAAGTTTTTGCGCCCTGGCCGTTGAAACTCATTCTGGATCATGTTCTTTTGCACAAGCCGTTGCCGGAGCTGGCCGCGTTTCTGAATCCGTTGCTGCAGACGCAGCCCAAGCTGCTGTTGTTGTTGCTGGCTTTGACCATCGTTATTATCGCGCTGGCGGAAGGTTATTTTTCTTTCATCAACAAGTACTGGATTTCGAGCTGCGGTGATCGCATGACCGCGGCGATCCGCGAGCACGTGTTCGCACATTTCAACCGGTTGTCGCTGTCGTTTCACGAAACCGCCAGCAGTGGCAACATGGTTTATACGATGACTTCGGACGTCGGCGAGCTGAAAAGCATCCTCATTGATTTTCCGCAGGATTTCACGCAGCGCGTGGTGATGTTTGCCGCTTACGCCGCATTGATGTTGGCGCTCGATTGGCGCCTCGGTTTGATCGCGCTCAGCTCGGCGCCGTTGATTTATTGGTTGACCAAGTATTTTCAAGCCGGCCTGAAAAAGTATATGAAACGCGCGCGCAAGCGCGCCGGCGAACTGGCCGGCATCATCGCGGAAAATGTCGCGACCATGGCGGTGGTGCAGGCGTACGGCCGTGAAGACAGCGAGCGCGCCCGGCTGATTAAAACCAACCAGGCGGATGCGGAAGCGCAATTGCAGGCCTTGCGCCTCAATCAAACTTACAGCCGGCTCACGGATTTCCTCGTCGTCTTGAGCACCGCGGGGGTTTTGTACTGGGGCGGTAAATATGCGCTCGAAGGCGGCATCTCGCCGGGAACGCTGGTGGTGTTTATCGCGTACATGCGCGACGTCACCGGCACCTTTGAAAAATTCAACGGCCTGTTTCTCGGCCTGGCGAAATCGCAGGTTGCCGTCGAGCGCTTGCTCGAAGTGGTTGAGAGCGAAATGGTGATGGAAGACGCGCCGGATGCGGTTGAGGCGCCGGCTTTTCAGGGCCACATCGAGTTTAAAAACGTCAGCTTTGCGTACAAGCCGGGTTACGACGTTCTCAAAAATCTCAGCTTCGTGGCGGCGCCGGGAGAAACCGTGGCGCTGGTCGGCCACAGCGGCGCGGGCAAATCCACACTCCTCAGCTTGCTGATGCGTTTTTATGATCCGCAGCAGGGCGAGATTCTGATCGACGGCGTGAACATTCGCCGCTACACGTTGAAGTCGCTGCGCCAGCAATTGACGATTCTCCTGCAGGACGCGCGTTTGTTTCGGCAGACCGTGCGGGAGAACATTGCTTTTGGCAAAGCCGGTGCCACCGCCGAAGAAATCGTTAGCGTTGCGAAACTGGCGGAAGCGCACGATTTTATCGAGCAAATGCCGGAAGGCTATGAAACGCTGATGCAAGAAGGTGGCGAAAATCTTTCCGGCGGGCAACGCCAGCGTCTCAACATCGCGCGCGCGGCGATTCGCAACACCCCGATCGTGATTCTCGATGAGCCGACCACCGGCCTGGATGCGCGCACGGAAGCCAAAATCAACACCGCGATTCAGCGGCTGACGCGCAACCGCACAACGTTTATCATCGCGCACAAATTTGCGACGATTCGAAACGCGGACAAAATTTTATTGCTGGAAGCCGGACAAACGGCGCAGGTGGGCGCGCATGCCCAACTGCTGCACGACAGCCCGGTTTATCGCGAGCTGTACGAGCTGCAATTTGGCAAACAGCAATTGCTGACAGCAGAGAACGGCGATACGAACGGCCGCCTCGTGCCCGCGGATGCGACCCAGAACTTGTAGCGCGGTGTAACCATCGCGCCGTTGTCGCAGGGCCGGAGCATATTTGAGAAAAGACATGAAAGGTCGCAGGCAGCAAAAACACAAAAATGCCAGAATCAACCTTGAAAACGAGCACATCAGTTTCCAAACGTTGCTGCGCGTTTACAAGGTTTTCGGAAGTCATTTGAAAAAGCATTGGCGCCGCTTGACGGTTGCTTATCTCGGCCTGCTGCTGACTGTCGTTTTTGGCCTGCTCGTGCCGTGGCCGTTGAAGTTGATCATTGACCACGTGATTTTAAACAGCCCGTTGTCGGAAAAAGCGAGTTTCCTGACGGCGTGGTTTGGCAGTGAGCGGTTGACGTTGCTGGGCGTTCTGGTGATAGCGTTCATTGTTTTGCATGTGGTCGATAGCTTCTTCTCCTATTACTTTAAAGTGGGCATGATGGTGGTCGCGGTCAAAATCCGCCGGGAGATTCGGGAGCGCGTGTTCGGCCACATGCAGCGCTTGTCGATGTCGTTTCACGAATCGTATCGCTCCGGCGATTTGATCTTTCGGTTGATGTCGGATTTGCGCGAGCTGCCGATGTTGTTGTTGCAAGTGCCGCAAAACATCGTTTACCGTTTCGTGACCATCGGCGCGCACATCGGGATCATGTGGGTGATGAGCCCGAGTCTGGCGCTCACCGCGTTCAGCGTCATTCCGTTGTTGTATTACTTCAATCGCCGCATCGGCGTCAAAGTCCGGCGGGTGACGAAGAAAAAGCGCAATAACGAAAGCAACATCGCTTCGCTCATTTCGGAGAACGCTACCGGAATGGCGCTGGTGCAGGCGTATGGCCGCGAAGATTTGTTGCAAACGCGCTTTGCCGATGAAAACCGCCAGAGCCTGGAATCAACGCTCAAGGCCACCCGCTTGTCGAAAGTTTTTTCGCGGATCAGCGACATGCTGGTGGCGATCGGCACCTGTGGCGTTGCTTATTATGGCGGCACGCTGGTGCTGGAAGGCGCGATCACTGCGGGCACGCTGGTGTTGTTCATTTCGTACTTAAAAAAGCTTTACGGCCCGCTGGATAAATTCGCCGATATGATGCTGGACATCGTGCGCTCCCAAGTGGCCGCCGAGCGTGTTCTCGAGCTGATTGATTGCGCCGCGGTGATGGTCGATTCGCCGCATGCGGTTGCCGCGCCGCCGTTCAAAGGCCGTGTCGAGTTTCGCAACGTGAGTTTCGGCTACAAAGCTGACGTTACGGTTTTGAAGAATTTGAATTTCGTCGTCGAACCTGGCGAAAGGATTGCGCTGGTCGGCCACAGCGGCGCCGGCAAATCCACGCTCACCAGTTTGTTGCTGCGGTTTTATGATCCGCAGCAGGGACAGGTTTTGATCGACGGCGGCGACTTGCGCGATTATCAGTTAAAAACCCTGCGCGCGCAATTGACCGTGCTGATGCAGGAAGCCAAGCTGTTCAACAAAACGGTGCGGGAAAATATTGCCTTTGGAAAAATCGGCGCCACCGAGGAAGAAGTGATCACCGCGGCCAAACTCGCGCAGGCGCACGATTTTATCACCGCGATGCCGGAAGGTTACGACACGATGATTCAGCACGGCGGCGAGAATCTTTCCGGCGGCCAGAAGCAGCGCTTGAACATCGCCCGCGCCATCATTCGCAACGCGGCCATTGTGATTCTCGACGAGCCGGCCACCGCGCTGGATGCGAAGGCCGAAGCGCAGATTCACGCCGCGCTGGAAAAATTGACGCAGGGCAAAACCACCTTCATCATCGCGCACCGCTTTTCAACCGTTGGTCACGCCGATAAGTTACTGGTGCTGGATGAAGGCCGCCTTGCCGGCTTCGGTACGCACGAGCAGCTTATGCAAACTTGCGCGCATTATCGGGAATTATGCGAATTGCAATTTAGCCACGCGCTGCCGGCAGGCAATACACACGCAAGCGCTAGCAAAGATGAAAAGCGGCTGGCGAAAGCCATTGCCGCAGAAGACACGCTGAAATTCGAGACGGCGCCGGCGTTTTGACAAGAATTATTCGGCGAAACTCGGCGTTTTCGGCGCTGCTCGGCGGTAAAGCTTTTTCGCCGAAATTCGCCGAAGTCACCCTACGGGCGCAGCCGAGTGTCGCCGAAAAAAGCTTTTAGAATTTTATTCTGTGTTTGAGCGCATTAGAAACTAATGGCAAAATTCAGCCACATTCCAACGGACTGCGAGTTTCCGCAATTGTTCGAGATTGCCGATCCGGTGAAACTGACGGCGAAGCTCAATCAACATCTCGGGCCGGCCTTTACGGCGCGCGAAATGCAAGTCAGCGAGTGCACAATCGAACAGTTGAATTATCGGCCGGACTCGGCGTGCGTGGTTTTGTTCTCCGCGCGCATTGTGGATCACCGTCAACTGGAATTGGGCCGGCAAAGTTATTACGGTAAGCTTTTTCGGCAGCCGCAGAAGTTGGCCAACACCATGCTGCGACAACAAGAGCGCGCCTGGGTGCAGCCGCGTTTCGGCCCGGCGCTGGTGTCGATTCCGGATTGGGCGATGCTGTTGTGGGCCTATCCGAACGATCCGCGTTTGCCCGGGCTGGCGCAAATGAGCAATCCCGAAATCGTGCTGGCTAAAGCGCAAGCCGCACCGGAAAAATTCGGCCTGACCCAGCAGCCGGTGGCGATTACCGCCGAGCAAACCAAATATGTTCCCGGCATGAGGTGCGGTTATATTTATCGCATGACTCTGGCGGGCGGCGCGACGCACACCGTTTATGGCAAAACCTATGAATATGATGACGGCGAAAATGCGTTTGCGCTGATGCAACAAATTTGGCAAAGCGAGGCTTGTCGACGCGGCGGTTTTATTTTGCCGCAACCGTTCAGCTATGATCCGGAAATGAAAGTGCTCTGGCAGGAAGCGATAGCCGGCGAGCCTTTTGCAAAGATCGCCGACCGCATTCCGAATCTGCCGGAAGTGGCCGAAGAAATCGGCGTGCGGCTGGCGGCGTTTCATGGCGCCACGTTGGCATGGGAGCGAAAAATCACGCTCGAATTTCAGATCGAAGAATTGCGCCAAAGTGTTGCCGCGATCAACCGCGCGTTTCCGGATTATGCCGAACGCTGCACCGCCGTCGGCGAAAAACTTTTGCGCGCCGCCCAAAATTTCGATGCCGGCGTGGAAACGCCGGTGCACGGCTCGTTCAAGTTCAGCCATATTTTTGCCACGCCGCAGGGAATTGCATTCATCGATTTCGACGGCGCGTGCGCCGGTGATCCCGGTTATGACGTTGGCCGTTTCATCGCGCATCTTTATAAAATGAAAGCGAGCTGGTCGATTGATCCGGAAGTCGCCGAGCAAACCGTGACGAGTTTTTGCAAGGCTTACAATCGCGTAGTCGCGACCCCCTTGTCGCCGGCGCGGATAAACTGGTTTGCCGCGAGCCATCTTATCGCCAGCCAGGTTTATAAATCCGTGAAGCGCATGGACACGAGCCTCGTGAGCAAGCTTTTGAAACTCGCGGATCAGCTTTGTGCGTGAGGAGTTTCGTCGTAACGCCCACGGGCGTAGCCTGCAGGCGTTCACTTTAAGTAATGAAACGAATTGCTTTTTTATACAATACTTTCAGCGCCTGAAGGCGCTACTACAAGCGTATGTCTAAATTTGTCGCCAAATCCGACGACGCCGCTTTTCCGCAACTTGCAATCGTCACGGACCCTGAAGCCATGCAAGATATTTTTCGGCGTGAGTTTGCAGGTTTTCACCACGGCCAGTTGGCGTTGGAAAACGTGGTCGTAACGGAAGTGCGCTATGAGCCGGAAAAAAAATGCCACGTGTGTTATCGGCTGCGCGTGAAAAATTTGGCCACCGGTAAAACCAATCGGCCGATCTGCTTTGCCGTGGTTGAGCCGCGCTGTGAATCGGGCGCCGCGGCCGCCAAATTTTCGTCGGCGGCCGCCGAAGTGCAATTTCAACCCCTGCTGTTGCCGGCGGTTCACTTTATTGCCGAACTGAACATGATCGTCTGGGCTTATCCCAACGATCCCAAGCTCAAACAGCTTTATCGCGTGGCGCGCAAAGAAGGCCTGCAGGAAATTCTAAACGAGCGTTGGGATAGTCTGCGCGTGCCGGCGGCGAAGCTGAAAAACGTCAAAACTCAGCGCATCAAATACGTGCCGCGCGACCGCTGCACGCTGCGCCATCATTTGGTTCTCGACAGCGGCGAGAAGCTGGTGATTTACAGCAAAACCCTCAATCGCAAAACCAGCGGCGAAGTGATTTTTCAAACGATGCAGGCGTTGTGGAACAGTCCGGCCTGCCGGTCCGGCGCGTTGCTCATTCCCGAGCCGTTATTTTTTGAGCGGGAGTTGAACACGATTTTTGTGCGAGGTTTGAAGGGAAAAAATGCCGATGAGCATCTTGCCACACTCGATCTCGAGTACGTGGCGGAAGAGATCGGCCGCGGCCTGGCGGCAATTCAGCAGTGTCAGATTGAAGGATTGCCGTCGACGGCCGATGATGCCGTGTTGGCGCAGGTTGCCGAAGCCGAAGCGATTCTGGGAAAATTTGACGCCGCCTATGTGCCGCGCGTCGAAGCCTTGACCGCGGCGTTACGGGAAAAATACGAGCGTTTGCCCGTGCTGCCGCCGGCGTTGATTCACAGCGCGTTTCGCCTCTCGCAGTTTCTCGTGGTCGAAGGCAAGCTGGCGTTGATTGATTTCGATGATTTCGTGCTCGGCAACCCGATTGCCGACGCGGCCAGTTTTATCGCGCATCTGTTGTATTTGCCGTTGAAAGGCGAAATCACGATGGCGCAAAGTCGCGCGGCCATTCGCCGGTTTGGCGCGGCTTACGCCGCGGCCGCGCCGTGGGGTTTGCCGAACGAGGTTTTGCTCTGGCAAACGGCTGCGCAACTGTTCGGCAAGCAGGCGAAGAAGTGCATTCGGTTGGCCAAAGCCAATCCTGGAGAGAAAGTCGATCAGTTGTTAAGTCTGGCCGTCACGATACTTGACGGCAGGGAAAAGCTTGTGTGATGTCGTTCATTCAAAATCCTTACGACGATCCGAAGTTGCCGCAGTTAGCCCTGGTGACCGCCCCCGAGGTTATGGCCCCACGGCTCGCGGAAAATTTTCATTCGACACTGGTTCAGCTCGAGTACCAGATTGAAAGTTGCGTGATCGAGCGCATTCAATATCGACGTGGCCGGCGGTGCCGAATTTTGTATCGGCTGAATTTTCGCGATCCCCACGGCGATAAAACCGAGCAGTGGTTTTGGGGCAAGCTCGGCCGGCCGGGCCAGGCGCGCCGGCAATATGAAGAAGCGCTGGCCGCCGAAAATTTCGCCCATGCCCCGTGGCCGGCGGTGTCGTTGTTGCCCGAATTGGAAATGGTGCTTTGGACTTTTCCCAATGATCCGGACATGCCCGGTTTGCGGCTGGCGGCAGATTGGAATTTTGTGCAAGCGCAAATTAACGCGAATTTAACGGCTTTTGGTTTGACTGCCGATTGGCGCTGCGGCAACGCCGAATTGACGCGAGTGAAATATATGCCGGGCAAACGCTGTGTGTTACGCTACGCGTTTGAGGTGCAAAAAAACTCCGGCGAAAAACGGCGCGCATCTTTTTACAGCAAAACTTACAGCGACGGCATGAGCCGTTTGCACTATGAGGTGGTGCAGCAAGTTCATGCACGTCTCGGCCAGGCGATCAACATTCCGCGGCCGATCATGCACCTCGAGGCCGCGAATACATTTTGGCAGGAGCCCTGGGAAGGCCGGCCGCTTCTTGAAAATCTCGAAGCGGAAGATTGGGAAGAGCTTTTTCCGCGTTTGGCGGCCGGGCTGGCGCGTTTTCATCAGAGCCGGTGTGAAAGCTTGCCGCCGGTTGACACGCTGGAACGGGCTTATGATTCGGCGCAGGAAGACGCGCCCATGCTGGGATGGCTTTTGCCCCGGTATCATTCGCATTTTGCCGAAATGTTGTCAAAATTATCGGCGGCTAAAAAAATGGCGGCGGCGCTAAAGACGCCGGTCACGCCGATTCATCGCGCGATTCGTCTTGAGCAATACGTGGCGCGCGGCCGCGAAACGGCGTTGGTGGATTTTGATGCTGCGGCGTTGGGCGATCCACTGTATGATGTGGCGGAATTTATCGCCTCGTTGCAGTATCTCGAATTTACCGCCGGCTTTTCGCGTGATCGGCTGGCGGGAGCAGCGGCGTTGTTTGAGAATAAATATGGTCAACTCGTGCCGTGGGAATTAGCACGATCGCGGTTGGCGTACTATGCGGTCTCGGCGCTGTTGAGCAAAATGCACGACACGATGAAAAACTTGGACACCAGGGCGATGCGGAAATTTGCCGCAATATTGGAAGTTATGGATGGTTGGCTGCAGGAATTGAAGTGATCGAGTTGGTAATGAGCGTTAGCCGGAAATTAAATCACGATGCGTTTAGCTTTTGTTCGCACCAAAACTGAGAGCACGGTTTTTGTCCGGGAAAATCAGAAGGCGGCGTTGGATCGCGCGGCGCTGGCGGAGATGAAGATTTCACCGAAAGCCGGCAGCAGCTCGAAAAATATTATTGGGGGCCTGCAGCGCCGCGAGATGATCACCGCGGCAGAAGAATGGAAATTTTGGAACGGGCCGCTGCAGAACATTGCATTGGCCGAGCAGTTGCCGGTCAAAATGTTTCCGGTGAACAGTGAGCTGACTTCGGCGGAACTGGTGCAATACGTCGCGACCGCCGGCCAACCCGATCTCATTTGGGTCGAAGGACCGGATTATCCGCCGTATCTCCGGCAAATCCTGGATTGTTGCCCCGCTAGCTTCAAGCTGGTTTATTCCAAAGATTGGCGGCCGGAGAAAATTCAAATGCTGGCGCGCTACGATCTCTGTCTCGTTGATGAAGAATGGGAAGTGGAAGAAGTGCAGCGCGTTTGCCCGGCGGTGCAATGCGCGATCTGGGATAAACTGATCGATTACGAGCGCACGCATTATCCGCTGCCGGTGGAGAAAGTTTACGATATCTGTTACGTCGCGTATTTGCGCGAGCGCAAAAATCATGAACTGTTGTTTCGCGCGATGGCGAAGCTGCCGGAGCGGCAATTGACCGCGGTTTGCGTCGGTGACGATCGCAAAGGCAATCGCGCCGAGCTGGAAAATCTCGCGCGTGCATTGAATCTCGCGGTGCACTTTACCGGCGAAGTCACCAAAGAGGAAGTCAACCGCTATATTAATCAGTCGCGCGTCGGTGTGATGTGCGCAACGCTCGATGCGGCGCCGCGCGCGATTTTGGAATATATGGCCGCGGACGTGCCGGTGCTGGTGAATGCGGAATTATGGGCCGGCAG
>CAZVZZ010000016.1:25305-27554 GCA_964631505.1 uncultured Cytophagia bacterium
TGCGCTTCTGCTTCGAACGGAATTTCTTGCGCTGCTACTCATAAGGATTCGCGTTTCGATGCCGATGACCGCTTCTGGAGCTGTGACGGATCCTTATCGCAGAGGCGCATTATAAAAAAGATAAAAAGAGAAAAGGATGAAAAGATGGCGGGCGCAATTTTTATAAGGACGGTGAAATAAAAATCAGCATGAAATTTTTTTCTCGACGCTTCAATCGAATGACATAGGATTGTCGTTCAAAATCAGGACTAAACACCTTTACCTTTCTCAAAACGGAGGTCGGCATGGAAGGGTTCCGTTTTATGCAGAGAGGATTCATACTTCTTGGCATTGCAACTTTGCTCGTGAATTCCTCCGTACGGTTGGCCCAGTCGCAAACACCGGTGAATTTCAAGATCGCGTTTATCGGCGATCAAGGCTCGGGATCGAATGCGACGGCGGTGTTGAATCTCATTAAAAGCGAAGGCGCGAATGCCGTGGTACACTCGGGTGATTTTGATTACAACGGCAGTCCGCAGGCGTGGGACAATTTGATCACGAGCATTCTCGGCGCTAATTTTCCCTACTTCGCGTCGGTGGGGAATCACGACGAGGACAATTATTATGGCGCCGGCGGGTATCAGTCGTTGTTAATGGCGCGGATGAACCGGCTTGGCATTACGTGGGACGGCGATCTCGGCACGAGTTCGTCGTTCAAATACAACGGTATTTTTTTTGTGCTGACCGCGCCGGATGTCATCGGCACCGGCCACGATATTTATATCCGCGACAAGCTGGCCGCGGACCATTCGATTTGGAGCATCAGCAGTTGGCACAAGAACATGAAGCTCATGCAGGTCGGCGGCAAAAGTGATGATACCGGTTGGCCGGTTTACGAAGAATCGCGCAAGGGCGGTGCGATCATCGCGACCGCGCACGAGCATTCTTATAGCCGGACGCATCTGTTGAGCAATTGCCAGAATCAAACCATCGCGAGCACTTCGAATACACTGGTGCTGGCGAAGGACGATCCGGGCACGCCGGCTGCCGACGAAGGCCGCAGTTTCGTGTTTGTTTCCGGCCTCGGCGGCAAGAGCGTGCGCTCGCAAAAGCTGAGCGGGCCGTGGTGGGCGAGCATTTACACTTCGACGCAGAATGCCACGTACGGCGCACTGTTCGGCGAGTTCAATTATAACGGCCAGCCGAACATGGCGCGGTTTTATTTCAAAGCGATCAACGGCGCGCAACCGGATGCTTTTTTCGTGCAATCGAATGTGGAGCCGGCCACCCCGCCGGTGATTTCATCGTTCAGCCCTGTGACAGGGCCGATCGGAACGGAGGTGACGATCCTCGGCAGCGCGTTTAGTTTGGCGACGCAAGTGGCTTTCAACGGCGCGGCGGCCTCGAGTTTTACGATCATCTCCGACTCAGAAATTCGCGTCGAAGTGCCGGCGAATGCAACCACCGGAAAAATTACCGTGACCAACTCCGGCGGGGTTGGAACCAGCGCCAATGATTTTACGCTGACGCCGCCGCTGCCGCCGAGCATTACTTCGTTTGATCCAACGAGCGGCGCGGTTGGTACAGCGGTGACGATCAGCGGCGCCAATTTCACGGGCGCAACGCAGGTTGATTTCAACGGCGTTACCGCGGGCAGTTTCACGGTTCTTTCCAATACGAGTTTACGCGCCAACGTTCCGGCCGGTGCCGCCACTGGCAAGATCGGCGTTACCGCACCGGGCGGATCAGCAATGAGCACGGATGATTTCATCGTCACCGTGCCGCCGCCGGTGATTACGCTGTATCCGACGGACGATGCGTACGTCAACTCCGCGAGCCGCACGCAAAATTTCGGCAGCGATCCAACGCTGCGTTTGCAGCAAGCTGCAACGGTGCAGCGAAGTTACCTGAAGTTTTCAGTCAGCGGTTTGACCGGCGCGATACAAAGCGCGACGCTGCGTTTGCGCGTGACGGTGGCGAGCAGCAGCGGCGGCTCGGTCTTTTCCGCTCCAAATGATTATCGCGCCACGACCACGCCGTGGGTGGAAAGCGGTATCAATGCGGCCAATGCCCCGGCTTTCAGCGGCAGCGCGTTGAGCACGGTCGGCAGCGTGACGGTGGGCCAGTGGGTGGATTTTGATGTGACGCCGGCTATCACCGGCAACGGTACGTTTAGCTTCGGAATGAGAAATACCTCGTCGACGGCGGTACATTACAGCTCAAAAGAGGGCGCGGACAAACCGCAATTGGTTATGCAGATGAGCGCGGCC
>CAZVZZ010000017.1:0-27441 GCA_964631505.1 uncultured Cytophagia bacterium
AACGCATTCTTCGTGCTTATGGATTTGTTCTCGACCGTACTTCGGGAAGCCATCAGCAGTTCGTTGGATTAGTGCGCGACAGGAAACACACGGTGACAGTCATCAAAAACCAAAAACGTTTTGCGCCAAAGACACTGGCTTCGATGATCCGGCAATCCGGATTGACCGAGTCGGAATGGTTGGAGGCGCTAGAGTAAAAAGGCTGCAGAAAGCAAATCTCAAAAAGTACGTGTGAAAATGCCAGCCGTTGAACAAAACACTCTCGAAACTTCTGAAGCCCTGATTCAGCAAATCACCGAGAAGATCGTGCGGGAATGCCATCCGCACAAGATCATTCTTTTCGGTTCGTGGGCTTGGGGCAAGCCGAAGGAAGACAGCGACCTCGATCTTTTGGTCATTATGGATTCTAATGTAGCTCGTCCGGATATTCGAGCGATGCAAGTCAGACGCTTGTTATATGATTTTCATTGCCCGATGGATTTGCTGATTTATACGCCGGAGGAAGTAAGAGCCTGTTTGCAAAGAGGCAATTTATTCATTCGAGATATACTGGAAGAAGGGAGATTGCTTTATGCCGGACAGCATGTATTTTAAGGACTGGTTGGATAAAGCCAATAACGATTTGTTGGCGGCAGAAGCGATATTAGCTTACTACGAGGAACCGCCGACGGATACGATTTGTTACCATTGTCATCAAGTCGCCGAAAAATGTTTCAAAGCATTTTTGATTGCGAAGGCAAACAAACTGCACAAAATTCACGAAACCGTTGAACTGCTTGAATTCTGTATCGCCTCAGATAGAAGCTTTGAGAATTTTCGTGATAGCGCGGAAAATTTAAATCGTTTTTACATTGATGCAAAATATCCTCCCGGCTTTCCGGTTTTGTATCCACTTGACGAAGCAAAAATCGCTGTCGAGCAAGCGCGTGAAATTCTCGCCTTTACGCGCAAGAAATTGATCACAGATCAGCCAGAAGAAATAAAGAATGAATAACCGTTCTCCCATCCTCATTGCCAACGGCCAGGGCTTTTGGGGCGATTCGATTCTCGGCCCGGTGCGCCTCGTGCGCGAAGGGCCGTTGCATTATCTCACGCTTGACTATTTGGCCGAGGTGACGATGAGCATCATGCAAAAACTCAAGAGCCGCAATCCCGAAGCCGGCTACGCGACGGATTTCATCGAGATGCTCACACGCATTTTGCCCACGTGCAAAGAAAAGGGCATCAAAATTATCGCCAGCGCCGGCGGCGTCAATTCCGCAGCGTGCATGCGCGCGACCGGTGAGGTGATCAAGAAGCTCGGCCTCTCCGGCATCAAAGTCGCGACGGTGACCGGCGATGATATTCTCACGCGACTTGCGGATTTGCAGCAGCAAGGTGAGCGTTTCAAAAATCTCGATGATGGCCGCCCGCTCGCGGAAATCGCGGGCAAAATCACCTCGGCGAATGCGTATCTCGGCGCGTTTCCGGTGGCTGAGGCGCTGGATCGCGGCGCGGATATTGTCATTTGCGGCCGCGTCACCGATCCGTCGCTCGTGCTCGGCCCGATGATTCACGAATTCGGCTGGAAACCGGAGGAATTGGATAAACTCGCGGCGGGAACAATTGCCGGACACATCGTCGAATGCGGCGCGCAATGTACCGGCGCCAATTACACGAACTGGCGCGAGGTCGAAAATTTTGCGCGCATCGGCTACCCGATTGTCGAAGCGCATCCCAGCGGCGAATTTTTTATTACCAAACACGAAGGCACCGGCGGCAAAGTGAGCGTCGCTACGATCAGCTCGCAGCTTGTTTACGAAATGGGCGATCCCGTTAATTACATCACGCCGGATGTGATCGCCGATTTCACCTCGATTCAGCTCGAGCCAGCAGGCGCGGATCGCGTGCGCGTGTACGGCATCAAAGGCCGCGAGGCGACGCCATTTCTCAAAGTCAGCGTGAGCTACGAGAGCGGCTACAAGGCCGTCGGCCAGCTCACGATCGCTGGCCCCGAGGCGCTCGCCAAAGCGCGTCTGTGCGCCGAGATTGTTTGGCAACGCCTCGAACTTGACGGCGTGACTTTTCCCGCAGAAAACCAATGCGTTGAATTTCTCGGCGCGGGCGTTTGCCACGAAGGCATCGTGCCTGCGATCGATCCGCCGGAAGTGGTGTTGCGCGTCGGCGTAAAAGACAAGGACAAGGCGAAAGTGAATCGCTTCGGCATGGAGATTGTGCCGTTGGTCACCAGCGGCCCCCCCGGCGTCACCGGTTTTGCCGGCGGGCGCCCCAAAGCCACGGAAATTATTTCGTACTGGCCGGCCCTGGTCGGCAAAGACAAAATTAAACCGCATGTTGAATTGGCTGAATTTTAACAAGCCGGATGATGCGTCTGGCAGTGGGATTGAGACTCTGAAAACATCATTGAACTCGCAACTTGAAGAAGAGGCTTTATCTATGGAACTCATTCGTGAAACTTACGCGCAACTGAAAGAACTGTCCGCCAAGATCGACGGCAAACAAAAATCCGTCGCGATGATTTTAGCGGCCGGACACGGCAAGCGCATCAAATCGGAAAAATCGAAAATGCTGCACGACATCTGGGGCGTGCCGACGGTGACGCGCGTGGCGAACGCGGCGCGCGATGGGCTCGGCGCGAACAATTTGATTCTCGTCGTTGGCATCAAAGCCCTGGAAGTCGCGCAGGCGCTGGGCAAAGCCGACGGCCGCGTCTTTGAATATCAAGCCGAACAGCGCGGCACCGGTGATGCCGTGCGCGTCGGGTTGCAGGCGTTGCCCAGCCCGGATTACGACGGCGCCATTTACGTTTTCCCCGGCGACATGGGTTTGCTCAATCGCGAGGCCGTACAGGATTTTCGCCAGGATTTTGAAAATCATCCGTGCGACATGATTGTGCTCACGGCGGATTATCACGGCGATCCAGCGCAAAATTATTACGGTCGTATCATTCGCGTGCCGGCGCGCGACGTGGAGGGAAAATCTTCCGGCGAGGATTTCAGCAAAGTCATCGAGATTCGCGAGCATCGCGACATTCTGGCCATGTCGCCGGATCAGCCGTACCGCGTCGAATACAATCATCGCGTTTATAGTTTCACGCAGGATGAGTTGCTGAATTTGCCCGAGTTCAACACCGGGGTTTACGCGTTCAAGGCAAAGCCGTTGATACAATATATCGAAACGCTGCAAACGAACAATGCGCAAGGCGAGCTTTATGTCACCGATTTGATTGCAATTTTCAACAACAACGGTTTGACCGTGCGCGCCTCGCTGGCCAAAGACCCGACGACGGTGCTGGGCTTCAACAACAAAAGCGTGTTGAAGGAAATGGAAAAAATCGCGCGCGACAAGGCGTATGATCGCCTCAAAGATTTGATCATGATCAATGACAAGGATGATTTTTTCATCGCCGACGAAGTCATTGCGCAAATTATCGAGATGGATAAAAACAGCGCGCCGCTCGATATCGAAATCGGCAAAGGCGTTTATATCGGCCCGCATGTCAAGCTGGCCAAGGGGGTTATTATCAAAAATCGTGCGCGTCTCGAAGGCAATGTCGTGCTCGGTGAAAACGTCAAGATTCACGAAAATGTCAGCTTGAGCACGTATCCGCATCAAACGCTCAGCATCGGGCGCAATTCGGAAATTCTGCAGGGCGACATCGTCAAAGGCAATCTCACCATCGGCGAAAATTGCCGCATCGAATCGAGTGTGAACATGACTGGCGCCGACGAATATCCGACGCGCATCGGCAATCACGTGCTGATCAAAGGCACGAGCCGCGTTTTCGGCTCGATCATCGAAGACGGCGTGTGGATCGAGCATTCGGTGCTCAAATACAAATATGTCGAGCGCACCGTTCGCAATGACGGCACGATTCAACCCATCAAATATGTGTTGCCCTTGCCGGAAGGCTTGGATTCGCTGCACTCGTTGGAGAAGAAATGAACTCGTTGCTGATTGCTTGTTGCTCGTTTCTGGCCGCTTGTCGCTGGTAGCTAAAATCCTGCAACGAGCCACCAGCAACGAGCCACCAGCAACCAGCTACCAGCAACCAGACCATGAAACGAATAAAACTTTCTGAAATTGCGCACGCGCGCAGCGGCGACAAAGGTGAGGCGAGCAACGCGGGCCTCGTCGCGTACACGCGTGAAGGTTATGAGTGGCTGCGGCAAAATTTGACGCCGGCACGCGTGAAACGACATTTTGCCGCGATTGCAAAGGGCGAGGTGGAACGCTACGAAGCGCCGAATCTGCTGGCGCTGAACTTTATTTTGCACGATTCGCTCGGCGGCGGCGGCTCGGAGAGCTTGAAAACCGATGCGCAGGGAAAAACGCACGGGCTTGGTTTGCTGCAGATGGAAATAGAAATTCCTGAAACCGTGTTTGTGAAATCGATACGATGACGGCTTCGCGGGTTGATGAAACGATTGCACTCATTCGGCAGGATGAATGGCGGATGGCTTGTCTGCATTCAGTCGCGGCGCTGCATTTGCCGGATTGTTACCTTGCGGCGGGATTTTTACGCAATGCAATCTGGGACGCGCTGCACGGCAAGAAAAGTCGCACACCGTTAAATGATGTCGACGTCGTTTTTTTTGACGCGACGGATTTCACAACGGCAGCGGAAGCGCAAATAAAAACCGAGCTGCACAAACGTTTGCCGGAAGCGCCATGGGAAGTACGCAATCAAGCGCGAATGCATGGGCGCAACGGTCACGAACCTTATCGCGATACGGCACATGCGATTGCGCATTGGGTTGAAACGCCGACGTGCGTCGGGATACGATTGCGAGCGGAAGGGCAGTTTCAAATCGTTGCGCCTTTTGGATTGGCAGAAAACTGGTTGTGCCGTGTAACGCCCAATCCGCAAGTTTCGCATCCGCCGGTTGTGTATAACATGCGGATCCGGCAAAAGCGCTGGCAGCAGCTATGGCCCAAACTGCAAATTGTTTGGGCCGAGGAACTATAGTTTTCAAAGAGGAAAAAGCGTGGCAGAATTTCAGTTTGTACGGTATCGCATCGAAGAAAAAATCGGCCGGCTGACATTGAACCGGCCGCCGGTGAATGCGTTAAATCGCCAGCTCGTCGGCGAAATTTTTGCGGCGGCGCACTTGGTGAATCGCGACGCCGAGCGCCGAGAATTGCGTGCGCTGATTTTAAACGCCGAAGGCAATAATTTTTGCGCTGGCGCGGATTTAAAAGAACGACAAGGCATTCCAGAGAGCGAAGTTGAGCAAGTCGTGCAAGGCATCCGCGACGCAATTCAATCCGTCGCCGAAATCAAAGTGCCGGTGATCGCCGCGATTCAAGGCACAGCCGCGGGCGGCGGCATGGAATTGGCGCTCGCCGCAGATCTTCGCGTGTTGGCGGAAACCGCGAAAATGGGTTTGCGCGAAACCGCCCTCGCCATCATACCCGGTGCCGGCGGCACGCAACGACTCACGCGCCTCATCGGCTATTCGCGCGCGATGGAGTGGATTGCGACTGCGCGCATGTTCGACGCAAGTGAATGTCTCATGCACGGCGTCGCCAATCGTATCGTGCCCGAAACCGAATTGCCCGATGCGGCGTTTTATTATGCAAAACTCATCGCCGCCAACGGACCGATTGCAGTGCAAGCCGCGAAAGAAGCCATGCGCCGCGGCGCAGAAGAGCCGTTGTCGCGCGCACTCGAAATTGAATTTGAATGCTACAAGCGCGTCATCCCAACGAAAGATCGGCGCGAAGCCTTGGCGGCTTTTGCCGAAAAACGGCAACCAATGTTTAAGGGCGAATAATAAATTTTGCAGCCAAAAAGGAACCGCAACAAAAAAAGCTTTTTCCGTTGCGGTTCGCTTTCCGTTGCAGTTCTCTTTTCGTTGCAAGTTTACCGAATAACCTTTCACTCAAACCGGATTCATGGCCTCATGTACCTCTCCGAAGAACAACTGCTGCTGCGCGACACCGTGCGCGAATTTGCCAAAAAAGAAATCGAGCCGCTTGCCGCTGAAATCGATATCTCGATGGCTTTCCCGGCCGACAATTTGCAAAAAATGGGAGAACTGGGTTTTCTCGGCATCGGCTTTCCGGCGGCCTACGGCGGCTCCGAAATGGACACGCTCTCGTTTGCGTTAATGATCGAAGAAGTGGCCAAGGCCTGCGGCTCGACCGTGCTTTCGGTCGCGGCGCATTGCTCGCTCTGCTGCAGCCCGATTGCAACATTTGGCACCGATGCACAAAAGCAAAAATATCTTCCGGATTTGCTCTCCGGCAAAAAATTCGGCTCGTTCTGCCTCACCGAACCGCACAGCGGCTCGGATTCCGCTGCGCTCTCGACCGTTGCCAAACGCGACGGTGATTTTTATGTGCTCAACGGCAGCAAGATGTACGTCACCAACGGCGGTTATGCCGGAACGTATGTCGTGCTTGCCAAAACCAATTTAGACGCGGGCACAAAGGGCATTACGGCGTTTATTGTCGAGCGTGAATTTCCCGGCGTGATCATCGGCAAAAAAGAAAACAAGCTCGGCCTCCGCGCTTCGGACACGCGACAGATTTCTTTTGACAACTGCCGTGTGCCCGCCGCAAATTTATTAGGCACGGAAAATGAAGGCTTTAAAATTGCTCTCAAAACGCTGGATGGCGGCCGCATCGGCATCGGCGCGATGGCGGTTGGTCTTGCGCAAGCGGCGATGGAAAAATCCACCGCGTATGCGAAAGAGCGCAAAGCTTTCGGCCAGGCGATTGCCGAGTTTCAGGCGATTCGCTGGTATATCGCCGACATGGCCACGGAAATTCATGGCGCGCGTTTGATGGTGCATCATGCCGCACGCTTGAAGGACGACGGCAAGCCGTTCACCACCGAAGCGTCGATGGCCAAGCTTTTTGCGAGCGAAATGGCGATGCGCGCCTGCAACAAAGCCATCCAAATTTTCGGCGGCTACGGCTACGTCATGGATTATCCCGTCGAGCGCTACTGGCGCGATGCCAAGCTCACCGAAATCGGCGAAGGCACCAGCGAGGTGCAGCGGTTGGTGATTTCACGGGAAGTGCTCAAGGAACTTTAAATCTTGGGAATTCGTTTTCAGTATGGAATCAACCGTTAGAAGTTATCACCGCGCGGCGTTGGAAAGAATCGCGGATGCCGATCTTCTGCATGCCGACGGCCATTATCCTTTCGCCATGTATGCTTCGGGTCTGGCCGTTGAGTGTTTGTTGCGTGCCTTTCGCCTGCTTGATGATTCGAGCTTCGATCAGCGGCACGATTTGTGGAAACTTTGGAAGAAAACTGCGTTAGCGAATGTTCGGCGCGAGTCGAGTTATGAACGCATTCATACGCTGATCGCATACATCAATGCACGATGGCGCAATTCATATCGTTTTGCCGGCGTAGATGAAATCAGGTCGGTGTTGAGAAAATATGATCTGGCGCGCGGAATCAAAGGCGATTATTTAAAACATAACAGCAAAAAACTTTATGAAGCCGCGCGTGAATTTGTTCTGTTAGGAGTTCTACAATAGAAACAATTGAACAAAAAGTAAGAAACGCCTTGACGGCGCATTTTGCCGGCGAAGAAATTCGCTTTGATCACGAGCCGGATGAGCGAGTTTCCGGATTTATCGTATCCGATAAATTTTTAGATATGGATCATGAAGCTCGTCAAGGATTGATCTGGGGGTTGCTCCGCGCCCACTTGAGCAAAGAAGAGCGGCAAGAGGTTTTGGGTTTTCTTGCTTATACGCCGGCGGAAGAAAAGTTTTACCTCGAAGCTTATCAAGATTGATTATGAAATTCGGCGACCTCGACATTTTCATTCTCTCCGACGGCCTGTTCCGCCTCGACGGCGGCGCGATGTTCGGCGTGGTGCCGCGGGTGTTGTGGGAAAAGACCGACGCGCCCGATGAGAAAAACCGCATTCTCATGGGGTTGAATTGTTTGCTCATCGTGCGCGGTCGGGAGAAAATTCTCATCGATACCGGCGTTGGCGATAAATTTGACGCGAAATTCGGCGGCCAGTTTGGCATTCACCGCGAAAAAACATTGCTCGATCAACTCGCCGATTTGAATTTGCAACCCGAAGACATCACCCACGTGATCATGTCCCACCTGCATTTCGATCACATCGGCTGGAACACGCGCCGCAACGCCGCCGGTGAAATCGTGCCGACGTTTCCGAATGCAAAATATTTTGCGCAACGCGGCGAGTATGAAGTGGCCAACCATCCCGATGCGCGCAGCCGCGCGAGTTATCTAAAATGGAATTGGGACGCGCTCGGCGCGCAACTGCATTTGCTCGACGGCACCACGGAAGTACTGCCCGGCGTCGAAAGCTGTCTCGCACCCGGCCACACACTTTATCATACCATCGTCAAAGTGAAAAGCGCCGGCCAAACCGCCGCCTTCATGGCCGATTTGGTGCCGACGACGTCTCACCTCAAAACCGCGTATGTGATGGGATATGATTTGTATCCGAAATTGACCATGGAAACCAAACCGAAAATTTTGCAGCAGGCGTTTGAAGAAAAATGGCTGCTGATTTTCGAGCACGCACCGCGGATCAAAGCGGGGTGTTTGCAGCAGGTGGAAGGGACGTGGAAAGTTGAGGCGCTGGCATTGTAAAATTATTGAGCGTTGCATCCTTTATTGGAAATGGTGGTAACCGTATCGTCCCGGATGAATATTATTCCAATTGCGCATTGTACTGGACAACAAACAAAACGCTTACAGCATGGCATTTTCTTTAATTCGCCAATTTAGCGCAGCAGCTTGGTTATTGTGAATAAGCGATTTCTAAAATTTTTTCCTCTCGCCGCTTTTTGCCTGCCGGTTTATTTTGCCGCGGCGCAAGTTCCAACGCCGCGCTTTTCCGACACTCTCCTCAAATCCGATACGCTCGCCTTGGCGATGCCGGATACGGCGGACGCCGACACGACCCGCGAACAATCCGATCTCGATGCGCCGGTGGATTTTGAAGCGCAACAGGAAGATCACGATCTCGAACGGCGGATCACCTATTTGTATGGCCGGGCCAAAGTGAAATATAAAACGATGGTTCTCGAAGCCGGCAAGATCACCGTCGATTGGGACAAGCGCTTGCTCATAGCCGAGCCACTGCCAGATTCATTGCTGCCAACCACCGGCAAAGCCACGAATGGCAAAAGCCAAAACACGCGCGCGGACAGTCTCGCCAAAGCCGAGAAGGGTTATCCGCTTTTCACCGACGGCGGCGAGCGCATGGCCGGGGAACGCATGGAATACAATTTTGCGACGGAAAAAGGCCGCGTGTTGCGCGGGCGCACGGAATTTCAGGACGGCAAATATTTCGGCGCGCAAATCAAGCGGGCAGACAGCCAAACGTATTATGTTTCCAACGGCGATTACAGCACGTGTGATCGCGAAGAGAATCCGCACTTTCACTTTCGCGGCCGCAAAATGAAAGTCACGGTCGGCAAAAACGTGGTGGCCAAACCGATTGTGTTTTATATCGGCAAAATTCCGCTGGCGATTTTGCCGTTCGCTTTTTTTCCGACCAACAGCAGCGGCCGCCGTTCCGGCTTGATTGTGCCGCGCTTTGGCGCGAGCCAACTTGAGGGGCGCTATTTGCGCGGACTCGGTTATTACTGGGCGATGAGCGACTATTACGATCTCGCCAGCACGGTGGATTATTACGAACGCTCCGGCTGGGTGTTCAACGGTGATTTTGCCTACGTCAAGCGTTACAGTTTTTCCGGCCGTGTCGGCGGCTCGTTCACGCGCAAAAATTTTTCGATCGATCAAACCAAAGAACGGCGCTGGGAGATCAATTTCAATCACAGCCAGCCGTTCAATGCCACGACGCATTTGAATGCGTCGGGAAGCTTTTCGAGCAGCAACTATTATCGTCTCTTCAGCACCAATCGCCAGGATCAGTTGCGCCGGACGATTACGTCGCAGGCGACCTTCAGCAAAAGTTTTGGCAGCGCCAGCTTCAGCGCCACGGCGAGCGATTTCAAAGATCTCGACAACGGCTCCTATCAACGCCTGCTGCCGAGCATCAATTTGAATTTTGGCCAACGCCAGCTTTTCGGCAGAGCTGATCCGAATAAAAAACGGCCGGCCGGCGGCAAACTGGAGGAACGGCACTGGTATGAAAATTTTTATTACAGCCTTTCCAGCGCCGCGCAGAATCGTTACTCCAAAACTTCCGACACTTCCAAGGTGGAACAACTAAGCTCTGCCAATCACAGCTTGAGCCTTTCACTCAACGGCATCAAAGCGTTTTTCCCGTGGCTGAATTTGAACCAAAGTGTACAGGCGACGGAAAATTGGTTTGATCGTGCGACCGAATATTTTGTAACCACCGACAAGGCCGGCAAAGAAATCATCGGCAGTCGTGAGGATAAAGGCTTTGCGGCATTACACCTCTTTAATTACAACGCGTCCATGAGCACCAAGCTGTATGGGACGTTTCAACCGCGCCTGGGTCCGGTGCGGGCGCTGCGGCATACGATGGAGCCGAGTCTGGGCTTTTCCTATCGTCCGGATTTTTCCGACCCCAAATGGGGCTATTTTAAAACGGTGACGTTCGCCAATGACAGCACGGTGCGGCGCGATCGTTTCAACGGCGCGACGCCGCAGGGCGAGCAGGCAAGCCTGAACATGTCGTTGCGCAATTTTTTCCAAATGAAAACCCGGACCGGCGCAGCCGACGCCGAGGACAAACTCAAGAAAGTCGATTTGTTCACGCTGACGTTTTCGAGCTTTCACAATTTTGCCGCCGAGCAATTTAAACAGTCGGATTTAAGCTCGTCGTTGTTTGCCAACCCGGCGCAAAATATTTCACTCAATGCCAGCACTTCGCACAGTTTTTATGAGTTCGATCAAAAACTGGGCCGGACGGTGAATCGCTTGTTGTTCAAGAAAAATCGCCGTCTGTGGGAAAATCAATATTTGCGGCTGACAAATGTGAACGTCGGCGCGAGTTTTCGTTTTCAGGGCAAAGGTGGGGCAAACTCGGCGGGGCAATTTGAGACGGTTAAAAATGATGAAGAAAAGGAGGAAGAAACGCTTCCCGAATTGCCGCCCAATCGCCTCGCGCCGATGTCTTATTTTGCCGACACCGAGGTGCCGTGGCAGGTGAGCTTTTCGTTGAGCTTCAACCAAAGCCGCGCCAATCCCGCGAAACCGAGCACAACGGCGCAACTGACACTGGACAACGCCGATGTGACGCTGACGAAAAACTGGCGCGTCGGCGTTTACGGCAGTTTTGATCTGCGCGATAAAAAAGTGGTCGATCAACGCTACACGATTTATCGCGACCTACATTGTTGGGAAATGCAATTTTTCTGGACGCCGACCGGCTACAGCAAGGGATTTTATTTTCGCCTCGGCATCAAAGCGCCGCTGTTAAAAGACATTAAAATTGAGAAACGCGGCGGACGGTCGAGCGTGTTTGGCGGGTCGTCATATTTTTGAGTCAAAATTCAACTTGATTTTCACGCGATTATACGCTAACTTCTTAACGTGAGCCGCAGCCAATGAGGAAAATGTTTGGCCGTTAAAATATTAACTGGCTAACCGGCAAGCTTTAAGTAAAAGGAAGAGTTTGAACGGAGGAGAAGTGGCAAGGACCATTTCCATATCAAATCAAAAAGGCGGGGTGGGCAAAACCACAACCGCCGTCAATTTGTCGTCGTGCATCGCGGTGGCCGAGCATAAAGTGCTGGTCGTGGATATGGATCCGCAGGCCAACACCACCAGCGGTTTTGGCATCGACCCGAATAAAGTCGGCAACAGCGTTTACGAGGTGCTGATCAACGATCTCAATATCAATCAGGCCATCGTGAAAACGCAGTTGGACTTTCTTGATTTGCTGCCGTCGCACGTGCGCCTGGTGGGCGCCGAATTGGAACTGGCGAGCGCCATCTCGCGCGAGAAAGTTCTGGCGGCGGCCTTTGCCAATTTGCAGCAAGAATACGAGTATATTTTTATCGATTGCCCGCCGTCACTCGGCCTGCTCACGTTAAACGCGCTCACCGCCGCGGACTCGGTTTTGATCCCGATTCAATGCGAGTATTACGCGCTGGAAGGATTGAGCCAGTTGCTGAACACCGTCCGGCTCGTGCAAAAACATTTGAATACCCGTCTCGAAATCGAAGGTGTGCTGTTGACCATGTTTGACGGGCGACTGAACCTGAGCCGGCAGGTTGCCGAAGACGTCAAAAAATATTTTGGCGACAAAGTTTTTAAATCCGTCGTCTTGCGCAATGTGCGCCTAAGCGAAGCGCCGAGCCACGGCAAACCGATTATCCTTTATGACGCCGTCAGCAGTGGCGCGGAAAATTACATGAGTTTGGCTACCGAGATTTTACAGAATGGTCACCACCAAGAGGCTGGGAAGAGGGCTGTCCGCGCTCATTCCTGATATCGGCGCGGAACGCAACCATAAAAACGATGCGGGCACGGGTTCTATTCATGAGATAGAAATTTCCCGCATTGCGGTCAACCCTTTTCAACCGCGCACCGATTTTGACCCGCAGGCGCTGCAAGAGCTGAAGCAATCCATTTCCGAAAACGGCCTCGTCACGCCGGTCACCGTGCGGCCCTATAATGGCAGCTACCAATTGATCGCCGGCGAACGGCGTTTTCGCGCCGTGCAGGAGTTGGGCTACGAGCGCATTCCCGCTTACGTGCGGGAAGTGCACGATGATCGCCAGATGATGGAGATGGCGCTCATCGAGAACGTGCAGCGCGAAAATCTGAACCCGATTGAAGAAGCGTTCGGTTATCAGCGTTTGATCGACGAATGCAATCTGACGCAAGAAATTGTGGCGCAAAAAGTCGGCAAAGACCGCGCCACCATCGCCAACTCGTTGCGGTTGCTGAAACTGCCGGAGGCGGTGCAAGAGAGCTTGCGCAAAAGCGAGCTGTCGGCGGGGCACGCGCGGGCGCTATTGGGGTTGCCCGATCGCGCGCATCAGGTTGATCTGTGGAAATCGATTCTCAAAAACGGCTTGAGCGTGCGACAAGTGGAAAAGCTGGTGCAGCGCGCCAGCAAGCCGAAAAGCGCGGCGAAGAAGAAAGTCTCGCCGACGGCGCCCTACGCGGTGCGCGAGGCGGAAGATAAACTGCGGCGAATTTTTGGCACGCAGGTGCGGATCAATTTGCAAGGCAAGGGCGGCAAAATCGAATTGGAGTTTTATTCCGACAACGATCTCGAACGGCTGCTGGAGTTGATGCAAAAAATTTAAAAGAGAAAAAGGTTGACTTTTTGGCGCGAAATATTTATTTTAAAATTTCCTGCGAGCGCCGTGTGATTGCTCAAGATGGCATAAAAAGCAGGTTTTTGAAGGAATAAGCCCTGAAATTTGTCCGCAAGCCAACGTCATGTTCGGTACATGGTTTGCGCTTATTTTGCATCAAGTTGGCGCGCGGAGGCGGCGCCCAAAGGGGAATGAGCGCGCCTCCCGTTGACGGGAGGAGAGATGGGAAGAAGTTATGAAAAAGAGACGATCACGAAGAATATCGGTTCTGCTCATTCCCGATGACAATGCTGAGCCGTATAATTTCCGCTTGAGTTGGCCGGCCGCCAAGGTGTTGATGGGCGTGGCCATCGTTTTGGTGATTCACGTGATTCTCGGCGCCGTGTTCTATTGGCGCTATTTTCAAGTGCATTCGGAAAACAAAGAGCTGGAGCGCTCCAACTCGCAACTGCTCGAAGATAACAAGCGGGTGTATCAGTTGTCGGCGGAAATGGATCGCATGTCGAAAGAGCAAGCCAAGCTGTTGAGCCTGCTCGGCGTTGATCCTAATGCCAAAGGCGGTTTGAGTTTGAGTTCGATCCTGCCGGGCAATTCGACAGCGATGTCGGCGAAAATTGATGTGCCAGCAGCCACGGTTCTGGGCAGTCGTGAAGTGGTAAAACCAGCGTTTGTTCCTTCTACCGGTGCTTTTACGGCGCGCCGCCGTGAGAATGATTCGCGGTACGCGAAAAATATGCCGACGCTGTTGCCGGCAGAAGGCGTGATCACGACGGAGTTCTCGCGCAGCAAAGACTTTCCGTTCCGGTCGCATCTTGGTATTGACATTGCCGGTAAACGCGGTTCGGTCGTTTTTGCGGCCGGTGATGGTCAAGTGGTTTTTGCCAACTGGACGTACGTCTGGGGCAATTTGATCATCATCCATCACGGCGACAACATTTTTTCCTATTACGGCCACAATGATCGCTTGCTAACGCACGATCGCGCCGTGGTGAAAAAAGGCGATCCGGTGGCGCTGTTGGGAAATTCCGGCGTCAGTTCCGGGCCGCATCTGCATTTTGAAATTTGGCAAGACGGCGTGGCCATTGACCCTCGACAGGTGCTTTTGGCCTTTCGCGCCAATTCTAAATAAACAGGACGAATTGATCATTAACAGCATGAGGTGAAAATGCTGGGGAAAAAGGACATGGACGATTTTGAGAAAAGCGGCGATTTAAATACGATCATCGGCAAAGGCTCGGCGTTGGAAGGCACCGTTAAGGTGCAAAGCAGCCTCCGCGTTGATGGCCGCCTCAAAGGCCAGGTGAGCACGACGGATTCACTGGTCATTGGCAAGGAAGGCGAGATCGAAGGCGAAATTCGCGTAAAGAACGCCATTGTTGGCGGCAAAATCAAAGGCAAAATTTTCGCCAGCGGCAAAGTGGTGCTCGAAGCCAAGTCGTCGTTTTATGGTGAATTGAAAACTTCCAAGCTGGTCATCGATGAAGGCGCGATCTTTGAAGGCGTCTGCTCGATGACGGACGACGGCAAAGTGTTGGCGTTGCCGGAAGGCACCACGCTCGGCGACCGGGCGCGCCCTTCTGAACGTCTCGGCAGGCCGGAAGTGCAAGTCAATCGATAAGGCAATGCGGTGCGTAAAACCGCTCCCACAAATTGGCCGCGGTTGATCGCCGTTTATAGCGATGTCGGCGTGCGTTTTGCGCTCGCCATCGGCATCGGCGGTTACGGCGGTTACTGGCTAGATCAAAAGCTGTCGATTTCTCCGATCGCTTTGATCATCGGCATTCTGTTGGGTGCGACCGCAGGATTTATTAGCCTTTATCGCACCGTGATGAAGACCGAAGCCGCGGAAGAGAGCAGCGAAGAATCATCAAAGAAAATTTGATGCTACTTTTTTTCTACCCCGCCTTGAGCGGGACGATGTCTTCACTAAAAGTCTCCCTGAATTTCATCATGACGATTGCCGCTTCGCCAATTCAGTGGGGATTTTTTTATGCCCTGTTGCTAAGCACCGTGCTGGCAGCGGGCAGCTACATGGCGTTGCGCTGGGCGCGCACGCGGTCATTACAGCAATTTCTTTGGGTTTTGGTCGGCGGCTTTCTAGGCCGGCTGGTGGTTTTCGGCCTCGCGATGGTGGTGGTGTGGAAGTTTACCGAACTCGACGGCAAAACGTTCACATGGACGTTGTTGATTTCATATTTGCTTTTTCAATTTATCGAAACGATCATCTTACAAAGATATTTCAAACAAGCTAAATCAATACCTAAGGCATGAAGGGCGCATTGAGCTTTACACTCATATTGTTTCTCCTGTTTTGCCAAACTGCAACGGCTGTTTCGCAGGGTGAGCAACACGCTTCCACCACTCCCGCAGACACTTCCCATGCCGCTTTGCCTTCTGAGCATGCCAGCCCCCCGCAAGAAGAACACGGTTCCAGCGGCCATGGTGAAGCGGGGCACGGCGACGACATTGGCTCCGTTATCATTCATCACATCAGCGACGACAACAAAATCGAACTGCCTTTAATTGGCGAAGTTCATCTCCCCCACCTTGAATTATACGGCATTGATTTTTCCATTACCAAGCACGTGGTGATGATGATGGTGGTGGCGGTGCTGCTGATCGTTTTGATGAGCATTGCCGCACGCCGCCGCAGCCCCGATGAAGTGCCCACCGGTTTTGCCGCCGCGATCGAAACTGTCGTCGAATTTATTTACACGCAAATTGCCATTCCCAATTTGGGCGAAAAACTCGCCGGCAAATTCACGCCGTATTTATGCACCGCTTTCTTTTTTATCTTGACATGTAACCTGCTCGGTTTGGTTCCGTATGCCGCAACCGCGACCGGCAATGTGAGCGTTACCGCCGGCCTCGCGATCATGACGTTTGTTTTGACGCAAGCGACGGCGATTAAATCGCAGGGCCTCGGCGGCTTTCTGAAACATCTCACCGGCGGCGTGCATCCGTTGATGTGGCCGATCATGGTTCCGGTCGAATTTCTCGGCCTGTTTACCAAACCGTTCGCCTTGTGCATCCGTTTGTATGCGAACATGACCGCCGGCCACGTCGTGATTTTGTCGCTCGTCGGCTTGATTTTCATCTTTGGTAAAAGCGGTGAAAACCCCATTGCCGGTTACGGCATTGCACCGGTGTCGATCGCTTTTGCTTTATTCGTCAATTTATTGGAATTGTTGGTGGCTTTTTTACAAGCCTATATTTTCACCCTGCTGTCTTCGCTGTTCATCGGCGCCGGCGCCCATTCCGAGCATGGTCACGAAGAAGGCCACGGCGCGCAGCACTGATGTAAGCCCATCCGGGCGCAGCCCGACGGGCGTAGCCCGATGGCCCGTCTGGACTTTGAGTTCTGCTAATAAATTAAACTAAAATATGGCGAGTTTTGGCTCGTCGTTATTGACTCACACACCTTGATCTCTGTAAGGAGGAATTGACAAATGGAAGGTTTGAGCTTGGCCCACTTGGCTGCCGGTTTTGGCGCAGGTATCGTTGCGTTAGGTGCCGGTTTTGGTATTGGTAAAATTGCCAGCGCCGCAATGGAAGCGATCGGCCGCCAGCCCGAAGCTGCCGGCGACGTGCGCGGTACGATGATCATCGCCGCCGCCCTTATTGAAGGCGTCGCCCTTTTCGGCGAAGTCGTTTGCGTTCTCTTGGCGATTAAGTAATCGTAGCCCAGACTGAGACCGTAAGACGGCCTCGTCGGTGAAGCTGTTTTTGATTTGTGCCAAACTAAAAAGAGAAATCATGCTGCAACTGCATACCGGTCTGATTGCGTGGACCATCATTATTTTTGTTTTGCTGCTGGTGATTCTGCGCAAACTCGCGTGGAAGCCGATTGTCGGCGGCCTCGAAGAGCGCACCAAAAAGATCAAAGACTCTTTGGAAAAGGCTGAAGCCGCGCAAAAGGCGGCGGAAAATGCCCGCGCCGAGTATGAAGCCATGATGGCGAAAGCCAGCAAAGAGGCGCAGGAGTTGATCACCCGCAGCCGCAAAGACGCCGAGTCCGCGCGCGATAAGATCGTCGCCGAGGCGCAGAGCAACGCCGACCAGGTTTTGCAGCGCACCAAACGCGAAATCGATTTGGCGCGCCAAAAAGCGCTGGAAGAAATCAAACAAACCGCGGCGGAAATGTCGATCAGCATCGCTGGCCGTATTATCGGCAAATCGCTGGCCGTCAAAGATCATCAGGATTTGATTCGTCAAGCCTTGCATGATATGCAAAACCTGCGCGGCGAGCCGAATTGAGGTTTTTTACGCATTACGCATTACGTTTTAGAAGCGTAATTCGTCAAACGTAATTCGTAAATTAATTGGTGACCATGAAAGAAGAAATCCTCGCCCGGCGTTACGCCAAAGCGCTGTTTGAGATCGCGCAAGAGCGCAAGCTGCTCGAAAAAATTCGCGGCGAGCTGCATAATTTTGCCGCGGCTTTGGAAGAGAATAAAGCGTTCGCTGATTTCTTTCGCTCGCCGGAGCACAGCCGCGCCGACAAACGCGCCGCGATCGAGAAAGTTTTTCAAGACCGTTATTCCAATGTCTTTTTCAACTTTCTGGTCGTGGTGATTCAAAAAGGGCGGCACAACGCGATGGCGGAGATCGTCAAGTCGTTTGACGAGCTGTACGACCGCTTTGCGCGCCGCACCCGCGCATTGGCCGTCACCGCGGTGCCGCTCGACAAAAAAATTTCGGACGATTTAAAGGCTTCGCTGTCGAAAAGCTTGAACAAGCAGGTCGATCTCGAAAACCAAGTCGATCCCTCGATTCTCGGCGGCATCGTGTTGAACATCGACGGTAAAGTGATGGACGGCTCGGTCAAGCAGCAGCTCGAGCGCCTGCGCGCGCAGTTTTTAAGCAACCGGAATTGAGGCGTTCGTAGCGCCGCCTTTAGGTGTTGCGGCCGGGAACAAGAGCGCATCTTGGCTTTACAGACGATTTGTTTAAATTTCGTACATGTTGCGCCTAAAGGCGCGACTACAAGTTTTACCTAATTATTTAAAACTTCTTGAGGAGACGCCGAGCGCATGGATATTCGGCCTGATGAAATCACTTCGATCTTGAAAAAACAGATCGAAGGTTTTGAGAAAAAAGTCGACGTATCGGAAGTCGGCGAAGTCATTCAAGTCGGTGACGGCATCGCCCGCGTGTATGGTTTGCAAAATGTGCAGGCCAGTGAGTTGGTCGAGTTCCCCGGCGGCGTGATGGGCATGGCCCTCAACCTCGAAGAGGACAACGTCGGCGTCGTGCTCTTCGGCCGTGATGTGGCGATCAAAGAGGGCGACATTGCCAAGCGCACCGGCCGCGTCATGGACGTGCCCGTCGGTCCGGAGTTGCTCGGGCGCGTTGTCAATCCGCTCGGTGAGCCGATTGATGGCAAAGGCCCGGTGCAAACCAAGCAGCGTGGCCTGCTCGAACGCAAGGCTCTCGGCGTTGTGCAGCGCCAACCCGTGAAAGAGCCGCTGCAAACTGGCCTCAAAGCCATCGACGCGATGATTCCCATTGGCCGCGGCCAGCGCGAGCTGATCATCGGCGACCGCGGCACCGGCAAAACCGCCGTCGCAATTGACACGATTATCAACCAACGCGGCGGTGACGTGAAATGCATCTATGTTGCCGTCGGCCAAAAAGGCTCTTCCGTCGCGAAAGTCGTGAAGACGCTTGAAGACAGCGGTGCGATGGATTATACCATCGTCGTCGCGGCCAACGCCAGCGATCCGGCGCCGCTGCAATACATCGCGCCTTATTCCGGCGCGGCAATGGGCGAATATTTCCGTGACAACGGCATGCACGCGCTCGTGGTTTATGACGATCTTTCTAAACACGCGTGGGCCTATCGCCAAGTCTCGCTGCTGCTGCGCCGTCCGCCCGGCCGCGAAGCTTATCCCGGCGACGTTTTTTATCTCCATTCTCGCTTGCTCGAGCGCGCCGCGAAATTGACCGACGATTTGAGCGCGTTGAAAAAAGACGGCGTGCCGAAGGGCGGCGGTTCGCTGACCGCGCTGCCGATTATCGAAACGCAAGCCGGCGACGTTTCCGCGTACATTCCGACGAACGTGATTTCCATCACTGACGGGCAGATTTACCTCGAAGGCGATTTGTTTTACGCCGGCGTGCGCCCGGCCATCAACGTCGGCCTCTCGGTCAGCCGCGTCGGCGGCAACGCGCAGATCAAAGCCACCAAACAGGTCGCCGGGCGCCTCCGTCTCGATCTCGCGCAATATCGCGAGTTGGCGGCGTTTGCCAAATTCGGCTCGGATTTGGATAAAGCCACGCTCGCGCAGCTCACGCGCGGCGAGCGCATGGTGGAGTTGCTGAAGCAAGATCAATATCAGCCGATGCCGGTGGAAAAACAAATTGCGATGATTTTCCTCGGCGTCAATGGTTATCTCGATGAAGTGCCGACACCGCAAGTTGGCCGCTTGCAGAAAGAGTATCTCGCTTATCTCGAATCGAGTTATCCGCAGGCCTTGCAAGACATCATTGGCAAAAAACAAATCGACGATAGCCTGCGCGCGACATTGACAACAGCGGCGGGGGAATTTATTAAAGGCTTCAAAGCGAAGTTGGAAACAAAATAATTTTTGAAAGAGGAAATTTTTAGTGGCAACACTTCGCACCATACGGCGGCGCATCGCGAGCATCAAGAGCACGCAGCAAATTACCAAAGCCATGAAAATGGTGGCGGCGGCGCGTTTGCGCAAGGCGCAAGACCGCATGTTGAAAGCGCGCCCGTATGCCAAAAGCCTGGATGATACCCTCGGGCACGTCGCCGCCAAAGTCGACCATTCGTTGCACCCGTTGTTGCAGGATAAAGAGCCTAAGCACGTCGGCTTTGTCGTGGTCACCGGCGATCGCGGCTTGTGCGGCAGCTTCAACGCGAATATCATCCGTCGCGCGACGAACGAGATGAATGCGGCGCGTCAGAACGGCCAGGAAATTCAGTTGATCACCATCGGCAAAAAAGGCTTCGAGTTTTTCAACCGCCGCCGTTATCCGATTTTGGAAAAGTACGTCAATTTTTTCGACAAGCTGGATTTCAAACACGCGCAGGACATCGCCGCGCTGATTCAAGATCAGTATGTGAACGGCAAGCTGGATCGGATTTATCTCGTGTTCAATGAATTTAAATCCGCGATTCAGCAAAACATCGTTGTGCAGCAACTGCTGCCGATTGCGCCGCGTCCGCCGAAAGACGAAAAGTTTGCCGCCGAATTTATTTTCGAGCCGTCGCCGATCAAAATTCTCGACAATCTCTGTCCGCGTTATTTGAACGTCGAAATCTGGCAAGCGCTGCTCGAATCCTTTGCTGCGGAAATGGGCGCGCGCATGGCCGCGATGGGCGCCGCCAGCGACAACGCCAAAGAGTTGATTTTCCAATTGACGTTGTACTACAACAAAGTCCGGCAAGCGAGTATCACGCGCGAATTGATGGACATCGTCGGCGGCGCCGAGGCGTTGAAGAAGTGACGTAACGCAGACGGCATCCGCAGGACGGTCTTGTCTATCATGCTTGTTTGATGAAATAGCATGAAAATCCAAATAGATTCGCATACCTTGCTGCGTGCAAGGGAACGTGGAACAAATTCAAGAGAAATCAAAGAGGTTATTAACAGTGGCCTTGCCATTCCCGCAAAATATGGCCGTCTTGGCAAAGCAAAAGTTTACGATTTTAGACAGGTGTGGAATGGAAAGTATTATGCACAAAAAAGGGTGGAAGTAATTTATGTCATTGAAGCAGGTATTGCTGTAACCGTAACGGTTTACGTTTTTTATGGAAAGTGGAATTAATGCTATGCAGATTACATATAATTCCAAAAGCGATTTGCTCTATATCCGCCTCGATGAGCGCAAACAAGCGGTGGTCAATCGCCGTTTAGACGATGATGTAGTCTTGGATATCGGACGAAATGAAAGAATTGTCGGTATCGAAATTCTCGATGCTTCCAAACATCTTGATTTGAAAAAACTATTGCCGGTGAAATATTTGTTTGCCCCGGCAAAAATGTCAAAGAAGATGGCGGCATGATTACTGGTTGATATTGAAAAAAGCGTGATTGATAATTGAGGCAAGCAGAAACAAGCACTCTTTAGCGAATCGTTGAAAATTTTATTGATGAGGTTACCTGGAAATGAGCGTCGGCAAAATCGTACAAATCATCGGCCCCGTGGTGGACGTGGCTTTTGAAGATGGATCGCTTCCCGCTATTCTGAACGCGTTGGAAGTCGAGCGTGATAAAAGCGCGAGCCGCTTGGTGCTTGAGGTGCAACAGCATCTCGGCGAGAACAGTGTGCGCACGGTCGCCATGGATTCCACTGACGGTTTGGTGCGCGGCATGAAAGTCCGCAACACCGGCAGTCCAATCATGGTGCCGGTCGGCCCCGGCACGCTCGGCCGCGTGCTGAATGTCATCGGAGAGCCGATTGACGAACTGGGACCGGTGAAAGCTGACAAATCGTATCCGATTCACCGTCCCGCGCCGGCGTTTGACCAGCTCGACACCCGCTCGCAGATTCTCGAAACCGGCATCAAAGTTGTCGATCTGCTCGAACCCTATTCGCGCGGCGGCAAGACCGGCCTGTTCGGCGGCGCCGGCGTCGGCAAAACGGTGTTGATTCAAGAATTGATTCGCAACATCGCCACCGAGCATGGCGGCTATTCGGTGTTCGCGGGCGTCGGCGAGCGCACGCGCGAAGGCAACGACTTGCTGCTCGAAATGAAGCAATCCGGCGTCATCAGCAAAACCAGCATGGTGTTCGGCCAGATGAACGAGCCGCCCGGCGCGCGCCAACGCGTCGGCATTTCGGCGCTGACCATTGCCGAATATTTCCGCGATGAAGAAGGCAAAGACGTGCTGTTGTTCGTCGATAACATTTTTCGCTTCACGCAAGCCGGCTCCGAAGTGTCGGCATTGCTCGGCCGTATGCCTTCCGCCGTCGGTTATCAGCCGACGCTCGCCACCGAAGTCGGCGCGCTGCAAGAGCGCATCACTTCCACGAAGCGCGGTTCGATCACCTCCGTGCAAGCGATTTACGTTCCTGCCGACGATCTGACCGATCCGGCGCCGGCCACGACGTTTTCGCACTTGGACGCGACGACGGTGTTGTCGCGCTCCATCGCAGAACTGGCGATTTATCCCGCCGTCGATCCGCTCGATTCCACCTCGCGTATTCTTACGCCGTCCATCGTCGGCGAAGAGCATTATCAAGTCGCGCGGCAAGTGCAGCTCATTTTGCAAAAGTACAAAGATCTGCAGGACATCATCGCGATTCTTGGCATGGAAGAGCTTTCCGACGACGACAAAGTCGCCGTCAACCGCGCGCGCCGCATTCAGAAATTCTTGAGCCAACCGTTCTTCGTCGCGCAGGAGTTCACCGGCACGCCCGGCCGCTACGTTCGCCTGGAAGACACGATCCGCAGCTTCAAAGGCATCGTTGAAGGCAATTATGATGACCTGCCCGAGCAGGCATTTTATATGGTGGGAACGATTGAAGAAGCGATTGAAAACGCGAAAAGGATGAAAGGATAGTGGCTGGTTGCTTGTGACTGGTTGCTGGGAGCTTGTTTCTTGTAGCAACCAGCAACAAGAAACAAGCAACGAGAAACCAGTATGAAAAATATCCACCTCGAAATCGTCACCCCGTTCCGCAAAGTGTTCTCCGAGCCGGTTTCGGCGATCATCGCGCCCGGCGAGGAAGGCTACTTCGGCGTTTTGCCGGGACACACGCCGTTGCTCACCAGCTTGCAAATCGGCTATTTGAAGGTCGAGCAACATGCGCCCGGCCAGGAAAAGCGCGAATTATACTTCGCGATTTCCGGCGGCTTCGCGGAAGTACTGCCGAATGGCGTGAAAATTTTTGCGGAGACCGCCGAAGCCACCTCCGAAATTGACGTGAAGCGCGCCGAAGAAGCGAAAGAGCGCGCCACCAAACGTTTGCAGGAAGGCCGCCGCCAATGGGATGTGGAACGCACGCGCGGCTCACTGGAACGGGCGAAGAATCGGCTGGACGTGGCGGAGCGGGCGGGAAAATAAACCAGACGATCAAAAGGAAGAATAATAAAGCCGGCGTCATGACGATGCGCGGCTTTTTTGTTTTTACCGGCAGTTGCCCTTGACTTTGCGCGGCAGCTTCCCTATATTGAATAAAAACCCGAAAACAATCGCATCGCGTTGAATTTCACCACCAAACGCACAATGGAAAATCCCAAACCGCGGCGGCTGCAAAATCGCCGGATGAATTTCTCTTTTTGGTACATTATGATCGCAGTGATCATGATGTATGCACTGCACAGCTATTTCGTGATCGACGACGTCCGCCCTCTCGACTACAGTGAATTTAAAAAATTAATTCGTGAAGGGAAGATTATCGCCTGCGAAATTACCCCGCAAAAAATCACCGGACGGCGCCAAGCCGAAACCGCGGAACGGGTGACGCCAGCGGACTCGAGTGCCGGCGGCATAAAATTTTCGACGATTCCGGTCGACGATCCCGAGCTGGTCAAAGAGCTGGAAGCCGCGGGGGTTAAATTTTCCGGCAAACTGGACGACGGTTGGTGGCAAGTCATTTTGCTGAATTGGGTTTTGCCGTTGCTGATTCTCGTCGCGATTTGGGGACTCATGTTCCGGCGCGTAAATCCGCAGGGCGGCCTGATGTCCATTGGCCGCAGCAAAGCGAAAATTTATGTCGAAGGCAAAACCAAAGTCACGTTTCAAGACGTTGCCGGCATCGACGAAGCGATCGAAGAAGTGCGCGAAGTGGTCGAGTATTTAAAAAATCCGGATAAATTCAAAAGTCTTGGCGGCAATATTCCCAAAGGGGTTTTGCTCGTCGGTCCGCCGGGAACGGGAAAAACGTTGCTGGCGCGCGCAGTGGCCGGCGAGGCGGGTGTGCCGTTCTTCTCGTTGAGCGGCTCGGATTTTGTGGAGATGTTCGTCGGTGTCGGTGCGGCGCGGGTGCGTGATTTGTTTCAACAGGCGCAAGCGCAGGCGCCGTGCATCGTGTTCATCGACGAGCTTGATGCGCTCGGCAAAGCGCGCGGCATGAGCCCGCTCTCCAGCCACGACGAACGCGAACAAACACTCAATCAGCTTCTGGTGGAAATGGACGGCTTTGCGCCGAACAGCGGCGTGATCATTATGTCCGCCACCAACCGCCCGGAAATTCTCGACATTGCCTTGCTGCGGCCGGGCCGTTTTGATCGTCAGGTCGTTGTCGATCGCCCCGATATCAACGGGCGCGAGTCCATTTTGAAAGTGCATGCGCGCAAAGTAAAGTTCGCGCCGGAAGTGGATTTGCGCGTGATCGCGGCGCGGACGCCGGGGTTTGTCGGCGCTGATCTTGCCAACGTCATCAACGAATCAGCGTTGCTGGCGGCGCGCGCCAACAAGCAACAAGTGGAAAACACCGATTTGGAAGAGGCGATTGACCGCGTCATCGCCGGGCTGGAAAAAAAGAATCGCGTGCTCAATAAAAAGGAAAAAGAAATCGTCGCTTATCACGAGGCCGGCCATGCCGTGGTGGCGGGCAGCCTGGTGGGCGTCGATCCGGTGCACCGTGTTTCGATCATTCCGCGCGGCGTGGCGGCGCTGGGTTACACGCTGCAATTGCCGACGGAAGATCGTTATCTGATGACGCGCACCGAGTTGCTCAACCGGCTAAAAGTTTTGCTCGGCGGTCGCGTGGCCGAGGAAATCATTTTTCAAGAAATTTCCACCGGCGCGCAAAATGATCTCGAACGCGGCACCGCCATTGCGCGCAGCATGGTCACCGAATATGGCATGAGCAGCAAGCTCGGTCCGCTCTACTACGCCAAAGAAAAACGCGGCCCCTTCGTCGGCTTCGAATTTGGCGGCGAGCCGCACAGCGAACGCGTCGCCGGTGAAATCGATGAAGAGGTTCGTACCATCGTGGAAAACGCTTACCGTGAGGTTACCGCGTTGCTGCGTGAAAAAAAAGAAAAGTTGGAGAAATTGGCGCTGATGCTGTTGGAAAAAGAAATGGTTGACGGCGCGGAATTGGAAGCACTTTTGAATGGAAAAGTGCCGGGGGCGCCGCCCATGAATGGAACGGCGCAACCGCCGGTTGAGGCGGAAAAATTTGAGCGAGAAAATTTATCTCAATAACAGTGATCTGAGGGTTCCTTATTTCAAGGAGGAAGAATGCGATTAACCGCATTGACGCTGCTTTTTTTCAGCGCCGCGGCGGCTCCGCTTGTGGCGCAAAATGTCAAACCCCGCCAGCTCAACGATGAAATAAAAACGCGGGCCGGACAGGAATATGCGGCACTGGAGCAGCTTTATAACCACCTGCACCGCAACCCCGAGCTTTCTTTCCATGAAGAAAAAACCGCGGCGCGGATGGCGCAAGAGCTTAACAACGCCGGATACGCCGTGACCCCGGGCGTTGGCAAATACGGCGTGGTTGGCGTCTTGAAAAACGGCGCGGGACCGACGGTGTTGATTCGCACGGATCTCGACGCGCTGCCGGTGACCGAAAACACCGGCGTTGAATATGCCAGCAAGGTGCGCGTGCACGATGAGCAAAACAACGAAGTCGGCGTGATGCATGCTTGCGGCCATGACATCCACATGACGGCGTTTATCGGCGCGGCGCGGTTGCTGAGCCAGCTTAAAAATCAATGGCGCGGCACGCTGGTTTTTCTCGGCCAGCCCGCAGAAGAACGTGGCGGCGGCGCGCGCGCCGTGTTGCTTGACGGCCTGTTCACGAAATTTCCGAAACCGGATTATTGCGTCGCGTGGCATGTTGCCTCGGAGTTGCCGGCGGGAACGGTCGGCTTCTGTGAAGGTTATGCGCTCGCCAATGTCAATTCGGTTGACCTCACCATTCGCGGCGTCGGCGGGCATGGCGCCTACCCGCACACCACCAAAGATCCGGTGGTGATTGCCGCGCAGACCATCATGGCCCTGCAAACCATCGTCAGCCGTGAAATGAAACCCATCGATCCCGCCGTCGTCACCGTCGGCTCGATTCATGGCGGCACGAAACACAATATTATTTCGGATGAAGTGCAACTGCAGCTCACGGTGCGCTCGTATTCCGATCACGCGCGCGAGCAAACGCTGAAATCTATCGAGCGCATCTGTCGCGGCGTCGCCATCGCCGCCGGGGTTCCGGAAAATCGTATGCCGATCGTGAAAGTCGCGGATGAGTTCACACCGTCAACTTACAACGATCCCGCGCTGATCAAAAAAATGACGGCTTCGATGCAGGCCATTCTTGGTGCGGACAAAGTGGTGGCGAAAGAGCCGGTGATGGGCGGCGAGGATTTTGGTGAATACGGCCGCACCGCCGAAAAAATTCCGATTGCGATTTTATGGCTCGGCACCGTGGCGCCGGAGCGCGTGCAGGAAAGTTTACGCACGGGACAGGGCTTGCCGTCTTTGCATTCCAGTCAATTTGCGCCGTTGCCGGAGCCGACCATCAAAACCGGCGTCATTGCGATGGTGGCGGCAGTGCTGGATTTGCTCGGCGGCAAATAGGGTTTGTAAAATACCAAAATTTTTATTACCTTCATTTCCATGAATGGCAATCGTGACTTCAGAGATCTTTTGCAGTGTTTAAATGATGCTGGCGTCCAGTATTTAATCGTTGGCGCTTATGCCGTCATTTATCACACGGAGCCGCGTTACACCAAAGATATGGACATTTGGGTTGAGCCGACGCCGGAAAATGCCCAAAAGGTGTGGAATGCGTTGATCAAATTTGGCGCGCCGTTGGATGATTTGACGGTCGCCGATTTTTGCAACCCAGACGTCGTCTTTCAAATGGGCGTCGAACCGAATCGTATCGACATTATTATGGACGTTGAAGGCTTGCAATTCGCCGAGGCTTGGAAAAACCATTCCATTCACCGCTATGACGATCAGACCGTTTTTGTCCTGAGCCACGACGATATAACTTACGCTAAAAAAATTGCCGGACGCGATCAAGACCTTCTCGATGTAAAAAATTTGGAAAGAGCGAAAGAATGGAAAAGCCGAACGCATTAACCGAAAAATCGCGCGAGCGCGTGGTCATGGCCCGCGTATCCACCCGCGAGCAACATAGCAATCGCTCGTTTGATCTTGAATTCTGGCATAAAGTGGGCGATGCCGGGCGCGCTGCCGCCGCGTGGCAGATGATCAAGGAGCTGCAACTGATCCGCGGACAAAGCGGCGAGCTGCCGCCATTTCAAAAATCAGTAGCGCGCGT